>CALMML010000213.1 GCA_937868485.1 uncultured Myxococcales bacterium | reverse complement strand
TCAGCATCAGCGCGGCAACGGCATCCGTAACTTCTTCGTCGATACGTTCGGCGGCGAAGCAGGCAAAGACCTGGACCGTCAGAACCAGCGACTGAACACGTCGTACAACAAAGCCAAAGAAGGCGACGGCAAGGTCGATGGCGCTGAGTTTGCGGAAATCAACCAGCTCGCGGACTGGAACAAGATCGACGCCAAGTCGCTGCAAGAGCGGACGGACTCCATTGCGAACGCGGCGGGCACGGTGGCGAGCGTGACGGCGGGTGTGGCGCTGACGATTGCGACAGCGGGTGCGGCGTCTCCGGTGCTGGCGGCGGCGCTGGTGGCGGGCGGTAGCGGCGCGGCGATGATGACGACCAAAGCGCTGGTCAAGGGCGGCGGCTACGGCGGCGACGAGCTAAAGGGCGATCTGGTCGACACGGGCTTTAGCATGGCCGGTGGCATGGCGACGGCGGGCATCGGTCAGCTGATGCAAGGCGCCAAGATGGACGGCTTTTTGCGCAACGTGCTGAAGATCGATCCGACCAAAGCAGCGGCTGAGCTGAGCGCAATCGAGAAGATGAAGATGAGCATCCTCTCGAAGGGAATCGAGGGCGGGCTCGGCGGTGTGTCGTCGGCAGCCACCAGCCGCAAGAACTGGGAAGGCGGCGCGGGCGACTTCTTTGGAAACATGGCCAAAGACGGTCTGATGGGCTTTGGCAAAGGCGCGTTCGGCGGGCTGATGGGCTCGCTTCCGGGCACGCTGGCGGACAAAGACTTTGCGGCGGCGCATCCGGGCATGGCGTGGATGCAAAAGATCCCCGGCTTTGGCGATCCGTCGAAGAAGGATCAGGACTTTGGCATGGGTCAGTCGCTCCTCAACGGGCTGATCGGGGGCGGCGGCAAAGCGGCGAAGAACTACGCGCTGGAGACGGTGACCGAGACGCTGAAGGACGGCAACACCTGGAGCGGCGGCAACATCTGGAACAGCTTGCTCCAGCACGGCGAAGACAACCTCAACGAGGGCAAGTGGGCCAAGGATGTCGCCGGTGGCGTCAAAGACGGCGTGATGTCAAACCGACTGGTGGAAAACAAGCTTCGCTCGCTGGTCGGTGCCGATCAGGTCGCACCGGGTGCCAAGCCATCGACGTGGGGCGACAACCTGACGGAGATGAGCGATCGCTACAAAGTAAGCGGGCTGAAAAACTCGGTCGGCGGCATGTTCGGTGGACTGATTGACTCGACGGTGGACGTGATGACGCCGGGCAAAGACGGCGTGCAAAACCAAGGGATGATGTTCCTCAACAACATCCTGACGGGCGGACTCAAAGGCATTCAAAGCGGCGTCGAGAGCGTCGATTCGGACAAGCGCGGCGACGATGCCAAAAAAGCGCGCGAGCTACAGCGAGATCAAGCGCGGGCAGCAGCCAATCCGGCTCCGACGACGACGCCAGCAGCGACAGAGACGGCTCCAGCAGCGACAGAGACGACGCCAGCAGCGACGGTTCCAGCGACGACAGAGCCAGCCGCGACGGAGACCGCGCCAGCGGCGACGATTCAGGCTCCGGCCAACGAAGTGTTTCCAAATGCACCCGCCGGAATGACCGATCAGGATGTCTTTGAATACCTAAGCCACTAACATAGCGAGCATGGCCAGCGCTTCGCCTGATGTGCCCTCCCCTGCGGTCCCGACCGATGGATCGCCAACCCACCTGATTGAGCTTGCAGAGCGGCTCAAGACCGATCTGCGCGTGCTGATTGAACCCGGACGAGAGCTGGAGCGGCTGTCGTTTCTGCGCTCCCTACAGCCTACGGACAGCGACTACGAGCAGGTCTTTGTGCGCGATGCAGCGATCCAGGCTCGAGCGTTTTACCAAGCGATGTGGCAAGCGCCGCTTTCGCCCAGCTGGAACCCGCGTCACTCGGTGATTCGCATTCACGTCGCACAGCCGGAAGACTTTGCGATCGAACATCCTCGCGCGGCGGCGTTTCCGCAGGGATATCGCGGCATTGTGCAGTCGCTGGTTCCGAGCGTGCCGTGGGCCTGTTTTGAGCTCTTGGAAGAAGGCGACTCGCTGGGTGTATCCACCGACGGAGTTGTGCTGATTGGTAGCCGTCTTCGCTGGTTTCCTCGTCCGTTTGTGGCGCTTCGCTCCGCCAGCCGCACTACACTGACAGACGACGTAGGTCCGACATGAGTGACGCATCCCCAGACGGAAGACGTTCAGAAAAGTCCATGCAACTTTGGTCGATGATTGCTTTTGCGTTGGTGATTTCGTCGCTGCTCATCGTGTGGCGAAGTAGCTCGCAGCGGAAAGCAGCAGCCCAGACCGAGCGATACTTGGCACTTCAGCGACAGAAAGCGTACACAGCGACGGCATTTCGCTGCACGGTGCAGTTTCCAAACGGCTACGCACACCGCGTCACGTCCTACGATCCGTTCGAGTTTCGCGGTCAGCGGGCCGAGCTTGCGACGTGCGACGACTCAGTCGACGGGGAAGTGTGGGCGGAGTTCTACGCGCTGCCCGGGAACGACGACACCGCGCCGCTGCTCAAAGATGCGTTTGCAGACGAGACACATCGGCTCGTCAGGCAGCGACTGGCGTTTCTGTTCGACTACGCGCTCCCGAGTGATGTCGAGCAGCTTCACGGCAAGATTCAGGTGCTGGGTCAGGCAGAAAAAGACGGCTGGCAGGTTCGACTCTCGTATCTTCCGACGCCACACGGAGCCGCGCAGGTCAGTCCGCTGAGCGTGCCCCGGCAAGAGCTTCGCCAAGAAGATGTCGTCGCCCAGCTTCCAATGTTTGGCATTCCGTCGGGAAACGTCAGTCCGCTCGTGTGGGTCGGCATTGATGACTTCCGCAACCAAGCAGAGCGTGACGCGTTCCGACGAGCAGAGCGACATGCGCTGGAAAAGCTCAAAGACCAGCAGCGCGAATACCAGAAGGCCAAAGAGCGCTTTTTGCGCATGCATCGTCACTTTTACTTGGTCGAAGCAGCGAAAGCGGTGTCGCCGGGCCAGGTGGTGATTCTGCGACGGTTCGGCTCGATCATGGATCAGAAGACGCCTCAGAGTGCGGCAGAGATCATCCAGCAGATGATGGCGTCGCTACGCTGTGACGGCGTGGGCAGCGGACGCTGATCCCAAGCGCGTCGTTTGCAGCCGCGTCTCCGACAGAGAAACGCGGACGTCGAGTGCGAAGCGCCGCAAGTCTCGGATACAATTGGTGATAACTCGCGATGCGAGAAGGTGAAAAGTGACGCAAGTGGCAGAAACCACGACGGCTCAGCAGGCCGCGCAGCAGATCGAGGGATTCCGCAGCAACGTCCGCAAGCTGCGCGACGAGATTGCCCGCGTCATCGTCGGTCACGAAGAGATCGTCGAAGGCGTGGTGATTGCGCTTCTGTCGGGTGGACACGTCCTGCTCGAAGGTGTGCCGGGGCTGGGCAAGACGATGCTGGTAAAGACGCTGGCCGAAGCCATCGATCTGACGTTTTCTCGAGTGCAGTTTACGCCGGACCTGATGCCTGCCGATATCTTGGGAACCAACGTTCTCGTCGAAGAAGAGAGCGGACGACGGCACTTTGAGTTCCAGCGTGGACCGATCTTTGCGCACATCGTGCTGGCCGACGAAATCAACCGAGCGACGCCAAAGACGCAGTCCGCGCTGCTCGAGACGATGCAAGAACAGACGGTGACGGTGTCGAAGACGACGTATCAGCTTCCGCAGCCGTTCTTCGTGCTGGCGACACAAAACCCGCTGGAAATGGAAGGAACGTATCCGCTGCCGGAAGCGCAGCTGGACCGCTTCTTCTTCAAGCTCCGGGTCGATTTTCCGTCGGCGGATGCGCTGCATACGATCCTCGATCGGACGACCAGTCCGCAGCACATTCACGCAAAGAAGGTGCTCGGTGGACCCGAGCTTATCGAGCTACGCAACCTGGTGCGGCAAGTGCCGGTGGCGCGGTCGGTGCAAGACTTCGCGGTGCGGATCTTGGTGGGAACGCATCCCGACGCGGACAAGGCGGCCAAAGCGCTCGGTGGCAAGGTCGAAAAGGCGGACAAAAACGATCTGGTGAAGCGCTTTGTTCGCTACGGAGGCTCGCCGCGTGGTGCGCAAGCGCTGCTGCTCGGAGCCAAAGTGCTGGCGCTGCTCGACGGACGCTTTGCGGTGTCGTGTGCAGATGTGATCAAAGTGGCGCGTCCAGCGCTGCGGCATCGGCTGATCCTAAACTTTGAAGGCCAGGCCGAAGGCGTCTCGACGGACGACATCATCAGCGCGATCATCGCGAAAACCCCCGAAGCGCTGCCCGGCGGAGCGCGATCGTAGGCAGCCCGTGGATCAGACCGCAGCATCGACGCAGGCGGCACAAGCGGGCTTTGACCAGCAGTTTTTGAAGCAGCTGGAATACCTGCATGTCGTCGCCAAAAAAGTCTTCGCAGGCAAGAGCCGCGCGGAACGACGCTCGCGAGGTCAGGGCTCGGGCATCGAGTTTGCTGATCACCGCGACTACACGGCGGGCGACGATCTGCGCTACCTCGACTGGTCGGTTTATGGGCGAATGGATCGGCTGCTGCTGCGCCTGTTTGAGCAAGAAGAAGATCTGCACATCTACCTGCTGATTGATCGCTCAGCGTCGATGCGGCTCGGTGGGCGGCCTGATGTGCCGATGCTCAAGCGAAGTGGCGAAGGTCGAATTGCCAAGCTGGGCTATGCGGCGCAAGTGACGGCGGCGCTGGCGTACGTCGGGCTGGCGAACCTCGATCGCGTGGCGATTTACGGGCTGGGAGAGCGGCTGTCGGCAGAGCTTCCCGCCTCGCGAGGCAAGGGTCAGATCTTCAAGGTCTTCGACTTTTTGGCCGGGCTTCGTCCCGAGGGAAAGACCGATCTTCGCGCTTCGATCGGCGAGTTCGTGCAGCGCATCAAGCGACGTGGCATCGCGATCGTGATTTCGGACTTCTACGATCACAGCGGCTACGAAGAAGGACTGAACCTTTTGCGCTACCACCGCTTCGAGCCCGCTGCGATCCAGATCATCGATCCGGTGGAAGTCAATCCGTCGGTGCGCGGCGACATTGAGATCGTCGATATGGAAACCGGCGAGCTGCGAGAAGTGACGCTGTCGCAGTCGCTCATCGACGCGTACAAAAAAGAACACACGCAGTACTGCGAGACGCTGGCTGCTTTTTGCAAGAGCCGCAGCGTCAGCTACATTCGCGCTGAGACCAGCCTTCCCTTCGACGATCTGACGCTGTCTGCCCTGCGCCAAGGGGGCTTTATCCGATGACGCCGTTTACGCTGCTCGGCCTGCCGTGGGGACAGCTTCTGCCGATTGCCGCAGCAGGAACGGCGATGCTGACGCTGCTCTACGTGCTTCGGCAGAGGCGTCGACGGCTGGAAGTGCCGTTTTCACCGCTGTGGCAAAAAGTGCTCGGACAGAGCGAGGCGATGAGCCTGTGGCAAAAGCTGCTTCGGCTGCTGTCGCTGCTGCTTCAGCTCGTCGTGCTGGGACTTCTGACGCTGGCGCTCGGAGATCCTCGGCTGGGACGGACCTCGGAAGGACGCTCGCTGGTCCTGTTGATAGATGCCTCTGCGTCGATGCAGGCGCAGATTCCGACGCTGCCGGGCAAGTCACGGCTGGATCTGTCGCGCGCCGCAGCCGAGCAGCTGATTCGTGGACTGCATGGCGATGATCTAGCGGTCGTCGTGCAGCTGGATGGCAGACCGGCACCGCTCGGCGGATTTTCCGACGACGAGCGCGAGCTGATGACGCAGCTTGGCCAAGTGACCGCGAAAGATACGAGCGCGGATCTTCCGGCGGCGCTGCTGCTGGCGCAAGCGCTCTTGCAAGGCCGACCTCATCCGCAAGTGGTGCTGTTTTCCGACGGAGGATTTGACGAGACAGCGCTCCAGTACAAACCCGTCGGGATCGATGTACGTTTTGTGCCACTGCCGACGCAGGCTCAGCTGCAACCGAGCGATGGCAACGCGGCGATTACATCCTTTGCGGTGCGTCGCTATCGTCGCAATCGCCTAAGCTACGAGGTGCTGCTTCAGCTGTCGTATTTCCCGTCGCCAGGTGCTGCTCCAGCGGCGCGAGCGGCCCAGCTAGAGCTTCGTCAAGAAGGTGAGCTGGTCGACGTACAAAAGCTTCAGCTTGTCCCGGGTGAGCAGACGCGGAAGCTCTATCCCAGCCTGTCGGGCGCGGGTACGCACCTGGAAGCGACGCTGACGCTGCTCGACGGAGCGGTGGATGTGCTGCCGACGGACAATCATGCCTACGCAGTGCTCCCCGAGCGCCAGCGCGTAAAGCTGCTGATGGTGACGCGCGGCAACCTGTTTTTGGAAGGTGCGCTGCTCGCGGCAAGTGCTGGCGAAGAAAATCACCTGCAGATCGATAAGCTCTTGCCCGCGCAGTATTCCGACGACAAAGCGCTGCACTACGACGCGGTGCTGTTTGATGCGTGGACGCCCGCGAAGCCACCCGAGGTTCACGCGATTTACCTAGACCCGCAAGGCGTTGACAGTCCGTTTTCCGTCGCAAAGAGCGTAACGGCTCCATATCTGTCGGACATCGACGATCAGCATCCGGTACTTCGCTGGGTCTCGCTCGCCGATATCAACATGAGCCGTGCGTCGGTGTTCCGACTGGGTCCGTATGACCGAGCGCTGGCGCAGATGGTCAAAGACCCGATTGTGGTTGCGCGTGAGCAGCCTGGACCGACGGGAATCCGACGAAGCCTCGCGATTGGCTTTGATGTCAGACAGAGCGACTTTCCGCTGCGGGTGGCGTTCCCGGTGATGCTGATGAACGCGATGGACTGGTTTGCGGGCGATGTCGATGAGGATCTCGGCAGCTTCCGAACCGGGACGACGCTGGTCGTGCCGCTGCGAGGTGGACCGTCGCGCAGAGCGAACCAGACATCGGACGCGCAGCTAGTGCAGATTCGGCAAGCCGATCTGACGCTTCCAGGTGGTCAGCTGTCGCCGGTGCCAGTTCACGAAGGCGTGGTGAAGCTGTACGGTGAAAGGACCGGGTTTTATTCGCTGCGTGTGCCTGAGCTGCTGCGAAGCTGGACGCTCGCGCTCAACCTGCTCGATCCAGAGGAGTCCGCCGTGGTGCTTCGGCACGAGCTTTCGCTGCAGCAATCGCGCCTGCTTCCGCCCGACGCAGGACAGCAAGCGCTGCGACGAACGCTGTGGCCCTATCTGCTGCTTGTGGCGGCGCTGCTCCTGTTTGTTGAGTGGTGGACTTATCATCGCAGGTGGACGGTATGAGCGCGCCACTTCACGGATCGCAGCTTGGACTGCTGGGCGCTGGCTACGTGCTGGTCAGTGCTGTGCTGTGTGTGATTGCGTTTCGTCGCGGTCGGCTGACGCTGCTGATTCCCACGCTGGCTGCCGCGCTTTTGTCGGCACTGCTTCTGTCGGGTGGATATGCGCTGCTCGGGCTGGGACTGTGGGCACCGAAGTGGCTGTCATCGGGACAAGCGCTGCTCGGTGAGTCGCTGCGAGGTGCCGTCGGTAATGGGCTGGCTGTTCCGCTGCGCAGTCGCGTCGTGGTCATCGAGCATCCGCTGTGGCTGCTCCTTTTGTCGCTTCTGCCATGGCTTGTGCCGGGACTGCTCGTATCGCTGACGGACATGTCCAGGCGGCAGCTGTGGCTTCAGCTTGTGACGCGGAGTGTGCTGCTTGCGTGCTTGAGCCTGGCGCTGTCTCAGCCGTCGCTGCTGGGAGAGCGTCAAAAGCTGTCGGTGGTGGCGCTCGTCGATGTCTCAGATTCAGCGTCAGCGACGCAGCTTGCGACCGTGACCAAGCAGCTAGAGTCCTTGCGCGAAGAGACGCACCGCCGAGGCGACGATCTTCACCTGATTCGCTTTGCGGGCCGACCTCGGCTGTTGCCACTGCCCGCGCCCGGGGTTCCGCTGCCCTCGCTGCGCCTGCCCCAGAGCCCGTCTCAGCTCGACGAAGTGGATCGCAGCGGGAGCAACCTGCAAGCCGCGATTCAGATGTCGTACGGACTGCACGCGCCGGGAACGCTGCGTCGGACCATCCTGTTTTCTGACGGAAATCAGACCGAAGGTGATGTGCTCGGAGAAGCCGTCGCAGCCGCCAAGCGAAAGGTATCAGTCAGCGTCGTCCCATATGCAGCCAGCTCTGCGCCGGAAGTGCTGTTGCGTGAGCTTCGCATGAGCGGTGGACCATCGGTGGATGCCCAGCTCAAAGTCGGTGCGCCGCTTACGCTCGAAGCCGAGGTCTATTCCAGCATTGCGCAGTCGGTGCGGGTCGATCTGTTCCAAAATGGAACACCAAATCCCGAGGACGATCATCGCGACGTGGCGCTGGTTCCAGGCCGCAACATGATTCGCTTCCGCACAGAGCCAAAGTCACCGGGAGCGATCACCTACCTGGCGAAGCTTGGACCCAAGCCGACGACGGGACAGCCGGTCACGCCGCTGCAAGACACCATCGCGGACAACAACCAAGCGGTGCTGTCGGTGCTGGCGAAGGGTCGGCCTCGAGTGCTGTACATCGAAGGCGAAGCGAGCGCCAAAGCATTCCTCACGCAGGCGCTGCAGCGTGAAAACATCGAGGTCGAGACGCGCGGACCGCATGGCATGCCATCGTCCGCCAAAGAGCTGCTGCCGTTCGATCTGGTGCTGCTGTCCGATGTGTCCGCGACGCTGGTCAGTCAGGCGCAGATGCTCGCGATCGAGTCGTATGTGCGCGACCTCGGCGGCGGCTTTGTGATGGTCGGCGGAGAAAACAGCTTCGGGTCGGGTGGATATCAAGGAACGCAGCTTGAAAAGCTCCTGCCGGTGCGGTTTGAACAGGAAAAAAAGCGAGAGCAGCCCAGCCTCGGCCTGGTGCTGTGTATCGATCGCTCAGCGTCGATGAATGGTCCCAAGCTGGAGCTTGCCAAAGACGCCGCGCGGGCGACGGCAGAGATGCTGGCTCCCGATGACCTGATTGGCGTCGTGGCGTTCGATAGCCAAGCGATTCCGCTGGTTCGGCTTCAGCGCGCGCAAAACCGCATTCGGATCTCAACGGACATCGCGCGACTGACGGCGGGCGGAGGAACGCAGCTTCTGCCACCGCTCAACGAGGCGTATCAGCAGCTGGTTTCAGCCAATGCCAAGATCAAGCACGTCATCTTGCTCACCGACGGACAAGCCGAATACCAAGGCATCCTGGAGCTGACGGATCAGATGGTGCAAAACAAGATCACCGTCTCGACGGTGGGCGTCGGAGCAGGTGCGGATCAGACGCTGCTCACCGCGATTGCCGAGCACGGCGGCGGACGCTTCTACTTCACGCAAGACGCTTCGTCGGTGCCGAAGATCTTTACGAAGGAAACCACGCAAGTGGCTCGCTCGGCGCTCATCGAGGAGCGCGTGGTGCCCAAAGTCAGCAAGTTCGTCGAGCTGCTCGATGGTGTTCAGATCGAGCAAGCGCCGCCGCTGCGTGGATATGTGTCGACGAAGGCCAAGCCGCTGGCGGAAGTGATCTTGGTGTCGCCGCTCGGAGAGCCACTGCTCGCGCGCTGGCGACAAGGACTTGGCCAAGCGGTCGCGTTCACCAGTGACGCGAAGAATCGCTGGGCGGTGGACTGGCTGCGCTGGCCAGGCTACGCAAAGTTTTGGGCCCAGCTTGTGCGCTCATCGATGCGTCATGACGGTCAGCGCAGCGGCCACGGCTACGAGCTGCAGACCACAGTGTCTGCGCCGTTTCTGCGTGTGCGCGTCGATGCAGTGTCTGCCGATGATCGCTTTTTGTCGGGACTCCAGACCGATTTGGAAGTGATCTCACCGTCGAGTGATGGCCTTGGCTTGATTGCGGGCAAGGGTGATGTGCTGCTGCGCAAGCCGATGTCGCTGACCGCGCCAGGTCGCTACGAAGCAGAGGTTCGACTCCATCGCGTGGGATCGTTTTTGCTGCGCGCCGTTCATCGCAGCCCGTCCCCCAATCCCGCGACGCCAGGACCGGTTGTTGCGGAGTCGTGGGGAACGCTGTCGCTGCCCTACCCGCGTGAATACTTGGCGCTGCCGCCGGATGATGCGCTGCTTTCGCAGGTCGCAGCGCTGACCCAAGGACAGACGCTGCACAAGGTGAGCGATGCGCTGTCACCAGGCGAAGAAAAGATCCGCTACCTGCGCGCGCTGTGGCCGCAGCTTGTCATGGCGTCGATTGGCCTGCTTCTGCTTGATGTGCTGCTGCGCCGGCTTCGGCTGTTCGGCTTCCGTCCACTGTCGCTATGAGCCCACATGACATTGCGAGTATTCTGTAAAAAGCGCTCATGATTGGAATCTCGCTTACAGCCTGGCTCCTGCTTGCGACGCCAGAAACGGCGGACGGCATTGCACTATCGGCAGTGAGCGGCCTGGTTGCCGGCAGCGCGCTGCCCATGTCGGTGCTGTCGGTACTTGGCTCGGATCGCCTACGCAGTGTGCCGGTGGACGACGAAGGGAGCAGCAAGCAGCCGCACAGCGTGTTTGCCAAGCTCGCACCGACGGGAAAAGAAAAGGGATGCTGCGGCTATCCGCTCGGTGAGCAAGGTACGTACAAGCTGACCTATTACTGGCTGGCCTACGAGTCTGAATACGCCAACGAACCCTACGAGATCGAAATCTACACGCGCCAAGGCTTCCCGATTGGCCGGTTCCCGCGTGCGTTCGTGTTCGAGCTACGGCTCGAAGGCTCCGGTGTGCTGCGCGACGGACGGCTCATCAACTACGACGGACGCTGCGCCTACGGAATTGGAACCTGCTACCAGACGCTCGATCCGCAGTCGCATCCGTTTGGCAAAGGTGGTCAGCAGCGCGCGCTTCTGCCGTTTCGGTCGGTAGCGGTCGATCCTCGCTGGGTGCCGCTCGGAACGCCGCTGTATATGCCTGAGCTGCGCGGAATGAAGCTTCCCGACGGAACGCTCCATGATGGCTGCGTCAGAGCCGACGACACCGGCGGCGGCATCCGTCGTCGAGAGATCGACTTTTTCGTCGAGAGCTACGCAAACTACAAGCACTTGGAAGAGCAGCTCTGGAACGATCACAAGGTAACACCGACGGTGGAAGAGCCGCGCTGTGCCTACCTACGCCAGTTTGATCCGGGTGTGGATCGACGCTCAGAGTCCATCGATGAGACGGCGACTTCGTTCTTTAAAAAGCCTCCGCCCAAGCCACCAGCGACGAAGAAGAGCGGGAAAGAGCGAGTACGTACCAAGTCAACGGGACGCATCAGCCAGCATGTCTCCCCCAAGAGCGAGCGCAGTGCCCGAAAAAAGCACGCCTAGTCGTTTTTCTGTCTTGCCGCAGGATGAGAAGCTAAGTAGACTTCCACTCGTTTTTGCCACTGTAGCTCAGCGGTAGAGCAACGGTTTCGTAAACCGTAGGTCCTGGGTTC
>CALMML010000212.1 GCA_937868485.1 uncultured Myxococcales bacterium | reverse complement strand
GCGTCATGTACATCATGAAGCTGCACCACTTGGTCGACGACAAGATCCACGCCCGGTCGATTGGACCGTACTCGCTTGTGACCCAGCAGCCGCTTGGTGGCAAGGCTCAGTTCGGTGGCCAGCGTCTCGGAGAGATGGAAGTTTGGGCGATGGAAGCGTACGGAGCTGCGTACGCGTTGCAAGAGTTCTTGACCGTCAAGAGCGACGACGTCGTAGGCCGCACGCGGATGTACGAGTCGATCGTGAAGGGCGAGCACAACCTCGAGTCTGGTCTGCCAGAGTCGTTCAACGTGCTGCTCAAGGAACTGCAGTCGCTGTGTCTCAACGTAGAGCTGATTGAAGACCCGAGCGCACCTCAGAAGGACACGGCCTCGTCGGCGGTCCAGCAGATGGCTCGTGAAGTGGTTGCCAAGATTGGCGCTGCTTCCTAACGCGGTAGGCTCGCACTTTCAAGGAGAGGTCTCGTGAAGGATCTTTTTAACTTCTTCGAGAAGCCCAAAGACCCGCTTTCGTTTAGCGCCATCCGCATTAGCCTGGCGTCGCCAGACAAGATCCGCGAGTGGTCTCATGGTGAGGTGAAGAAGCCAGAGACCATCAACTACCGGACCTTCAAGCCGGAGCGTGATGGCCTCTTCTGCGCCAAGATCTTTGGGCCAGTGAAGGACTACGAGTGCAACTGCGGCAAGTACAAGCGCATGAAGCACCGGGGCGTCGTCTGCGAAAAGTGCGGCGTCGAGGTCATTCAGTCCAAGGTTCGTCGTGAGCGCCTCGGTCATATTTCCTTGGCGACTCCGGTTGCGCACATCTGGTTTCTCAAGTCGCTACCGAGCCGCATTGGCAACTTGCTCGACATCACGCTCAAGGAACTCGAAAAGGTTCTGTACTGCGAGTCGTATGTCGTCGTCGAGCCGCGCAACTCGGGTCTGCAGGTCGGCGAGCTTCTGACCGAAGATCGTTACCAGAAGCTGGCGGAAGAGCTAGGCGGCGAAGAAGCGTTTGAAGCCCGTATGGGTGCCGACGCGATTCGTGATCTGCTGCGCAAGATCAACATTCATCAGCTCGCGGAGCAGCTGCGCGGTGAAATGCGCGATGCGACGAGCGAGGCGAAGCGCAAGAAGATCGCGAAGCGCCTGAAGGTTGTGGAAGCGTTCCGTGAGTCGACGAACAAGCCCGAGTGGATGATGCTCGAGGTGATTCCGGTGATTCCGCCGGATCTCCGTCCGCTGGTTCCGCTCGATGGTGGTCGATTCGCAACGAGCGATCTGAACGATCTGTATCGTCGCGTCATCAACCGCAACAACCGACTTAAGCGTCTGCAAGAGCTGAACGCTCCTGAGATCATCATTCGCAACGAAAAGCGGATGCTTCAGGAAGCCGTGGATGCGCTGTTTGACAACGGTCGTCGTGGCAAGACCATCACCGGACCGAACAAGCGACCGCTGAAGTCGCTGTCGGACATGCTCAAAGGCAAGCAGGGACGGTTCCGTCAGAACCTGCTCGGTAAGCGTGTTGACTACTCCGGTCGTTCCGTCATCGTCGTCGGTCCAGAACTGCGCCTTCACCAGTGCGGTCTGCCGAAGAAAATGGCGCTCGAGCTGTTCAAGCCGTTCATCTACAACAAGCTGGAAGAGCGAGGGCTTGTTACCACCATCAAGAGCGCCAAAAAGATGGTGGACAAAGAGCGCGCGGAAGTGTGGGACATCCTCGAGGAAGTCATCCGCGAGCATCCGGTCCTGCTCAACCGTGCGCCAACGCTGCACCGTCTTGGTATCCAAGCCTTTGAGCCGGTTCTGATCGAAGGCAAGGCGATCCAGATGCACCCGCTCGTCTGCGCAGCCTTCAACGCAGACTTCGACGGTGACCAGATGGCCGTGCACGTTCCGCTTTCCATCGAAGCTCAGATGGAAGCGCGCGTGCTCATGATGTCGACCAACAACATCCTGAGCCCAGCACACGGCAAGCCGATCATCATTCCTTCACAAGACATCGTTCTGGGTCTGTACTACATGACCCGTGATCGCAGCTTTGTGAGAGGCGAATACCGCGAAGCGAAGAAGGGAGAGGCTCCCTCGGGAGTCTTCTCTTCTCCGGAAGAAGTGCGGATGGCGTATGACCACGGCGGACTGGATCTGCAAGCGCGGATCAAGGTTCGTATGGTCAATCCAGATGGAAACGCGCCCGAGAAGACCAAGCTCGTCGATACCACTTGCGGTCGCGTGCTGCTTGCGGACGTGCTTCCGGCGGCGCTGCCCTTCAAGCTCGTCAACCGAACGATGGGCAAGAAGCAGCTCGGAGAGCTGATCGATACCTGCTACCGAATCTGCGATCAGAAAGAAACCGTTCTGATTGCCGATCGCCTGCGGACGCTCGGTTACTCGCATGCAACGGCGGCGGGTATCTCGATCTGCATCGATGACATGCGCATTCCAGTGAAGAAGAAGCACTTCCTGGAACAAGCCGAAAAAGAAGTGACGGAGATTCAAGACCAGTATAACGAAGGTCTTATCACCGACGGCGAGCGCTATAACAAAGTCGTTGATATCTGGGCCCAGGTGGCAGAGCGCGTTGCCTCTGAGATGATGGGCGAGATCAGCACGCAGATCTTCCGTGATGGCCGAGGCGAGGAGAAGCGACTTCAGTCCTTCAACCCGATCTTCATCATGGCGGACTCGGGTGCTCGTGGTTCGCAGCAGCAGATTCGTCAGCTGGCCGGTATGCGTGGCCTTATGGCGAAGCCGTCGGGCGAAATCATCGAGACGCCGATCACCACGAACTTCCGTGAAGGTCTGTCGGTTCTCCAGTACTTCATCTCGACGCACGGTGCGCGCAAGGGTCTCGCCGATACCGCACTCAAGACTGCAAACTCGGGATACCTGACCCGTCGTCTGGTTGACGTCGCGCAAGACTGCATCATTGCCGACTATGACTGCGGGACGATGGAAGGCATCGAGACGACTCCGCTTGTTGAAGGCGGTGAAATCATCGAGCGCATTGGCGATCGCATCCTCGGTCGTGTACCGCTCGAAGACATCGTCGATCCGTACAGCGGTGATGTGATCGTTCCGGCCAACACCGAGATCACCGAAGAAAAAGTGGCGCTCATCGAGAACGCCGGCATCGATCGCGTGAAGATTCGCTCGGTGCTCACCTGCCAGACGCGTCGTGGAATCTGCGTTCAGTGTTACGGACGTGACCTGGCGCGCGGCTACTTGGTGAACATCGGCGAAGCGGTTGGTGTCATCGCAGCGCAGTCGATCGGTGAGCCTGGAACGCAGCTCACGATGCGTACGTTCCACATCGGCGGTGTCGGTCAGGTTCGTATTCAGTCGAGCAACCTGGAGTCACGCAGCGCAGGCTTCGTGAAGCTTGAGAACACCCAGATTGTTGTGAAGGTGAACCCGGAAGCGACCGATCCGAACGAGCGTGAATTCCTGGTGGTCATGAACCGCCACGGTGAGCTGCTGATCGTCGATGACTCGGGTCGTGAGCGAGAGCGCTACGCACTGACCTACGGTGCCAAGCTGTACGTTCGCGAAGGTCAGAAGGTGGAGCCGAAGCGGCTTCTGTCGGAGTGGGACGCGTTCTCGCTGCCGATCCTTACGGAAGTCTCGGGCATCATCAAGTATGGCGACGTCCTCGATGGCGTGACCATGCAAGAGCAGCTCGACGAGCACACCGGTCTGTCTCGTAAGGTCATCATCGAGTCGAAGGATGCGGACACGCGACCGCGTATCACGCTGAAAGACGACTCTGGGAAGACCAAAAAGATTCCTGGAACGAACCAGGAAGCGCGCTACTTCCTACCGGTGGGTGCAAACATCTCCGTTCAGGACGGTGAGCGCGTTGAGGCAGGCGATATCATCGCTCGTATTCCTCGCGAAACGGTCAAGACGAAGGACATCACCGGCGGTCTGCCGCGTGTCGCTGAGCTGTTCGAAGCGCGCAAGCCGAAGGAACACTCGGTGATCTCCGAGATCGACGGCATTGTTAGCTTCGGCAAGGACACCAAAGGCAAGCGCAAGGTCATCATCACGCCGGAAATCGGCGAGCCGCGCGACTACCTCATCTCGAAGGGCAAGCACTTGTCTGTTCGTGATGGCGATCGCGTCAAAGCCGGCGAGCCCCTGATGGACGGCAGCTCGAATCCTCACGACATTTTGCGCGTGCTGGGTGAGAAGGCGCTGGCCAAGTATCTCGTCGACGAAGTGCAGGAAGTGTATCGTCTGCAAGGCGTGAAGATTAACGACAAGCACATCGAGGTGATCGTTCGCCAGATGCTGCGCCGCGTGCGGGTCGTTGACGTCGGTGATACCAACTTCCTGGTCGATGAGCAGGTCGAGCGACACCTCTTCGAGGAAGAGAACGAGCGCGTAATGGCCAACGGTGGTCAAGCTGCGCGCGGTGAGCCGCTGCTTTTGGGTATTACAAAGGCGTCCTTGTCGACGGAGTCGTTCATCTCTGCATCGTCCTTCCAGGAGACCACCAAGGTCCTTACGGAAGCAGCGATCTGCGGAAAGGTGGATTACCTGCGCGGCCTCAAGGAAAACGTGATCATGGGTCGACTGATTCCTGCTGGTACGGGAATTCCGACCTATCGACGCCTGTCGATCAATATCACCGTCGACGAGCCAGCGCCAGTTGCCGATCGAATGGAACCTGCGATCGCGATCGCAGATGCCTCAGCAACGGCTCCGCAAGTGGCTGTTGGTGGTGGTGCAGAGGAATAGAAAGAGGGCGATGGGAAGTTTACTTCCCGTCGGAGAAGCGCATAAGTAGACAGATCGCAAGATCTTTTTGTTGACTAACCACAGACCCTCCGTATACTGCGCTTCTCTTTGTGTTTGCGCACGAAGACGTAAAACACGGCGGATTTAAGGAACCGATCGGATGCCTACGATCAATCAGCTCGTCAAGAAGGGCCGCATCAAGCAGACGCGCAAGACCTCTGCTCCCGCCCTCAAGTCATGCCCGCAAAAGCGTGGCGTGTGCGTTCGCGTGTATACGACGACGCCGAAGAAGCCAAACTCTGCGCTCCGTAAGGTTGCGCGTGTTCGGTTGACCAACCAGATCGAAGTGACGACCTATATTCCCGGGGAAGGTCACAACCTGCAGGAGCACTCTGTTGTGCTGATCCGCGGTGGCCGTGTGAAGGACCTGCCGGGTGTTCGCTATCACATTGTTCGCGGTACGCTCGATACGGCGGGCGTCGCAAACCGTCGCCAGGGTCGTTCGAAGTACGGCGCCAAGCGGCCCAAGTGATAGGCGCGAGGAAAAGCGATGCCACGCAAAGGTGAAGTTCCCAAGCGGGAAGTGCTCCCCGATCCAAAGTTTACCGAACAGCCCGACGATGTCCGTCGTCGTATCACCAAGTTTATTAATACGGTGATGGAGATGGGCAAAAAGCCTGTTGCCGAGCAGATCGTCTACGGTGCCTTTGATAAGGTGGCGGAGCGAGCGAAGGAAGATCCGATCAAGGTCTTCGAGCGGGCAATGGGCAATGTTCGGCCGAAGCTTGAAGTCAAGTCTCGCCGAGTCGGCGGCTCGACCTATCAGGTTCCGGTTGAAGTTCGTCCGGACCGTTCCCAGGCGCTTGGCATGCGCTGGTTGGTTTCCTATGCACGCGGACGTGGCGAAAAGACGATGGTCGAGAAGCTTGCTTCTGAGATCCTCGACGCTTCGCAGAATCGTGGGAACGCCGTAAAGAAGCGTGAAGATACCCACAAGATGGCTGAGGCAAACAAGGCCTTTGCGCATTACCGCTGGTAGAACTGGCCACGGCGGCTCGGGCGCTGACACAGAGCCGCTGCAAAAGCTTTTAATCTTTTGAACACAACGTCTCGATAACTGGCGCCCGACGAGAGACAGCAGCGAAGAGCAGGGTAGAGGGATATCGCTATGGCTAAAGAGAAATTTAACCGCAAAAAAACCCACGTGAACATCGGAACCATTGGTCACGTTGACCATGGTAAGACCACTCTTACAGCGGCCATTACCAAGGTTGCGTCGTCCAAGTTCGGTGGTGCGAAAGAAATCTCGTACGATCAGGTTGCCAAGGCTTCTGAGTCGCAGGGTCGTCGTGATGAGAGCAAGATCATGACGATTGCGGTTTCTCACGTCGAGTACGAGAGTTCCAATCGTCACTATGCTCACGTGGACTGCCCTGGACACGCCGACTACGTCAAGAACATGATCACTGGTGCTGCTCAGATGGACGGCGCCATTCTGGTTGTGTCTGCTGTTGATGGTCCGATGCCGCAGACCCGCGAGCACGTTCTTCTTGCGCGCCAGGTCAACGTTCCGCAGCTTGTTGTGTTCTTGAACAAGGTGGATGTGAACGGCGATCCTGAGCTGCTCGAGCTGATTGAACTCGAGATTCGAGACCTGCTCAACAAGTATCAGTTCCCAGGGGACACCGCTCCGATCATTCGTGGCTCGGCTCTCCAGGCTCTGCAGGGAATTCAAAGCGATATCGGTGATGGTTCCATCATCAAACTGCTTGAGGCGTGCGATACGTTTATCCCGACGCCGATTCGTGAGACCGAGAAGCCGTTCCTGATGCCGATTGAAGACGTCTTCACGATCTCGGGTCGTGGAACCGTTGTCACTGGCCGTATCGAGCGTGGCATCTGCAAGGTTGGTGACGAAGTTGAGATCATCGGGTTTGCTGATACCCGCAAGACTACGGTCACCGGCGTTGAAATGTTCCGCAAGCTTCTCGATCAGGGTGAGGCGGGCGACAACGTTGGCTGTCTGCTTCGTGGTGTGAAGCGTGAAGAAATCGAGCGTGGCCAGGTTCTTGCCAAGCCGAACTCGATTACCCCGCACAAGAAGTTCAAGGCCGAAGTCTACGTTCTGAAGAAGGAAGAGGGTGGTCGTCACACTCCGTTCTTCACGAACTATCGGCCGCAGTTCTACTTCCGCACCACCGACGTGACTGGCATCTGCCGTCTGCCGGATGGTGTTGAAATGGTTATGCCTGGCGACAACATCCAGATGGAGATCGAGTTGATCACCAAGGTTGCCGTCGAGCCTCAGCTCCGCTTCGCCATTCGTGAGGGTGGTCGTACCGTCGGCGCTGGTGTTGTGACCCAGGTTATTGAGTAAGCGCCTTCGGGTAAGCGAGCGAGCTAATGACAACGCCCAAGATACGCATCAGGCTCAAGGCCTACGACCACAAGCTTCTCGACCAGTCGGCCGGTGAGATTGTGGACACGGCAAAACGAACTGGGGCCAAGGTTGCGGGTCCAATCCCGCTTCCAACCCAGATCAATAAGTACTGTGTGCTGCGGTCCGTCCATATCGACAAAAAGTCGCGTGAGCAGTTTGAGATTCGAACGCACAAGCGACTCCTCGATATCCTGGATCCGACTCAGCAGACGCTTGACGCGCTGATGAAGCTAGACTTGTCGGCGGGCGTTGATGTCGAGATCAAGACCTGATCCTAGCCTGCGTGGATAACAATCATGGCCAAGTTCGACGTTGTAAACCTACAGGGCAAGAAAGTTAGCGAGATTGAACTCGCTGATGACGTCTTCGCCGCAGAGGTTAAAGAACATGTGCTGTGGGAAGTGGTAAAGCAACAGCTTGCTTCCCGCCGTGCAGGCACTCATTGCACTCTTCGTCGAGGAGAAGTGCGTGGTGGTGGAAAGAAGCCCTATCGGCAAAAGGGTACGGGTAATGCCCGCCAGGGCTCAACTCGTGCTCCGAACTTTGTCGGTGGAGCAAAGGTCTTCGCGCCGAAGCCGCGCGATTACTCTTACTCGGTTCCGAAGAAAGTACGAGAGGCGGCGCTGCGTTCCGCTCTGACAGTTCGGGCAACTGAGCAGAAGATCGTAATCCTGGAGGACTTCGTTCTTCAGGGCGCGAAGACGAAGCTTGCCCAAGGTGTGCTGAGTGACGTCGGTGCCACGTCGGCTCTTGTTGTCGGATCTGCGGATGCTGTCAATGTCAGCAAGGCGATGCGCAACTTGTCGTCGGCAAAGTACCTTCCTATTGAAGGGCTGAACACGTACGACATCCTGAAATACCCCTCGTTGGTCCTGACTGTGAAGTCGGCCAAAACCATCGAGGCTCGCCTGTCTGCAACTGTGCAGGCTGCTGGAGGGGTGTGATGAAGCCGCATCAGATTGTGAAGCGGCCCCTTTTGACCGAAAAGGGGAGTCGTCTGAAGCAGATTGGCGAGGGTGATTCTGCTCGCGCCACCGTATTCTTCGAAGTTCACAGCGAGGCGAACAAAGTTGAAGTTCGTCGCGCAGTGGAAGTTCTCTTCTCCGTCAAGGTTGCCGACGTGCGTACGATCAACGTGCGGGGTAAGGTAAAGCGGATGGGCCGTTTTGTCGGACAGCGCTCCGATTGGAAAAAGGCCATCGTTACCCTTGAGCCAGGCAATAAGATCGAGTTCTTCGAGGGCGTCTGATGGGCATCAAGATTTACAAGCCGACCTCACCGGGCCGGCGTGGAATGACTGGGTTTGACTTTTCGGAGATTACGAAAGACTCTCCCGAAAAGAAGCTAACCAGTGGTAAGCTTCAGCGTGCCGGCCGGAATAACTTTGGCCGTATCACGACGCGATTCCATGGTGGTGGTCACAAGCGCCGCTACCGTCAGATTGACTTCCGTCGTGAGAAGACCGGTGTTCCTGCGAAGGTTGCAGCGGTTGAGTACGATCCGAATCGTAGCTGCCGAATTGCTCTTCTGCACTACGCTGATGGCGACAAGCGCTACATCCTGTGTCCGGATAAGCTGAGCGTTGGAGATTCAATCATCTCCGCGAACAGTGCGGATATTAAGCCTGGCAATTCCTTGCCGCTTCGCTACATTCCGCTCGGAACAGCCATCCACAACATCGAACTAAAGATCGGTGCCGGTGGACAGTTGGTTCGTTCGGCCGGTGGCTCAGCGCAGCTGATGGCAAAAGAGGGCGACTGGGCGCAGGTTCGTCTCCCATCCGGTGAAGTTCGCCGAGTTCACATGAGCTGCCGTGCGACGGTTGGCCAAGTTGGCAACCTTGACCATGGTAACATTCAGTGGGGCAAGGCTGGCCGCATGCGTTGGAAGGGACAGCGTCCCCACAACCGCGGCGTTGGAATGAATCCTGTTGATCACCCGATGGGTGGTGGCGAGGGTCGTTCCTCTGGTGGTCGCCATCCATGTTCGCCCTGGGGTATGCCGACGAAGGGATACAAGACCAGGAAGAACAAGGCGACTGATAAGTTCATCGTCCGTCGCCGTGGCGCAAAGGGTTAGTAAACGATGGCTCGTTCGATTAAAAAGGGACCATTCGTTGACAAGCACCTGATGGTGAAGGTGCTCGACGCAGTAAAGACCAAAAGCAAGAAGGTCATTAAGACTTGGTCGCGTCGGTCCACGATCGTTCCCGAGATGGTGGGTGTTACGTTTGCGGTTCACCAGGGCAAGAAGTTCGTCCCGGTGTTCGTGACCGAGAATATGGTCGGCCATAAGCTTGGTGAGTTTGCTCAGACTCGGACCTTTCATGGTCACTCTGGTGACCGGAAGGCGAAGGCAGCAGCGCCAGCCAAGCCAGCAGCGCCAGCCAAGAAGTAGGATCGGGTCGTCGCGAAAGAGTAATTGTGCACTTTTTCGCGATCCCTCAAAAAAATCGGGTTGAATTTGGACGAACATGCGTGGTAAGTCCACGCACGTCCTCGTTATTGCTCGGTGCCGGGAACTTTAGACATGGAAGCCAAAGCCGTTTGCAGGCATGTGCGAATTTCGCCCCGTAAGATGCGCGTGGTAGCCAACCTCGTGAGGGGCAAGCGAGTCGATGAAGCGATGGCGATGCTCAAGCATACGCCAAAGCGATCGGCGCGTGTCATTCGGAAACTTCTACTGTCCGCTGTGGCCAATGCAGAGAATAAGGGCACGTCGGATGTGGACTCCCTCGTGGTGCGAGGATGTTCCATTGACAATGGACCGATTCTCAAGCGCTGGATGGCTCGCGCGATGGGTCGTGCCAACCGAATCCAGCACCGGACCAGTCACGTAACCATCGTCGTCGCAGAGTAAAAGGCAAGGGCAATGGGCCAGAAAACGCATCCGACCGGATTCCGCCTCGGTGTCATCAAGAGCTGGAGCTCTAAGTGGTACGAGGAAAAGAACTACGCAAAGTGGCTCCACGAGGACGTCAAGCTCAAGAGCGAGATCAAGAAGAAGCTGAGCCACGCTGGTATCGCAGGCGTAGAGATCGAGCGAGCTGCCAACAAGGCCAAGATCAACATCTATACTGCGCGACCGGGTATCGTCATCGGTAAGCGCGGGGCGGGTGTTGAGCAGCTGAAGAAAGAGATTCAGGCGCTCACCGATAATGAAGTCTTCCTGAATATTCAGGAAGTTCGCAAGGCCGAGATCAATGCGCAGTTGGTTGCTGAGAACATTGCGACTCAGCTTGAGCGCCGCGTTGCTTTCCGTCGTGCAATGAAGAAGTCGATCCAGACCGCCATGAAGTTTGGTGCGAAGGGGATTCGTGTTTCTTCATCTGGTCGTCTTGGCGGTGCTGAGATGGCTCGATATGAGTGGTATCGCGAAGGTCGTGTGCCGCTGCATACGCTTCGTGCTGACATCGACTTCGGCTTTGCCCAGGCCTACACCACATACGGCGTCATTGGCGTCAAGTGCTGGATCTTTAAGGGTGAAGTGCTGCCGGTTCGTGGTGGGGCAGCAGCGACGCGCGCCTCGTGAGCCGGGCGCTGATTCGCTTCACAGAGGCTGTTACTTAGGAATCTTGGAGCCCGTTCATGTTATCGCCCAAGAGAACGAAATTCCGCAAAGCCATGAAGGGCCGGACCTGTGGTCTGGCCAAGGGTGGCAATACGGTTTCCTTCGGTGACTTTGGTCTTCAGGCTGCTGAGCCAGGTTGGATTACTGCTCGACAGATTGAGGCTGCGCGTATTGCGATTTCTCGCCACATCAAACGTGGTGGAAAAGTCTATATCCGCATTTTCCCGGACAAGCCGACCACCAAGAAGCCTGCCGAAACCCGAATGGGTAAAGGTAAAGGTAACAATGAAGATTGGGTGGCTGTTGTGCGTCCTGGCCGTGTGATGTATGAACTGGAAGGTGTTAGCGAGGAACTTGCTCGCGAAGCGTTCCGTCTGGCTCATCACAAGCTCCCGATCGGAACTCGCTTTGTTGCGCGTGACCAAGGAGGCGTGTGATGAAGATCTCTGCTGCACTGCGTGAGATGCGTGAATCTGCGCCGGCGGAACTCGACGGTCGCCTGAGCCGTCTTGAAGACCAACTCTTCAAGCTGCGGATCAAGCACGCGACCAACCAGCTCGAGAACCTGAGTCAGATTCGTGCGACTCGGCGCGAGATCGCGCGGGTCATGACGATCATGGCGGAACGTCGTAAGGGAAACAAGTAAGCCATGGACAGCAACATTCAAAGTCCTGCCGTTAAGCAGGAGCGTGGCAACCGCCGTAAGATGGTGGGTGTGGTCACATCAGACAAGATGGATAAGACCGTTGTTGTGGTCGTTACTCGTCGTGTCCGTGATGCCAAGTTCGGCAAGTTTGTGACCAAGCGCTCCAAGTACAAGGCGCACTCCGCTGACAACGGCGCGCATGTTGGGGACAAGGTGCTCATCATTGAGTCCCGTCCTCTTTCCAAAGAGAAGCGCTGGCGTGTGATTGAGCTTATCGAGAAGGCTCGGCGCGTCTAAGCCGTACCAAGGTTGGGTGATTAGCCATGATCCAAATGACTACCGTCCTCGATGTTGCCGATAACTCGGGTGCAAAAAAAGTGTTTTGCATCAAGGTTCTTGGTGGCTCGCGGCGAAAGTATGCCTCGGTCGGCGACGTGATTGTCGTCTCCATCAAAGAGGCCCTTCCTAACTCCAAGGTCAAGAAGGGCGATGTGGCCCGCGCAGTGATTGTGCGCACCGCCAAAGAGGTGGCACGGCCAGACGGAAGCTACATCCGTTTTGACACCAACTCTGCAGTGCTGGTGAACAAAGAAAACGAGCCGATTGGAACTCGTATCTTTGGGCCGGTTGCTCGTGAACTCCGCGCCAAGAAGTTCATGAAGATCATCTCGCTTGCGCCGGAGGTTTTGTAATGGAGCGCATTCGTAAAGGTGACCTTGTCCAGGTTATCGCTGGAAAAGAGAAGGGCAAGCGTGGTCGCGTCCTGAAGATCATCCACAAGGCAGATGCCAATGACAGCCGCGTTGTCATTGAGCGCCTTCAGATGGTCAAGCGACACACCAAGCCTTCGCAGCAAAACCAGCAAGGTGGGATTGTGGAGAAGGAAGGTTCAGTCCACATCTCCAATGTCATGCCGGTTGATCCGCAGACGGATAAGCCAACCCGAGTTCGGGTTGTGACCAAGGACGGAGCGAAGCAGCGCGTTGCGAAGAGCGGCGCGGTGATTGAGGCTCAGAGCTAGAACAACTGACAGTTCGGGTCCTGCGAGTGTCTGAAGCTCGCAGAAGCGAACGGAGTCAAATATCAATGGCCGACGAGAAGAAAAAAGAAGGCGCGAAGGCTGCAAAGCCAGCTGCTCCTGCGGCAGCCAACAAAGGCGCTGCGAAGCCGGCAGGTGGACGCAAGTCTGCTGACAAAGGAAGCAAGTCTGAGACTGCTCCTGGTCCAGAGATTCAGCGTACTGCTCCACCTCGGGTCAAGTCGTTGTACGACAAAGAAGTCATTGCCAAACTCCAGAAGGAGTTTGGGTACAAGAACCCGAATCAGGTTCCCAAGCTGGTCAAGATCACCTTGAACATGGGACTTGGTGAGGCGATTGGTAACCCGAAGGTGATTGACTCGGCCATTGAGGAACTACGGCTCGTTTCTGGTCAATCACCAGTTGTGACCAAAGCCAAGAAGTCCATTGCGACGTTTAAGCTTCGCGAAGGACAGAAGATTGGCGCGATGGTTACCCTGCGTCGCGAGAGGATGTGGGAGTTCTTTGACCGATTTGTCAGCTTCGCGCTTCCCCGCGTGCGTGACTTTAAGGGAGTTTCCCCGCGTGCCTTCGACGGTCGCGGAAACTACTCGGTCGGTATCCGTGAACAGATCATCTTCCCTGAGATCAACTACGACAAGATCGACAAGATCAAGGGTCTCAACATTTCCATTGTGACCACCGCGCGCACCGACGAAGAGGGACGTGCTCTGCTGCGGTACCTTGGTATGCCTTTCAGGAGCTAACATGGCGCGTCTTTCCAAGGAATGGCGGGCAGAGAACGACGTCTTCAAGTTCAAGAAGGTCGATAAGAACGGCAATGTCAGTTCGGTGCGACAGCGCAATCGTTGCCCGCTCTGTGGTCGTCCTCGGGCCTTCATGCGGAAGTTCCAGATGTGCAGAATCTGCTTCCGGAAGATGGCTCTGCGTGGTGAAATCCCCGGTGTTGTGAAGTCGAGCTGGTAAACAAATGACGGATCCAATCGGCGATATGCTAACCAGAATCCGCAACGGCATCTTGTCTCGCAAGGACAAGGTGGAAATCCCGGCCTCGAACCTGAAGGAACGAGTGGCCGAGTTGCTGCGGGATGAAGGATATGTTGACGCAGTCACTCGTAGTGACTCGGAGAAGGGCAGCGTGCTGTCTGTGACTCTCCGATACGGAACTGACAATCAGAGCGCGATTCAGGTTGTGCGCCGAGTCTCGCGTCCCGGTCAGCGTAGGTACGTCAGCAGCGACAACATTCCCAAGGTTCGTTCGGGCCTTGGCTTGTCGATTCTGTCGACTTCGCGTGGTGTACTTACGGACCGCCAGGCTCGCAAGCTGGGTGTTGGCGGCGAGTTGCTCTGTGAGGTCTGGTAATGTCTCGCATTGGCAAACTTCCAGTCGTTGTTCCCTCTGGCGTGAACGTCACGATCAAGGACTCGCTCATTACTGTGAAGGGTCCTAAGGGCGAGTTGAAGCGCAAGATCCCCACGGGGGTCTCTGCGAAGCTTGAGGCCGGACAGCTTCATGTCTCTCGCGCTGCAGATGGCCGTGATGAGCGCGCTCGCCATGGTCTTCTACGAGCCCTGGTCGCAAACATGGTCAAGGGTGTGTCGGAAGGATATACCCGACAGCTCGAGATCAATGGGGTCGGCTACCGCGCGGAAGTCACTGGTTCGAAGCTGAACTTGGTCGTGGGCCTTTCTCATCCGGTCGAGCTCACGCTTCCAACTGGAGTGGCGGCGAAGAGCGAGAAAGCCAAGAGCACCGTCAATCCTGGTCAGGATGCGGTTCTGTTGACGCTGTCCGGAAGTGACAAGGAGCTCATTGGTCAGCTCGCTTCCAAGATTCGCAACACGCGGCCGCCGGAGCCTTATAAGGGCAAAGGCATCAAGTACTTTGAGGAAAAGCTCAAGCGCAAGGTCGGCAAGACCGGAGCGA
>CALMML010000211.1 GCA_937868485.1 uncultured Myxococcales bacterium | reverse complement strand
GGCATGAATGGCATGAACTCCATTCCTGGCATGAACGGCATGAATGGCATGAACTCCATTCCTGGCATGAACGGCATGAATGGCATGAACTCCATTCCTGGCATGAACTCCGTTCCTGGCATGAGTGATCTGAGTAGCAAGACCGGAATGGGCGGTGGCGGCGGTGGCACCCTGCTGGATGAGATGAAGAAGAAGGGCTCTCTGTTTGCGGGAGACTACGGAACCCAGTTCGCGAAGGTGCTTGAAAAGACCTACGGCAGCTCGTCCAAGGGACTGAGTGTCACCCTCAACCCGATCGATACCATGACGCTGATGAGCTCTCTGTTTCAGGGAATGATGATTCCGGGTCAGCAGCCGTACGAGACAGCCGGCGCCTTTTCGATGGCCAGCAAGCCAAAGACCGTGCAGCCAGAGTCTGAGCTATCCAGCCTGCTCAACTACGGACAGAACGTCCTGCAAGTCCAGCAGCAGCTTGTCACGTTCATGAAAGATCTGCTGACCAAGTCCGGCTCCAAGTCGAGTCCATCCGACGCCAAGAGCGATCCGAAGTCGGCGGCCCCTTCCGCCAAGCCAAGCGGACCAAACGGAGCGTCCCAGAGCGCGTCTCCAACCGGCGAACAGAGTACCTCGCAGCGTCCTTCTGAACCTTCATCGCCCAGTGAAGCGCTGACTTCTGGCATCGCAAAGGCAGACAGTCAGGCCGCTTCCGCCACGATGGGACAGAGCGCAACGCAAGGTGATGTGAAGTTCGGAACGGCCTCCGTATCGATTGAATCGGTTGCCTCCAAGGTCAGTGCGCAGGTTGCAAACACCAGCGCATCCGCACAGAAGGGAGGCCCACTTGGCAGCTAATCACACGCTCGATCTGGGGCTACTGGACGAGCTGCGCGGACTGGAGTCCTTTCGGCGCAGCTACAGCAGCAGTCAGGGGACCTCTGCACTGGATCCTCAAGATCCTGATGTGCAGCGGATGATCGAAGTGCTGGCGTATTCTGCGGTGCGGACTCGTCATGCGGTGATGCGCAACCTGAGTGCAACCTGGCGACGGCTACTGGGTGGCTACTTTCAGTCCCTGCTGCATCCCCTTGCGGCGATGGGAATGCTCGAAGCGCAAGTGACTGCGCGCATGACAGAGCCCGTGTATCTGCCAGCCGGCAGCGAGCTACAAGTGCAGTGTGCCGATGGATTTCTGGCGACGTTTACCACGCTTTCAGCGCTGCGCGTCCTGCCACTCTCGTTGGATCGCTGTGAGCTGCTGCGCGGTGGGGTTGGCTATCGCTTGGTGCTGACGTTTTCGTCGCGGATTCCACGCAGTGAGCCCCCCGGACGGCTGCGCCTTGGGATTCACTATCTGGATGACTATCTGGCCGCGCTTACGGTGCATCAGCAGTTACAAAAGCACTTGCAGCGCGCGTTCGTGGTCTACGATCAGCCGGTTCATGATCGATCGGACGGACCCTCCTGTCCGATTCACTTTGGGACGTTCTACGATGAGCCGTATGAAGCGGATGATCGCAATCCTCTAACGGCGGTTCGGAGCTTTCTGCACTTCCCTCCGCAAGAGCTGATGATTCACGCAGCGATTCCGGCCTCACCGCGACCCTTTACGCGCATGTCGCTGTGCTTGGACCTGGATGCAGAGTATCCGCGCAGTCCAGCACTCTATCGCGAGATCTTCCGACCCTTTACGGTCCCGATGGTCGCGCTGCGAAAAGCACCGGCACAGCCGATAGACTGCGACGGAACACAGGACTCCTATCCGATCCGCTTTGTGCATCCTGATCAGAGCTACGCACTGCACAGCGTGACCGGCGTGTATGAGATCGGCGATGATGGACTGGTTCCGATTCCGCCGACGACGCTCAGCAACAAGGCTCCGAGCTTTGAGCTGGAACAAGAGTCCGATGCGCAGGGATCGACCCATCGCGCTGCACTGATTGTGCGAATGCCCAAAGCGCTGCTTCAGCCGGTGCGTATTTCTGTGGACGGAATCTGGCATCAGCCGTCGCTGGGAGAGCACCTAAGCGGAAGACTCAGTGTCTCTCTGCGCGATCGCAGCATGCTCGGCGTAGAGCTATCTACGTTGGGTCCGATTCGACGTGGCGTGGACTCTCAGCTTCGCCAGGATGCGGCTGCGCTGCTGCGTCTGTTGTCGCTCAAGATGAAAGCGGTGCTGGATTTAGAAGACCTCCAAGCGCTGTTTTCCATGCTGGAAGCGGGGGAAGGTGGACCGTATCAAGGCTTTCTGTCTCGCGTTCGGGAATGGCAGGTTGAGCAGACTCCCGATGAGACGGTACGGGGTGCAGGAATCCGTCACATCTATCACCTGCTGGTTCCCGATGTGCGAGGAGAAGAGGAGCCGCTGTGGCGAATGTTCTGTCAGCAGCTTGAGAAGCTGCTCGATGCATGGAACTACGAGGGCCGCGCGGAAGTGCTGCGACATCACAGCCGTGCGCAGCTTCCCAGTGAAAGGCGAAACGGATCATGAAGCTTAGTCACTGGAACAGCATCTTGGCGCTTCGGCTCGATATTCATCGACTGCTAGAGCGATCTCTGTCCGTCGAAAGCACACGCTTTGGAGAGCGAGGCTCAGCGCTTCCGTTCGAGCTTTCTGTGCTGCAGCGCCTGCACGGTGAGCTGCGCAGCAAGCTCGATACACTGCGGGATCAGCTGCATCGCGAGCTGACGGAAAATGAGACCTATCTGGTGATGTTTCCGCTGGTTCTGCTCTGCGATGAGATGGTCATGATTCGCCTTCCCAAAGCCCAGCAGACCAGCTGGCCACTGCTTCAGTCTGAGCTGTTCCAGATCAACTACGGAGGCGATGTGTTCTATGACTTTGTCGACGAAAGGCTCGACAAACCGGACACTCCTTCGATGGTCTTTGAAGTGCTGTACTTCTGCTTGGCCGCAGGCTTTGTTGGCAAGTTCGGAGAGTCCAGCGGCAAGGTCCAGCGCTATCGAACGCTCCTTGCAGAGCAGCTGGGAACGGGTCGCACACATGAGCGAGGAAGGCGACGCAGACGCCGGGTCAGCAGAGTCCGTAGCGATCGAAGAATGACGCAGCGAACGGACGAAGCGGTACATGAAGGGCAAGAGCCCGAGCAGCGTACAGAGCCAAAGCTGGAGGCGATCGCACCGACGCGCAAAAGGATCAACTGGCACGGTCTGATTCCCTATGGCGTGGCGCTGACAACGCTGTCACTTGCCGCACTGGCCATCATCGTGCTGAGCAACCTGTGATCAAGCAAGCAGTAGGAACTGGCCACAGCAAGCGCAGCGGGGGGGCAAGCGATGAAAGTGAACTTCAGTGAGCTACTAAACAGCCAGCGAGTGGGTCCACTGTGGGGACGGAAGACAGAGCCAGAAGATGCTGTGGATACGCTCCAGCAGATCATCGCGGGGGAATCGCCAAGCCGCGCAGGTACAGCAGACAAGAAGCGTGTAGCGACCACATCACAGCGTCAGAAGGAAGGCGCAGGTCAGGACGACTCGGCGCAGCGTACGGATGAATCAGGAGCCAATGCAAACGCACCGCAGCGTGCGGACAAGTCGGACCAGACCGATGAGGGAATCGACGAGGAAGAGGTTGAAGAGCTGCTGGATGAGTATGCCGATCCAGACAACTTGGAAGACGCAGAAGAGCTGATCGATCTGGCCGATGCACCGCAGGAAGATCCACAGGAGCTACTGGAAAAGCTCCTGTTTGTGCTGCGCGTTGAGCTAGGGCCTCGGATCTCGATGCTGACAGGAATCATTGAGCCGCTGCGCGTACGCATCGCGAGGCTCACACCGGGCGCGACTCCACCACAGTATCACCCGATGCGTCATGCCTCTGCGGGCACTGTGTTTGAGCTGCTCCATCGCTTGGAAGACACGCTGCGCGGCCTTCGCCGAGTGGCCGGAAAGTAACAGGAGTGTAGCGTGCTGTCTGTGCTTCTTCCTTTGGCCACAGCCTCGACAAGCGGAGCAGTAGAAGCCGCGTCTCGGCCTACCTATGTCTATGTGCTGGCGGCTCTGTTTGTGCTGCTGATTGTGGCCGGAGCCGTGCTCCTGTTTTGGTGGCTTCGGCTGCGCAAGCGTCGTGAAGAAGGAACCGCGTACGTAAAGCCCACGCAGAGCATGACCAAGCAGCGGCTCAGCGAAGTGTGGGAACGCTTCCAGACCCGGCTCCCAAGTACGGTTCGTGCGACGACACCAGAGCTTCCGCACTTTGTGGTGTTTGGCAATACCGGAGCCGGAAAGAGCGCGCTGATCAGTCGCAAAGTAGACTGGCAAGGACAAGCCAGTCAGTTCATTCCAAGCTACACAGCAGACCCACTTCTGCAGCTGTATCTGGGTAGCAAGATCTTGGTTGAGGAGTTCTCTGCTGCGATTCAGGACGGCACCGCGCAGAGCTACAACGATGCCTTGAAGAAGCTGTGGCGAGGCTTAGAAGTTGAGCAGATCCCGACGGTGATTGTGGTTCTGTCTGCCCCGGTGCTGATCACCCAGCCCCCGGATCAGATTCGCCAGCAAGCACAGCTTCTGCGCGGCAAGATCAATGTCCTTTCTGAGACCTGCGGCAGCACTGCGCGCGTTCGGATCTGTCTGACCCACATGGACAGACTGCGTGGCTATTCCGAGCTGGCACGCTTTCTGGCCAAAGAACAGACCCAGCTTGAGCTATCGGTGGGCTCTGATCCAAGCAGTGATCTGACCGATTCCATGACGCGCTACGAGCGCTATCTGCCACGCGCGCTGACGACGCTGCCGGTGTCTTCCTTTGAAAGCATCATCGAGTTTCTGCGTGGTGCGGATCAGCTCCTGTCCCCCACCGCGAGCTTTGTGTCTGCGCTCACTGACCTTGCGATTGGCTCGCTGCGCCCGGAAGTACAGCGGATCTATTTTGCCTCGCTGGCCGCTGACGAACAGATCAGCAATCCGTTTACGCCGCCACCGGAAGTGCGAAGCACCGCGCTGGGATCTCGACTGGCACGCTGGCTGCGTCCGTTCGGGATTCGTCCCATGCACGCCATGGTGGCAATGCTGCTGCTTGGTCTGGGACTGTCTGGACTGACCTATGCCACCCGTCGCCATCATGTCGTTGTGCAAGCCGCTAGCGAAGCCAATCTGACGTTTGATCAAGCGGTTGCGCGCGCCCAGCAAGCCCACAACAGCGGAGAGTCCGATGTCGTCAGGCGGGCAGAGCGCAGCGCAAGTCAGTCGCTGCTTGCCACAAGTGAAGCCGAGCAGCGCTTTCGTCCGTTCCATTTGATCTATCGAACAGATAAGAGGCATGCAGAAAGTCTCTTTTTGACTTCGATTCGCAGAGGCTATCTGCTTCCGAGCCTGGAGCGCGCAATTCGCCAGCGCGCACGCGACAAGATCTTGGCATCGCTGGTGGCGCTGTATGCGACCAATGACAACACGCTGGGATCGCTCATCAAGGCGTCAGCCACCGACTTCTCGACGGATCTGAATGTGCCACGCGATACCCTGCTCGACTACGTAAGCCACAGCAGCGAACCCTGGACGGAAGTCGCGGTGGCCACGCTGCCGCCGTTTCCTCCCGAAGATCTGCGCTACTCGCTCAGCGATCTCAGTCCCTGGCGATCGTTTCTGGTGGATGTCTACAAGGCCATCGCGCGTCCCTACATCACCAAAGAAGAGCTTACGACCTTGCAAAAGCGAAGCGCTGGACTGCGAGAAGGAATGCTGGCGCTCCGTCGAGCAGCGCAGCTCCGCCAGTGGTATCGCAACCTCGCAGAGGAATCGCCGCTTGATATGCTCAAGCTGTTTGGTCAGGAGGTCGGAATCCTGACGCCCGATCCCTGGCTGATTGATCAAAGAGAGCCCGTCGAGCGTCTGCTGCGCATGGTGAGTGAGTCCAGCATCACCACCGAACAGGCCGGAACAAAGAGTCTGTATCAGCTGCTGCGCTGGCTCAATGACACAAGCGGAACCACGTCGCCAGTGAAGCCGCTCGATCCCACGGAATCCGAAGTCTTACGCTTTCTGTTTCCTGCGGATGGAACCACGATCGACATCAGCAGAAAGGACTGGGAGGAGCTGCTGTCACGCAGTCGCAAGCGCACCTTTTCCGTCGACGAATCCGATCACAGTCCGACCGTCGGCCCCAAGCGAAGTCGCCCCTGTAGCAAGCTTGGAAAAAAGCGTGGTCTGCTTCCGCCTTGCAAAGTCGGCGCACGCAGCGCGGCTCGGAACCCGTCCAGCAAGCCTTCCCTTGTCTCCCAGACTGCGCTCCCTCTGTGGAGTCAGGAAGAGTTTACGCCCAAGCTCGCGGCGCTCCTTACCGGCGATGAGCTGCCCGCAGTGGGTCTGTCCGATGTCTACAATCGCGTGGTCTATCATCGCGAAGTTCTGCCCCTGGTGACAGAGCTCAAGAAGGCGCTCAGCGGACATCGCAACCTCAGTGCGGAAGAGCGAATCTCGCTGTCTCGTGCGGTGCAAAAGGAGCTGGCGCGCTATTCCCAAGGCTACTGTGCCGCGCTGCTGACCTATCACTTGGGATACCGAGTCAGTGCGTCTTCACCGTCGCAGCTTCACGCAGAGCTGGTGGACATCATCAGACCTGGATCGCGCTTTGTGGCACGCCTCAAGACACTGGTGGACAACGTCTCGCTGCAAGGACTTGAGGAGCCGTATCTGCGACCGCTGGCCACCTGCATTGCGGACTTCCGTCCGATCGTAGAGCTTATGACTCCGCAAGATCAGTCCCCAGGACCCAAGCCAGAGACGAAATCCGATGCCAACGCAGATGCAAAGACAGATGCAAAGTCTGATGGAAAAGCGGATGCAAAAGCAGCACCGAGCGGTCGGTCCCCAAGTGACGCTGCTTCTGCAAAAGTGGAAGGACTGACTCCGTTTCAAGCAGCGGTGGCCAAGCTGATTGCCGATCTGGATCGCCCGCCCACGACAGACAAAGCAAGCGGCGGACCAGACAAACCAGCGACGGCACAAGACAAGAGCGCACTGCTTGCGAGCAAGCTCTCTGCGCTGGGTCGAAGTGCGCTGGCAATGCATGAAGGAAGCGAGGAATCCAGCTTGGCCAAGGCCGAGCAGTTCCTCGATCACGCTGGCATTTCCGGTCCACTGCGGCGACCGTTTCTGGCTCCGTTTCTGGCTGCGCATCAGCTGGGTGCAACAGAGATCGAGCACGTCCTATCGCAGCACTGGAAAGAGGTGATGCAGCCCCAGATCACGCCCCTGCTGAGTCGCTTTCCGTTTCAGCGAGGCGCCGAACGAGAGGTCGCTCCGAGTGATCTGGATGTCCTGAGTGAGCGCAAAGGACCGCTGTTTGCGGACCTGCGCAGCCTGTATTCCGTAGCCGTGACAGAGCGCGGGGAAGCGTACGTAGGAAAGAGCGGAGCGCTCGGTACGCTGCGAGTTCCCAAAGACATGTTACCGACGATGAACAAGCTGGCCAAGCTGTCACGCGCGCTGTTTTCGGCGGATGGGAATCGGCAGCCGCTTCAGCTCGCGATTCGCGGTCTGCCCGGTCCCATGTCCAGCAGCGGAAGCACCGCACAGTCCGCGCTCGCCTACCTACAGATCGGCAAGGCCAGCGCCTACGGATTCAACCAGCAGATGAGCGCAGCGACACTGCAGGTGGAGTGGTGGGCGCAAGGAGCGGCAGTGATTGGTGTCGAGCGCACCGTGGCCAAGACTGGACGCAAACACACCCAGACCATGGAAGTCACAGACTCCGCATGGAGCCTGTACCGCTTGCTTCAGCGCTCGACGCTGGACGGCAGCGGAGTCAGCACCTGGCGAATCATCGGTGATGGCCCCGATGAGACGCAGATCATCCGCTTCGCCATCACGCCCGATCCCTGGGAGCTGTTTGGGGAACATGCGCAATAAAGAGTCTTTTCATATGCCTCTTATTGGATCGCTGTGGCCAGTCTTGCTGCTGCTCGGGCTTAGTGGCTGCTTTCCTGGCTATGTTCGGCTGACGCTGTTGTCGGATGCCAATACCAACGAGGGTCGCCCGCTGCGTGTGCTGGTTCGTTCGGTAAGCGAAGAGCAGCAGCGCACCGAATCGCACGCTTCGGTGTCGGCACTGGTGGTTTCGCCAGATGCAACCGTCTTGCGTTCAGTGATCATCGATCCGGGGACCAATCGGACCCGCATTCTGTGGATCAAGCACGACAAGGAAAAGTCGCTGGGACTGTACTTTCTGTACACCACACCAGCTGCAAGCTGGAAGATGCTGGTTCCTCCGCTTTTGCCGTGGAGAATGCTGATTCCGCTCGGTCGCGCAGGGGTCCGTCCGGGCGAAGTAAGAGAGTGTCGAAGGTTGCTGTAGCGAAAGAAGCCAACAGACATGCTTTCAGAGACGTAGGAAGTGCGCGCATGATGGATTCACTAGATGCAGTTCGTTTGCAACTACAGCAGCCGGGCGATGGCTATCTGCGCGACAGATCGTGGCTGGCTGACAGCCTGCGCAGCCCCGGTGTGTTCGCACAGGCACTGATGCAGCATGCGGCGCGGCGGTCTGATTCGCCGCCCAAGAGCCAGCTTGGGATGGCGTTTGATCTGTATCACGATGCAGTTACGCGCCATGCGCTGGGTCCGCACGGTGATCGCCCTGCCCTGCTCTACGCGACGGAAGCGCATCATCCGGGATACAAGGAGTCTGACCCGCTGTGCGCCATTTCCTATGCACACCTGCATGCGGCAGCAACACTGCTTGCAGAGTCCTTTCGCAAGCGTGGCGTAAAGGACGGAGACATTCTGTGCATCATCTATCCGCTCGGTCCCGAGCTGCTGCTGGCGATGTGTGCAGCGCTTCGGCTGGGCGCAGTGATCTCGGTGCTGCCGCCGCAAGGGGCGGACTTTTTGGCGAACCGCTTGCGCGCGCTGCGACCGCAGCACATCGTCACCGCTCGTCGCTATCAGTCGCTCCTAAAAGACTGGTATGGACCGCAGCCGGTGCCCCTTTCCGATGCGCTGCTCGATGAAGTGCAGGTTCATCCGCGCCAAGCAGAACAGACCATCGCTGCCGCCGCAGAGCTGGAAGGGAGTCCAGGTCGGGTGCAGCTTGGATCCCATCCGTACAAAGCCGAGGATGCGCTGTTTGCGCTGTTTTCGCCGCAGCGTGATCCGGGCTGGATTCCTATCGCGGTAAACACCTCTGCGGCCTACCTGGGTGCGCTGTGTGATGGACTGATCGTTGGCATGCAGCCCGCCGAGTTTGGCACGGTCTTGTGCGCGCCAGAGCATCCCCTTCTTCAGTATCAGCCGACGCTGCTGCTGCTCACGCTGCTACATGGCGGAACGTATCTGCACCTGGATGCCGCGCAGCTTGTCTCGCGTACCGCAAGTCAGCTTCCGCCCATCGACATTCTGCTCATGACAGCCATGCTGCGTGACTTTCTGCTGGCGCGCAGAGCGCTTCCGCTGCGAGGTGTCCGTTCATGGCTCTGTTCCTTTACGGAGGCCGGCGAGACGCTGTCCTGGAATGACCTGGCCGCGCAGTGTGAGCTGACCAAGATCCCCTGTCGATCTTGGCACTACGATGCGGCCAGTGCGGGCTGTCTGCTGTTTTCTCTGCTCCTGCGCGGGACTCCGCCTCAGCTGGTCTATCCGTCGCCAGGTCGCCCCTTTTCGCTGTGTGATCCCCAAGCCGAAGATCAGCCTGCGCGCAGCACCAACGGAATCCTGCGACCGATTCCGGGTGCCTGCGGACTGCTGCTGTATGAGCACGCGGGAGGCTATCTGTACGGAGGAACGCGCTGGCCATCCAGTGGCGGTCACAGCTTGGGGGCCACGGAAGTAGAAGCCGTGACCCAAGACCTTCCTTTCGTCGCTGGCGCTGTCATGGTTCCTGAACAGAGTGACAAAGGAAGATCGAATTTTCTGGTCTTTTTGGGGCCTCATATGCGCCGCATGACAGCCACCAAGCGCATGATGGTCGAGCACAAAGTTCGCGAGCAGATCCGTCAGCGGCTCGGTGTCTCTTTTGAGCCCAACATGGTCCGTGTGATGGCCGCGCTGCCGCGTACCAAAGAGGGCTCGATTGACTACGGCTGGTGTGCCAGTCAGCATCGGGAAGGACAGCTGGACAAGCGCGCCCAAGATCCCGCGCTGAACCTGATCGATCGACTGATCTTGGCATGTCATCGGCTGAGCACACCTGCGGGCATGATTGCCATGCGCGCAGCCTCACTTCGGAAGTAGGAGTCTGCGATGTCCTCGCTGGTCTGTGATGGCGCAACACTTCAGTGTTCGTACGGACAAGGAGAAGTCAAGCTGACCATTTCCCGTCGTGGAGTCAGCCATGGTGGGGATGGTTCCCTTGCAACGATTGATGATCATCTTCCGCTCGTGAACATTTCACCGTTTCGCTTCTGCACTGCGCCCGCGAATCCGAACCCACAGAACCCGAGCGGACAGAAGCCATGTACGCCCAGACTTGGGCAGCCGTGGTCCGATGAAGTGGAAGGAATCCTGCTTCAAGGACAAAAGCTCGTCGAAGACAGCGCCACGCTGCGCTGTGACTATGCAGGAACCATCTCGGTCGCAGACCCTGGACAGCAAGACGCCACGCTGCGCGATAACACGCTGAAAAGGAATCGCCATGATCGTTACTGAGCCCCTTGAGCAGATCCTCACCGCGAAGGGAGTGCGTGAGCTGGGAATCGAGGATCGCGAGCTAGATGAGATCCTGTCTTTGACCAGCCAGAATCGCTATCTGCCCGCTGCGGAGCGTGCACAGAAGCTCTGGCAGCAGCAGATTTACGATGTCCGCACAGTGGGCTGCTATCTGTTTGGCGTGTTTGTTGAGCGTGGTGTTGCGTCGCTGAGCCTGCTGTTTGAATGCATCCGTCGCGCCCTGTCAGACAACCTTGCGTATCTCAGTCCCAGTCACAAAAAGGAACGACATCTGGATGTGTCTCTGCGCTGGCTGTTTGACAGCATCGTGTCGCAGGTTCGCTTTCATGAACGTCAAAAAGATGAGCTGTGGACGAAGTGGAATCACGACTGGCAGCATGCTGCGCAAGAGCAAGCCCTGGAGCACTGCAACAAGCTGCTGGAGACGCTGGACTTGGTCATTCCGGGGTCACGTAGCAAGCAGCCGCTGCTTCATCTTCAGTCACTGCTACAGGGGCTGGCGCGCGCACCGGATGCAAACGCTGGCTGGCACTTGGAAGGTGCCACGCAGATTCCGGCCCCACCGCCTCCTCCCGGTGAAGAGGAGGAGTCGTCCGGTCAAGATGAAGACAGCAGCTCTGACGATGAGGACAGCAGCTCCAATGACGACGATAGCAGCTCCAGTGCCGAGGACAGCAGCTCTGACGATGAGGACAGCGACTCTGATGACGAAGTGACATCGAGCACAGCGTCCGAGGAGGAAGACGAGGATTCCAATGCAGCCTCGCGAGAGGAAGACGAGGGCAGCGAGAAGGAAGAAGAAGCATCCAAGGGAACCAGCGATGACGATGACACCGATAATGACGATGAGAACGACAAGGAGCGCGCAGCTGAGGGTGATGAGGAACGCAGCGATCGAGAGGGCGTGCACAGCGAGGAAGAGGAGGAGGTGCAGAGTGAGCAAGACGAGCCGTCCCCTGCGTCCTCATCTTCTGCTCGCGCTGTAGGTCGGGATTCGCTGTCCACTGGCGTCGCGGAAGCACAGACCCTTGGCACAGCGGATACACTGACCATTCCGCTCTGCGGCGAGCTAAAGCTGCTGCTCACAGAGCTTGCGGGATTTGTCCGGCTGGTCCACAAGCAGCGCTATCGACGTGCGGCAATCTTGCAGCTGCACATTGCCAAGAAGTTAGAGGGGTTTGAACCCTCGCGGTATTTTCCGTCGCTGCTGATGGACTATCTGCTGGCACTCATCCAGCACAGCAGCAAGCTGACACCGCATCTTCAGCCCGCAGAAGATCTGGAAACAGCGATGCTCAAGCTCTTGTGTCGATCGGATATCTCTCGCTTTGTTGCAGACAGTGAGCAGTAAGCGATGGCGCAGCCACCCCGTCCTCCGCAAGGAAAAGGAATCACGCAAGCGCCGCGTAGTCCAGCGTCTGCGTCGACGGCAGTCAAAGTCAGTCCGGTCGATCCAAACGAACAGAAGCGTCGCATCATTGAACAGCGAGCGGCTCGCTTTTCGCTTGGAGCGCTGCTCGATGCACTGCACGATCTGGGATATCACAAAGAGCAGATCGAGTTCCGCAGCCATGCAACGCATACGCATCAAGCATCGGTCGTGTCCAAGGTAGAGTGGTCAGACAGTCCGCAGCGACGGGTCATTGTGACGTTAAACCTGGGTCTTCTGTCTTCCCAGAGCCTGCTTCCTTCCTACTTTCGGGCCGCGATGGATGCACAGCGCGAGGGAACCTTGACAGACTTCCTCAACTTCTTTGCGCACCGGCTGCTGCGGGGGAGTGTCGATGCCCAGTTTCCAGAGCGTGATGAGAGCCTATTTTCCGACTGGAACAAGACCATTGGACAGGTACGCAGCCTGCTCGGAATCCGTAGTCTGTCTACCGTTCACGCTGTCTTTTCGCAGCTGTATCCAGAGCTAGAGGTTGCGACGCTACGAACGACGCTACAGCGACCCGTTCACACGCGCGGAATCCAGGTTGGGGGATGGGCGATTGGCGACGGTGCGGTGCTGGGTGCAGTTGCACATGTGCCGGTGTCTGCCATCTGTGTGAAGCTGCTCAGTGATGAAGGAATGACCGGAAATGGAGTACCATGGGCCAAGGAAGCCAGCGACAGACTTCACAGACAGATCTTCCCACTGCTTGCGCGGCATGGTGTGTATCTGGAAGTGTCTCTGATCCTGCGTGATCAGCGCAGCTTCATGGTGCTGCGTCCGAATCAGTTTCTGGGATACTCACCGCTCTACAGTGGACCTGCGACCGGACCGCAGCCGCGCAGCGTTCGCACCGTCATTTTGTGGAGCGGCGCGGTCCCGACTTAGCCTTGCTTCGGTTCCCTTTTCCGACGCTGTTGCGATCCCCCTTCGCGCTCTGCGACGCTTCAGGATGACGAACAGGACTCTGCTGCGGAGCCACTGGTTGTGGTGAAGTCTGCGCAGGACTGCTCAGATCGAAGGATGTGAAGGCGGAGTCCTTGCGAGCGCCCAAGTCGGAAGGAGTCTGTCCCGATCCCTTGTTTGTCACCGTCAGCAGCACAAACAGTCCGACCATTCCGAACAACAGAATCAAGACCGCCGCGATCCCAATCAGCGTGCCCCGACGCTGCCGAGGAATCGACCCAAGCAGAGAGGCACTGGCAGCAGGTCCGCGCTCCTGAATCGAGGTCGGAAGCTCACTGAGCGTAATCGCTTGGATGCTACTACTGACCAGCGGATGCGCCTGCGAGATCTGCGACATCTGGCCACTCTGTGGGGACAGCGCGCGAACCACCTCACTCGCAGTAGGCCGCTCCGCCGGACTCTTGGCCAGCATGCGATGGATGAGGGTGCAGAGATCGGCGGGGACTTGCGGCGCTTTGGTGTTCAGTGGTGCTGGATCTTGGGTCTGATGCGCGATCATCAGCGCAGCAGGTCCGCCTCGAAAGGGAGTCTCTCCGGCCAGCATCTCATACATCATCACCCCCAGCGCATACACGTCGCTGCGATCGACCGCGTTGCGACCGCTTCGGCACTGCTCAGGAGACATGTATGTCGGAGTCCCCATCAGGACTCCGGACTTGGTCTGACTGGTGGACTCTGCGCTCAGCTTGGCAATTCCGAAGTCGAGCACTTTGATCAAGTCCTGCTGCCCACTCGCTTCATCTGTCACCACCATGACATTGACTGGCTGATAGTAGGAATCCGCCGTTCTCGTCGGAAAAGATCGAAATCTACCGGCGTTACGGAAGTGCGAGGGATGTCTTGGAAGCGCATTGTGCACTGAGCACGGTTCCTTCCGGCGTCTCTGCACCATGAGGACGCCAGACTCCGATGCGCGCTGGACTTGCCACCTCTGCCGGAGCTGCTGGGTCTGGACCGACAATGCAGTAGCAGCTCTGCGGCTCACTTTCACAAGCAGAGATCACTTCATCACGGAAGAATCCACAGTGTGATGGCTCTTGTCCCATCGCATGACAGCAAGACGAGCCACAGTGCGGCATCCTCACAGAAGGAGCTGCAGACGGATTCAGTGCGTCGACATCACCGACAACACAGAGCGGCGTTCCGTCTTCCGTACGCTGTGGTACGTGCGGCAAGTCGATGAGCATCTGCTGACACGGTGGCGAGCCGAACAGCGGCTTTTCAAGTGTCTCCAGATAGCGCTGCGGCGCACAGATGCTCCCTGTGTCCCAGCTCTTGTCCGAGCCTGTCGATGCATCCAGCAGCGATAGCAAGCGCTGAAGTCGAAGCTGCGGATAGCCGACAATG
>CALMML010000210.1 GCA_937868485.1 uncultured Myxococcales bacterium | reverse complement strand
CAGTCAGCTTTTGCTGACGCTGGGCGATGTGGCGAGCGCGCTCAAGCAGAGCTGGCTGGCGGCGAGTCTGTACGTGAATCATCAGCGAGCGCAGGAGTCGGTTCCCGATGCGCTGGCGCAGCGTACTGCGTCGGAAGTGGCGAAGGTAGAAGCGCGCGCGGTGCGGGTGTTTGTGGTGTATCAGGCTCAGTCGGGAAGTCCGCTGACGCTGCGCGTGGATGATCGCGTGGTGGGATCGCTGCCGCTCGATGGCTGGATCTTGCTGCCGGAAGGGGCGCACACGCTGTCGATTGAAGGCGCGGGGACTGCGAAGACGTTTCGACCAGAGCCGCTGCTGCCGGGACAAGCGCCTCGGACGATTGTGCTGACGGACTTTGGTCCGCCGATTGTGAGCACGGGCGTGACGGTGGCGATTGATGGATCGGTGTCGGTTGAAGGTCCGAGTGCTTCGGCGCTGGAGCAGGGGCTCTTGGCGGGAATCGAAGCGAACTTGGTGGTGGCGCTGCGTCCGTCGTCGGGGCTGCGTCATCTGCGGGTTCCCAATCCGGCCTGTCGTGGAACGTGTGGCGCGGTGACAGCGTCGGACAGTGGGGCAAGCTATGTGCTGGAAGCGAAGCTGACGCAGTCGTCAGCGACGTGGCAGGCGCAGCTTGCGGTGCGTCATCGGGAAGCCGATCAGGTGGCGGCCTCGTCGGACTGGTCTTGCACAAGCTGTGATGATGCGACGCTGCGAGCGCAGCTTCAGGCCAAGGTCAGAGCGCTGTTGGGTGAGGCGCTCGGGCGGCAGACGGTGTCGGTGCGGATTGCGAGCGAGCCGAGCGGTGCGCAGGTCTTCGTGGCCGGACGGTCGCGAGGTGTGACGCCGCTTCAGACTGTGCTGCTCGAAGGGTCGCAGCGGCTGCGGCTGGCCAAAGAAGGCTATCTGCCGGTCGATGCGGAACAGCAGCTCACCGAACAGTCGCTGGCGGCGCAAAAAGGACTGCTGCACGTTGCGCTGAAGGTGGACCCGCTGGCGGTGTCGGCGCGGCGTCTGGCGGTCGCGAAGTGGAGCCTGCTCGGCGTCGGGATCGCTGCGGCGGCGGCAGGTGGCGCACTGCTGTGGCTAGATGGTCGACAGAGCTGCGACGACAGCGCACTCATTTCAAGCGGAACCTGTCCGCAGTCCCTTTCGACGCTGCCGTTTGCAAGCGCCGGTCTTGCCGTCGGTGCAGCTGCGCTTGTGACGGTGCCGATCTTGTATGTCTTGGAACGGAACACCCGCAAGCGGATGACGCAGAACCTCGCGCCGTAGCGGGGCGATCAGTTGCAGAGATATAGATAGACTTTGTTTTCCCCGGGCGCACCGACGGCGAGCCAGTCGTTGTCGATCGCCACCGCTGCCCCAAAGCGAGTCGCTGCGCCGACGGCCTGGGTGGATATGCCGATTTCTTGCCAGCCACTTGCGGTCTTGTCTAGCACCACCACGCTGCCTTGACCGGGAACACCGATCGCAATCATGCTGTCACTGGCAGCCAGCGCTGCACCATAACCAAATACCTTGTCTTGTCCAGCTTGTAGATAGCGACTTGGAATGGGAAGAGCTTGTGCTTCTTTTGCGCCAGGTGGATACCACCATACTGTGGTTCCTGCGGATCGCTCTTCATGTTCTGATACAACCAATCCGAGCGCACTGAGCGCAATCGCTGATGCAAAGCTGCTGGATGCTCCACTTGGTTTGATCAGCTGTTTGTTGGTGAGTGCTTTGTTGTTTGCGTTGATGTCATACAGAAAGACATCTTGTTGGCTTCCTACCGCCAGCTGTGAATCTGATACAGCGATGAGTCGTCCATAGCCAGTTACACTCTCTTCGATATCTGCAGGAAAGCTTGGGTTTTGCTCGAAATCGGCAAATGTCCATAACCAGATTGTACTCGCGGATTGGCTGCCCATTGCGACCCATTTTGAACTGGCTGAGACGGAAGTGATCGCTGCCTTTAGGTTGCCATACGGACTCCCTTGGCTGCCTGAACTGGTTGATATTCCAAAGACGTTGTTCTTTGCAGGCTCGCTGGAAATCCAGTTGTTGGTTGCATTGGCATTCGGTACGCGACTGGATGGACCATAAGGAATGTTGCTAAGTCCATCTTTGATGTCCGCGCGAACATCGAAACGCGTGTTTTCGCAATACGAAAAGCCAGCGCTTGATCCAATCAGCGCCGTCATGACATTGGTCTGTGTTTGGCTGGGCTGGATCTGGACGCTTTGACCATAACTTCGATTTACACCAGGGCTGTCTGTAAAGATTCCGTTTAACTTGCAGCTTTTGGAAGATAGCGACAACGTGGTTGAGCAGGATCCCGCTTTGACACCGCGCTCATAGCCGATGCAGAGTCCTTGCTCACAGTCGCTGTCGATTTGGCAATAGCTGCCGTTTCGGGTCCAGCAGCTGCTGAGCAAACAGACTGCACCAAGGAGCGCGCCGGACATGAGGCGATGTGCGCGTCGCAGCGTGGTCTTGTGGTTGGGGACAGCGCTGGATGGATCGCGAAGTGGGCTGCTCATTTGTGGGCTCCTTCGATTGCAAGTGCTTTGCCAGACACAGGATCAGTGCGGAACGCTGAGCGACGGATCGGCAGTGCGGATTACCAAACGAAATTGGCAAGTAGAGTTGCAAGGGGACCGAGACGGTAGTAACTGTGCGCAAGTTGGTAAGACGATGGCTCCACACACAGAAACAGACCGTCTGCTTGGCCCACTGGATCATCCCGTACCTGTCATCAAGATCTTACTCACCGACGGTCGTCCTGCGCCACTTTCGCGAGAAGCTGCGCCAATTCAATCGGTTGCAGTGACGCGCGGAGGGCTGCTCATCGGTCGCGAAGTCTCTTCTCATCAAGGGATTCCCCTGCCTTGCGATCGCAATGCCTCGGCGCGACATGCTCGAGTCTGGCTGCACGATGACGGACAGCGGGTGCTGATCGAGGACTTGGGAAGCAAGAACAAGACCTACGTAAATGGTCAGCTCGTGACGCAGGGTGAGCTGCCGGATCGATCGGTGATTCGGGTCGGAAACTCGCTGCTGCTGTTGCTATTTCGTCACTCGCTGCGTGCGCCGCGCAAGCTGCCAGAGGACTTGTCACCGACGGCGCTGCGTCTGCGTGGACAGTCTCCTGAGATGGTTGAGCTGCGGTATCAGCTGACGTGTGCGGCAGAGCGTGACGCGCCCGTGCTGCTCATCGGAGAGACTGGAACCGGAAAAGAGCTGTCGGCGGAGTTTCTGCATCAGCACTCGGCACAGCGAGGCGGTCCGTTTCGTGCGGTCAACTGCGCAACGATTCAGCCGGCGCTGGCCGGAAGCACGCTGTTCGGACATGTTCAGGGCGCGTTCACGGGCGCGACCACCAAACACAGCGGTCTGTTTCGGCAAGCGCGCGATGGAACGCTGTTTTTGGATGAAGTGGCGGATCTTCCGCTCGATGTGCAGCCCAAGCTGCTGCGGGCGCTCGAAGAAAAGGTGATCTGGCCCGTGGGTGCGGTCGCGCCGGTGTCGTGTCCGGTTCGGGTGGTGGCTGCGACGAACCTCAACCTGGAAGAAGCGGCGAAGCGGGATTCGTTCCGTGTGGAGCTCTTGGCGCGGCTGTCGATGCTGCGGATTGAGCTGCCTGCGCTTCGGCAGCGCAAAGAAGACATCTTGCCGCTGTTTTTGCACTACCTGGGGGGAACGCGACGGATGACGGCGCGGCTTGGGGAAGCGCTGCTGCTGTACCCATGGCCGCAGAACGTCCGCGAGCTGATTGCGACGACGGAGTATGTAAAGACGTACGCAGATCCCGATGGCAGTGAGTCGCCGCTCGATCTGGACAGCCTTCCGGCGCGCGTTCGATCGGATGCGAGCGCTTCGCAGACCAGCTCGACCCAGACGCCGGTTGCGATCCCGCCACGTTCGGAATCGTCGGAGCCGCGTGAGCGCAGCGAGGCCAGTGCAGAGCGCGTGCGTCCGGGCAAGGTCAGCTACGACGCGTCGCTGCTGCGGCAGTGGCTGATGGAAGTCGGCGGACTGATTGCTCCGCTGGCGCGACGGATGAAGCTGTCTCGTCGGCAGGTTGGACGGGTGCTGCGTCGGCTGGACATTGATCCGAAGCTGTATCGACGGGACGGAATGGAAACGGATCGAAAAGCGCACGATGGTGACGATCTGGACGATGCCGAAGAGTCGGACGGACTGACGGATGCCGATGACGGACCCGATGACGG
>CALMML010000209.1 GCA_937868485.1 uncultured Myxococcales bacterium | reverse complement strand
GAGATCAGCTTCTGCGCGTACAACACCGGCGTCGGCTGGCGCAACATCGTCGAGCAGATGATGGCCAATGCGACGGTGGCGGAGTGGTACAAAAAGCACGGTCGTCACGATGTCTTTGCGAAGAACCGTCCGCTCGACGTGCCGGCGTTTGACAATCCGCTCACTTCGCGGCTGCCGGGTGTGCCCGAGTACGTGACGAACCTGAACGAACAAGGGAAGCTGCGCCTGCGCGTGCTAGGGTAGTCGCACAAACGCGCCGCCACAGAGGCGGGCGTGACGATGGTGAAAGACGATGAGTGCGCCAAAAGGTGAAGGCAAAAAGGTTCTGCTGCGCAATAGCCGGGCTCGGCATGACTACTTCATCGAAGACACCATCGAGGCTGGCGTCGTCCTCGTCGGCTCTGAGGTGAAGTCGCTGCGCGATGGCAAAGCGAGCCTCGGTGAGGCGTACGCCAAGATCGAAAACGGCGAAGCGTTCCTGTACGACATGCAGGTCAGCGAGTGGCCGTTTGCGAACCGCTTCAACCACGAGCCGCGTCGGACGCGAAAGCTCCTGCTCAAGCGTCCAGAGATTGCCAAGCTCGACGATGCAACCAGCAAAAAGGGCTACACCTTGCTGGCGCTGGAAGTCTATCTGTCGAGCGGGATGATCAAAATCCTGCTCGGACTGGGCAAAGGCAAGAAGCAGTTCGACAAGCGCGAAGATCAGAAGGAAAAGGACGCCAAGCTCGACATGAAGCGAGCGATGGGTCGCTGACCGACGCTGCGTTTGCTGGCTAGCGTGCCATCCGGGCGACGATGCGAAAGAACGACAAGATGTCGTTTTCGTTGTCCGAGATGAGCATCTCGAGGCCGTCTTGCTTGGTGTGACGGCTGACTTGTAGCGTTCCGGCTGCGGTCTTGGTGAGCACGCCTTGGCGACGGAAACCTCGGTTCATGCGAGGCCGTAGCTCGGACATCATGGCCTCGAAGCCGGGATCGCTGCGACCGGGCGCACTGCGTAGGTCCGTCAGCAAAAAGCGCGTCGCGCGTCCATGTCGGTCCATGGCTTCGATGACCTTTTCGTACTGGATGCGTGCGTCGGATAGGCTGACGAACGGAGCGCTGGTGCGCACCATTCGAACGAGCGATAGCGGCGGAATTTCTTCCGCGGTGATGATGAAGAAGGCGGTGCGGAGGAGGTCTTTGTTGGCTGGGGTCGGAATGGGCTCATTCTATCAAAACGAGCCCATTTCGTAAGGGAGACTACAGCCAGCCGGCGGCTTCCCAGTCGGGACCACACTTGCCGGACATGCAGACTTGTCCGCTTCCGCACTCGGTGTCGGCGGTGCAGGCCCTGTTCGGCTTGAACTGGCAGGTGCCGCTTTCGCACTTTTCACCAAACGGGCAGCTCGAGGTGCTGGAGCAGCTTGCGCTCGACACGCAGTAGCCGCCCACGCACTTCTGCGACGAGCAGTCAAAGTCCGACGTGCAGGTCGAGTGAATGCGCGAGCAGCAGCCACGGGCCGAAGAGCCGTAGGCGCGGCAGCGCAGCGTCGAGCAGGTGCTGCTATAGCCCGCCGAGCAGGCCGGATAGCCTGAGCTTGCGCACATTCCCGTGCAGTAGTTGCTACGGCTCGTCTTGTTGATGCTCTGGGCGTAGTAGCCGAAGCCGCACTCGATGTCTGCCTTGGCGTACACCGCTGTGGTTCCGACGTTGAGGCAGTGACCGTTCACGCACGCATACCCAATCGAGTTGTTCGTGCAGTAGTAGTTGGTGGTGCAGTCGCGGCTGCCCGAGATCAGCTTGCAGGTGTTCGATGCCTTGTCGCAGGTGTAGTCGTTGCCGCAGTCGCTCCAGCTGTTGCAGTAGCTGTTGGTCAGATCGACGCAGCGAGCCTTGCGGCAGCCAGCGCCCACCGGGCACGACGAGTGTGCAAAGCCATGGCTTTCCGACGGGCAGGCGACGATCGCGCACTTGCCGCTCTGGCAGAACTGACCGACGGGGCAGTCAGCGGTGGCTGCGCAGGTTCCACCCGGAGCCGTCTTGGTGCAGACGCCAGCGGTGCAGGCTTCGTCGGTGCTGCACTCGGAGGTCTTGGTGCAGCGACTCGCGACGACGCACTTGTTCGACACGCAGATCTTGCCCGAGCCAAACGGACACTGATAGTCGTCGCAGCACTCCGAGCACGCGCCGCCGCTTGTGCACTTGCGATAGCTACCGTTGCAGTTGACTTCGCAGCGACCCGAGTAGCAGCTCTCGGTGCCGTTGGGATCGTCGGCGCAGGGCTCGCAGCGGGTTCCGCAGGTGGCGATGTCGTCGGAACGAACGCACTTGCCAGCGCAGTCGTGCGAGCTTGCGTCGCAGGTGCACTTGTGCGTCGAGATGTCACACGCTTCGTTGGTTCCGCAGTCGGGGTTCGCGCCGCAGCCGGGCTTGCACGCGCCGTTGTTCAGGTCGCAGTAGTAGCCCTTGCTGCAGCCACCTTCTTTGCGACAGTCGCCGACCTGGTCCTTACAGGAGCCAGCGACGCACTGCTGACGATCGCCGCACTTGTTGTCGCAGCGTCCGCAGTTTTCGAGCGAGGTCGCAATGTCCACGCACGCCGCGCCACAGCGAAACATGCCGTTCATGCAGCCGGACGTGTCACCGTCCCACGTCGACATCATGTCTTCGGTGGTGTCCGGCGGCGGGGTCGGGTCGCTACAGCTGGCGACGAACAAAGCACACAGAGTTCCCAGTAATAAGTTCTTGAGCTTCATGACCGTTCTTTTTGCTACGTGGTTGTTTGGTTCTGAAACCAGTGGGTGTCGCGCATGCTGTCGTCGAGACGCTGGACACGCTCGACACCCTGGATGAATGGCTTACTCAGCCGACGGGCAGCCAACGAGCAGGTTGGTCTGGCACGGCATCGGCGACGACGTCGAGCAGTAGTAGCTCGGGTTGTAAAAGACGCTGTAGGCGCCAGCGAACAGCTCGCCTTGGTAGGTGGCTTCACCGGCGTCTTTGAACGACGGCATCGAGCGCGAGCTGCCACCCTTTTCGACGAAGGTCACGTTGCCTCGGTTGGTGCTGTCGGGGATCGCTGCGCCGTTCTTGGTCAGCTTGCCGGATACCTGCACCGTCTTGGCGTCGAAGTCGAGCGCTCCCGAGACGGTCAGGCTCACATCGCGACGCAGGTTGGCCGACTGGCATGGCATCACCGTCGTCGCTGAGCAGTAGTAGCTGGCCTGATAGCTCACGTCGTAGGTGCCCGAAAACAGCTCGCCTTGGTAGGTTGCGTCGCCGGTGTCCTTGAACGCGGGCATCGTCATCGCGCCGCCATCCTTGAGCGCAAACGTCATCGAGCCACGGTTGCTTCCGTCGGGCATCGTCGAGCCGTTCTTGGTCAGCTTGCCCGACACCTGGACGGTCTTCACATCGAAGTCGAGCGATCCCGACTGATTCAGCGTCACACCCTTGCGAATGCGCAGACGCTGGCAGGGAATCGGGCTCGTCGTGGAGCAGTAGTACGAAGGCGTGTAGACGACGTCGTAGGTGCCCGAAAACAGCTCGCCTTGGTAGGTGGCTTCGCCGGAGTCCTTGAACGTCTGCATGCCAATGGCGTTGCCGTCGGCTTGCTCGAAGGTCAGGTTGCCTCGGTAGCTGCCGTTGGGCACCGTCGCGCCGTTCTTGGTCAGCTTGCCCGAGACGTTGATGGTCTTGAGGTCGAAGTCGAGCGCACCGCTCGTTGTGACCGCCAAGCCCGAACGAAGCCGGAGGCTGCCGCAGGGAAGCACTCCGCCCGTCGAGCAGTAGCTGCTGCGGTTGTAGATGACATCGTAGGTTCCGACGAACACTTCACCCTGATAGGTGGCGTCGCCGGTGTCTTTGAACGACGTCATCGCCCGCGACGAGCCTTGCTTCAGCTCGAAGGTCAGGTTGCCACGATAGCTTCCGTCGGGAACCGAGGCTCCATTCTTGGTGACGCGACCCGATAGCTGCACGGTCTTGACGTCGAAGTCGAGCGCTCCGCTCGTCGTCAGGTTCACACCCGTGCGAATCACAATCGACTGGCAGGGCAGGGCGCCGCGATCGTTACAGTACGAGCTGTTCTGATAGCGGATGTCGTAGGTGCCCGCGAAAAGCTCACCCTGATAGGTGGCGTCGCCGGTGTCCTTGAACGAAGCCATCGCGCGTGAGCCGCCCGCCTTGTTTTCGAACACCATGTTGCCGCGATACGATCCGTCGGGAACCGCCGCGCCATTTTTGGTCAGCTTGCCCGACACCTGGACGGTCTTGACGTCGAAGTCGAGCGCGCCCGAAACGGTAAGCGGCACGTCTTTTTGAATGAGGACGCGCTGACACGGCATCACGCTGCCCGTCGATTGGCAGTACGACGACGGCTGATAGTAGACATCGTACGTTCCCGAAAACAGGCTGCCTTGATAGGTCGCGTCGCCGGTGTCTTTGAACGACTGCATCGCGCGCGAGCCGCCCGCCTTGTTTTCGAACACCAAGTTGCCGCGATACGTTCCGTCGGGAACCGCCGCGCCATTTTTGGTCAGCTTGCCCGACACTTGAATGACCTTGGCGTCCACGTCGTAGCTGCCGCTCGTCGCAAACGGTACGCGGTTCATGCACTCCGGCTGGGTGCCGCCCGTGCACTTGCTATCGACACAAGTTGCGCCGTTTTCGCACTTGATGCCGCACTTGCCGCAGTTGAGCGGATCGGACGCAAGCTCGACGCAAGCACGACCGCACGCGACCTGATTGCCTTCGCAGCTATCGCTGCACTTGCCAGAACTACAGACGAGCGGCTCGGCACACGCGTTGCCACAGCCGCCGCAGTTGTTGGGATCTGTTTTGTCGCTGATGCACTCGCTGTTGCATTCCGACAAACCGCTTCCGCACTTGCTGGTGGGCTCGGAACAGCCGACAAGGCTCGACGCTACGAAAAGGACTGCACCAGCCCAAGCTGATACATAGGCTGCACTTCTTTGTTTCATGAAAAGACCTCGATATTGGTAGGTGGATTGGCGCGGAGTGTGTACCAAGGTGGTATGGTCAGACAACCCCCTAGCGAACAGCAAACGCGACTTCATGGAGCCGATTCGCGCAAAGTCTGTGGGGCAAGATGGGCGAAAGCGGACGATGCGGGCTTAGCGAACTGGGCTTGCGCGGGGACGCTCGATGAGTAGGGCGGACACCAGCAGCAGCGCCGCCGTCAGCACTGTGACCGCGCAGAAGCCGTAGAACAGTGCGCTCCAGCCGTAGGTTTCGCTGACCTTGGCCACGATGAGCGAGCTGAAGACTGCGCCCACCGAGCCCATGCCGTTGATGATTCCAGCGACGCGTCCGGTGGCGGCTCGACCGCCGATGTCTTGCGACATGGTTCCCGACAGCAGCGAGTCGGGTCCAAACAACAGAAAGCCCACGCACGATAGCAGCGCCGCATTGACCCACAGACCCGAGCCGCCGAGCCGCTGATACGAAATGAGCGACACTCCGAGCAGCAGGATCGTCGGAACCGTGATCTTGAGCCGACTGTGACGGAAGTAGCGATCCGACAGCCAGCCGATGACGATTGAGCCGACAATGCCGCCGATTTCAAACGGCAGCGACAGATAACCAGCCTGGGCTTCGCTGTAGTGCAGAAACTGCTTCAGATAAAAAGGCAGCCAAAACAGCAGGCTGTAGCGAATCAGCTTGAGCCCGAAGTACGCGAGCCCGAGCGTCCACAGCGCTGGCAGTCGTAGCAGCGTCAGCAGCGTCGGTGCAGCGTCGGGCTGATGAGACGTGACCTTGACCGGCGCAGGCTCGATGGGAGGCAGACCTCGATCTTCGGGACGCTGGACCAGAAACAGTGCAACCAGCAGCCCGACCGCGACGACCCACAGCGCGGGACCAAAGAACGCCGCGCGCCAGCCATAGTGCGTCAGCAGAAACGTCGCCACCGCCGTCGCGCAAAGGCCTCCGGCTTGGTAGTTGGTCGTCCACAGACCCATGATGCGGCCTCGGTGCTGCGACGAAAAGAACGGCTGCATCGCTTTGACGTTTCCCGACCAGCCGGTGGACTGCATGACGCCATTGACCACAAACGCCAGCGCAAAGGGCAGCACCGTCGAGCTGGCTCCAAAAGCAAAGGTCGCAGCGGCGGATCCAATCATGCCCAGCGCGAGCAGCTTGCGGGCGCCGATCCGATCGCCGAGCGCTCCGCTTGCGAACTGACCCAGGGCGTAGGACGCCAGATACAGCGTCTCGATTGCTCCCAGCGCCATCGTCGAGATCTGCATCGTTTCGTGCAGTCGACTCTTGACCACCGACAGGTTCTTCCGTGTGAGGTAGTACGACGCGTAGCTTAGCCACGTCAGCGCAAAGACCAGCACTTGCAGACGCCGCAGCGCAAGACTGTCAGCGACGGGTTGATCGGGCTCGATGTCGTCGGATCGTTTGGCTGCGTTGCGCACGGAGCCTGGACCATAGCGAAGCGTAACCCCGGCGCAAGGAGAAAGGAGGCGTTCTGGTGCGTGCTGGTGCGAAATGTCGGGCAGAAGCGGCGAAAACCGGCTTAGGCGGTCAGATACGGGAAGGCGCTGCGACCGGCGTAGCGTGCGGCGGAGCCAAGCTGCTCGTTGATGCGCAGGAGCTGGTTGTACTTGGCGATGCGCTCCGAGCGAGAGGCCGAGCCGGTCTTGATTTGCCCGGTGGACAGCGCGACGGCCAGGTCGGCGATGAAGGTGTCTTCGGTTTCGCCCGAGCGGTGCGAGATGATCGCGGTGTAGCCTCGGTGCTTGGCCATGTGAACCGCGTCGATCGTCTCGGACAGCGTGCCGATCTGGTTTACCTTGATGAGGATCGAGTTGGCGATGCCTTCGCTGATTCCTCGACGGAGCCGAACCGGATTGGTCACGAACAAGTCGTCGCCGACCAGCTGAACTTTGCGGCCAATTGCGTCGGTGAGCTGCTTCCAGCCGGTCCAGTCGTCTTCGGCCATTCCGTCTTCAATCGAGCAGATCGGATAGCGCGCAGCGAGATCGACGTACCACGCGCACAGCTCGGCAGAGCTTAGCTCTTTGCCGTCGACCTTGTAGCTGCCGCGCTCGCTCGAATAGAACTCGCTGGCGGCGACATCCATCGCGATGCCGACGTCGACACCGGCTTTGTAACCGGCTTTGCCAATCGCGGTCATCAGCGCTTCGATCGCCGCTTCATTGCGAGGCAGGCTCGGTGCAAAGCCACCTTCGTCACCCACCGACGTGGCCATGCCCATCCCTTTGAGCACTTTTTTCAGGTGATGAAAGATCTCGGCTCCGGCGCGCAGGGCTTCGGGGAACGACGGAGCGCCGTAGGGAACGACCATGAACTCTTGGACATCGAGTCCGCTGTCGGCGTGCGCGCCACCGTTGATCAGGTTGAGCAGCGGAACCGGCAGAAGCCGCGCCGACACACCACCCAGGTAGGCATACAGCGGTAGCTCATGTGCGTGGGCTGCTGCGCGGGCAGCGGCGAGAGAAACCGCGAGAAGGGCATTGGCTCCGAGCTTGCTCTTGTTCGGTGTTCCATCGAGCGACAAGAGCGCTGCGTCGAGCGCTCCTTGGTTGCGCGCGTCCAGGCCAATGATCGCTGGCTCGATCACGTCGGTGATGTTCGCAATGGCACGCAGCACGCCTTTGCCAAGATAACGAGCGGAATCTCCGTCGCGCAGCTCCAGTGCCTCATGGGTTCCGGTCGATGCTCCCGACGGGACAGCCGCACGGCCTTCGGCGCCGCTCGACAGGGAGACTTCCACTTCCACGGTCGGGTTGCCTCGCGAATCGAGGATCTCGCGGGCGACAAGCTGGGTGATTTCGGTCATTGATGGCTCCTTGCTAGCCTTGAGCGTAGGTCTTCAGCGACGGAAGAATGGCATCATCCGAGGCCGCGATCAATGCGCTTTGGCGGTTTTGCACACACTTTGCGAGCCCTGCGCAGCCTGCTACATCCGGTGTGGCTGCTTGGCAAAAGGACGCGCGCTGATTTGTTACTCGCAGATTTGAAAGGCAGATTTCGTTTTAATTTGCCTGTAAACTAGTGCGCGATGAACCACATCGTTCGTGGGCGCTTGCTCATCAACGTCACCTTGGCGGCGGTGCTGCTGGGGCTCCTGTTTGTGATATCTCGCGAGGCACAGGCGGCGGCGTGGCCGATTTCGGCGGTGGTGGTGCTCATCGTCGCGGTCAACGTCGCGCTGCAGGTGCGAACCGGCGCGCAGGTGGCAGAGCTTCGCGCGGCGATGAGTCGACTCGTCGGAGGCGAGCTGGAAGAGCCGGTTCCGCTCGGGGCCGATGAGCCGCTCGGGAGCATGGCGGAGCTGATGGAGCGGCTGCGCAAGATCCTGTTTCAGCGTCAGCAAGATCTGTCGCGTCAGCTGGGTGTTCAGTCGAAGACAAGCGGGGATCTGGGCAACGTCCTGAGCGATCTGCGCAACACGATTGGTCAGCAGATGCATGCGCTCGAAGAGACAAGCGCGTCGCTGCATGAGATGACGACGTCGGCCAAGCAGATTGCGCAGTCGGTGGAGACGCTGGCGCGCGGTGCGGAAGAGTCCAGCTCGTCGATTCTGGAGATGGCGGCCAGCAACGATGAAGTCGCCGAAAACATGGTCAACCTGGCGGGCGCGGTGCAAGAGTCTGCGACGTCGATCGAGGAAATGACGTACTCGATTCGCGAGGTGGCCAAGAACGTTGAAGCGCTGTCGGCGACGGCGGAAGAGACCAGCTCGTCGATGAACGAGATGGACATCTCGATTCGTCAGGTCGAAAACAACGCGAACGAAACGGCGCGTCTGTCGGAAGAAGTGAGCCGCGCCGCCGGTCTGGGCGCTCAAGCCATCACGTCGACCATCGACGGAATGAACAAGATCAAGGGCTACTCGGAAGGCACGGTGCGCGTCATCGCTCGACTGGGCGACAAGATCGGCGAAATCGACAAGATCCTGCGCATCATCGACGACGTGGCCGAGCAGACGAACCTGCTCGCACTAAACGCGGCGATCATCGCGGCGCAGGCCGGTGAACACGGAAAGGGCTTTGCCGTCGTCGCTGATGAGATCAAAGATCTCGCCGAGCGCTCGTCGGCCAGCACCAAAGACATCGGCGAGCTGATCAAGAGCGTGCAAGCGGAGTCGCGCAACGCGATTGATGCCGTCGAGCGTGGTGCCAAAGCCGTCGATGACGGTGTCAAGGTCAGTCATCAAGCTGAAGAAGCGCTGCGCAAGATTTTGGAAGCGGCAGAGCGAGCGACGCAGATGGTGCGCGACATCGCTCGGGCGACGGTTGAGCAAGCGCGTGGTAGCAAGCAAGTCACCGACGCGATTGGCTCGATTGCCGAGACGGTTCAGCAGATTGCGACAGCGACGAGTGAGCAAGCGCGTGGCTCCGAGCAGATTCTCAAAGCGGCGGAGCGGATGAAGAACATCACCAAGCACGTCGAGCGCTCGTCACAAGAACAGACACGCGGCAGCAAGCAGATTACCCGTTCGATCGAGTCGATCAGCGAGATGGTCTCGCATCTTCACACGGCCCAGCGAGAGCAGACCAAGGGTGGCGATCAGATCCTGCAAGCGATTGAAGCGCTGCGCGAGCTGGCGCGGGCGCAAGAGACACGACTCGGAGAGTTCCATCGCTCGATTGAGGTGATTTCGCGAACGGCAGAGGCGCTGAGTGAGCTGGCGCAGACGCGGGCGCGCAGCGCGGGTCCGATCGATCAAGATTCCGACGACGTGTAGCTGCGTTTCGACCGTGACACATGCGGTCGCCGACGATTCCTTCCTCTTCTCCTTCCTTCACATTCCCTGCGAGTCAGATTGAGCGGAACGTGGCACAATGGGGCCTCACGATGAGCGCTTCTTCCTCGAACCTGCCAGCATCCGCGTCGTCATCGGGGCGGCTTCCGTCTCGGCGAGGGCGAACGGGGCTGGACGAAGGCAGCAGCGAGCTGTCGCGTTACGTCGGTGTGCTGTGGGAACGGCGCTGGGCGGTGCTGCTGATGCTGGTGCTGTGGCCGACGCTGGCATCGCTGTGGACGCAGTCGCAGCCTCGCATCTACGAGACGCGCGCGAGCGTGCTGATCGAAGCGAGCGTTCCGCAGGTGCTCGGGAGCGCGGTGCAGGATGTCATCGATCCGACGCCAGCGAACTACTACATGATGCAGGACTTTTTGCAGACGAGTCGCAAGGTCCTGACGTCGGATACGCTGGCTCGACGGGTGGCGACGAGGCTGAAGCTCCTGTCGACACCGGGCTTTTATCCGGCGGGAAAGCTGCCGCAGAGCCTCGAAGAAGCCGGGGAAGCGCTGCTGAGCTATTACACCGCCGATGTGGTGGCGGAAACGCGGGTGCTGCTTGTGACGGCGCGACATACCGAGCCAAGCTGGGCCAAAAAGATCGCAGATGCCGTCGCAGATGAGTTTGTTGCCGACGCGGCGCAGAGTCGCGAAGTGGTCAATCAGCGCACCGGCGAGCAGCTGGCCGACGAGCTAGACCGGCTGCGCAAGTCACTTCACGACGCAGAGCTAGCGCTTCACGAGTTCAAGTCACAGCACGATCTTCTGACGGTGAGCATGGAAGATCGGGCGAACCAAGTGTCGCGTCAGATCGACAAGTACACCGACGCGCTCACCGAGGTTCGGCTGCGCAAGCTCCAGCGTCAGAGTCAGCTGACAGAGCTGCGCAAGCTCAAAGAGCTGGATGCGCTGCATGTGCCGGTGCTCGGAATGGACATGCCGGCACTGCTCGGGGACTTGCGGCGAACCTACACCGAGGAACAGCGACGGCTGGCCGAGCTAAAGACGCGCTATCAAGACAGTCATCCGCAGGTGCAGCAGCAGTCGTCGAAAGTGGATCAGGTGCTGCGCGAGCTGTCACGAGAAGTCGAAGTGGCGCTGTCCGCGTCGCAGATTCGCTACAGCGAAGCGGTGTCGGATGAACAAAAAGTGCTCGCCGAGCTTCAGACGATGAAGCAAGAAGGCATGCGGCTGTCTCGTCTGGAAATCGAATACAACAAGCTGAAGCGCGACGCTGATAGCCTGCAAAAGCAGTACAACCTGATCCTCAATCGCAGCAAAGAAAGCGGGATGGTGGGACGGCTGCGCATGTCGAACATCAAGGTGCTCGACTACGCGCGGATTCCCAAAGTGCCGGTCAGTCCGCGTGTGCGGGTGGTGCTGGCGCTGTCGGTGATGCTGGCGCTTCTGTCGGGTGTGCTGTTGGCGCTGTTGCTCGATGCGCTCGATCGAACGGTGAAAGCGCCGCAAGACATTGAGACGATGCTGGGACAAGCGCTGCTCGGGGTGATTCCGAGCTTTGCGATGGACACCAAGGGTCGCTATCCGCCCGATCTGTATGTTGCGTATCATCCGCGCTCGACGGTGGCCGAGGCGTGTCGTGCGATCCGAACCAACCTGATGTTCGTCGGTGCGGACAAGACGCTAAAGACGCTGCTGCTGACTTCGTCGCTGCCCCGAGAAGGAAAGACGCTGTGCTGTGTCAGCTTGGGAACGGTGCTGGCGAAGTCGGGTGCCAAGACGCTGATCATCGACTGCGATCTACGGCGGCCTCGGATTGCGCGCGCTTTTGGACTGAGTGCTACTTCGGGCTTGACCAATGTTCTCGTCGGAGAGCTGTCGCTGGATGAGGCGATTCGTTCTTCGGATGTCGAAAACCTGTCGGTGCTGCCAGCCGGTCCGACGCCGCCGAATCCGGCGGAGCTGCTCAACGGTCAGCACTTTCGCAAGCTGCTCGAGCAGGTGAGTGAGCGCTTTGATCGGGTTCTGATCGACAGTCCACCGGCGGTTCCAGTGACCGATCCGGCGATTTTGTCGACGCTGGTTGACGGTGTGGTGCTGATTGTTCGTCACGGAAAGACGCCAAAAGAAGCCGCGCAGCGTGCGACGCAGCATGTGCTCGACGTCGGTGGTCACATCGTCGGTGTGGTCCTCAACGACATTGATGTCAGTGGCAAAGGCTACCGTTCGTATTACGGCCATTACAGCGAATACAAAGCGGACGAGCCGAGCGCGCAAGCCCAGTAGGCAATTGGCTCAGGCTGCTATCATGGCCTGACCGCAGTTTGCGGCAAACCTGCGAGATGAGGAGCCGTTCGTGAGCGCGAAGAAGAAGGGTGCGACGAAGTCGGGGGCGACGGAAGCTCCTGTGGTGACGACAGCCAGCCTGTTTGGTGGGGAAGGCAATCGCGACGAATACCTGGCGCTGGTTACGGAGCTGTTAGAGCACGATCGTCGCTATTACGTCGACAACAACCCCAGCATCGCGGACGTTGAGTACGATCAGAAAAAGAAGCGTCTCGACGCACTGGAAGCCGCGCATCCTGACTGGGTGGTGGCGCACTCTCCGTCGAAGCGCGTCGGACACTCGCCGCTGTCGAGCTTTGCCAAGGTCGAGCGTGCGGTCGCGATGCTGTCGCTCGATAACACCTATTCCGCCGAAGATCTGACGGACTTTTTTGGTCGGGTGCTGCGTGGTCTGCAAGGTGCGGGCGATAAGCGGCATCCCGAGCTGGTCGTCGAGCCCAAGATCGACGGAATCGGCATCGAGCTGACCTACAAAGCGGGCGTGTTTGTGCTGGGTGCGACGCGCGGCGACGGACTCATCGGCGAAGACGTGACGCAGAACCTGCGCACGGTGAAGAACCTGCCGATGATGCTCAAGGAAAAGGTCGATCTGCTGGTGCGCGGCGAGGTCTACATGCCCCGCGACGGCTTCGACAAGCTCAATGCAGAGCGTCTGGCTGCCGGGGAAGAGCCGTTCAAAAATCCACGCAATGCGACGGGCGGAACGCTCAAGCAGCTGGACTCACGCATTGTCGCCAAGCGTCCTTTGCGGGTGCTGCTCTATGAAGTCGTCGGTGAGGTCGCGGGCCTCTCGACGCACAGTGCGCTGCTCGATTATTTACGGCGGCTCGGCTTGCCGGTCTATCCCGATACCAAGACGGTGGGCAGCCTCGATGCGCTGATCGCGGATGTCCGGGTGTGGCAAGACAAGCGAATGAGCCTGCCGTTCGATGTCGACGGGCTGGTCCTGAAGGTGAACGATCTGAGCCAGCGAGAAGTGCTCGGGTTTACCGCGCGTGCGCCGCGCTGGGCGATTGCCTACAAGTTTCCGGCGCAGCAAGGCACAACCAAGCTCCTTGATGTCGAGCTGGGCGTCGGTCGGACGGGTGTTGTGACGCCGGTTGCGGTGCTGGCTCCCGTCGAGCTTGCTGGAACCACGGTGTCGCGTGCGTCGATGCACAACTGGGATCAGATCGCGCGGCTCGGGGTGATGGTCGGCGACTTTGTGCTGGTCGAAAAAGCGGGCGAGATCATTCCGCAGATCGTCGCGGTGGTGAAAGAACGTCGCCTCGGTCGCGAGTCCGAGCTGCGAGCGATTCCGCCGCCCACCAAGTGTCCAGAGTGCGGCGATACCTTGGTGAAGCGCTCGGGAGAAGTTGCGCTGCGCTGTCCCAACACAAAGCCGTGTCCCAGACAGCTCCGCGAAGCGATCACGTTCTTTTGTAACCGCGACGCGATGAACATCACGGGACTTGGAGACAAGCTGGTCGAAGCGCTGGTGAGTGCGCGACATATTAGGGATCTTGCGGATCTCTTTTCGGTGACAAGAGCGCAGCTTCTGAGCCTGCCGCGACTGGGTGAAAAGAGCGCGGACAACGTATTGGCGGCGATTGCCACCGGACGATCGGAAGCGACGCTGTCGCGTTTTCTGACCGCGCTTGGGATTCACGGAATCGGCTGGGTGTGGGCGCAGAAAATTGCCGAGCAGTATCTGTCGCTGGAAAAGCTCCTGAATACGCCGCCCGAGGCTGTCTATCGATCGCTGGTTGGGATTCACGGCTTTGGTGAAGAGCGCGCCGGCGCCGTTCGTGACTATCTGAGCGATTCGCAGTCCCAAGCGCTGCTGCGAAAGTTTGTTTCGCTAGGCCTTTCCCCGACGGAACCTGTTGCCAGTGTGGGCCCGCTGCTCGGCAAGACGTTCTGCATCACAGGAACGCTGTCGAAGCCGCGCGGAGACTTCCAAAAGCGCATCGAGTCCGCTGGCGGAAAGTTCACATCGTCGGTGACGAAGAAGACCAGCTTCCTCATCGTTGGCGCAGAGCCGGGTGAAGACAAGCGTGCTGCTGCGATCAAAAACGGCGTGCCGATCTTGGATGAACCTGCGCTGGAAGCGATGCTGCGCGGAGAAACGCCGTAAGAATCGTTCGCTCAGCCAGCTTGCTGGGCCAGCTTCCGTGGCAATCCGCACCGCGCGGGCATGAAATCAGCACCCCAGCTGTTGTTTCGTTTGCAAAGCGGATCAGCGATGTCGCACTTTCGCGCAGCGCGGACCGTGATCATAATGGACGCAAGCGACTGCAACCCTGCATGGAGATCTGACCATGTCGACCTTGTCTTTTTCGGAAAAACTGTTTGGTACGACGGTGCTCGATAGCGATCGCGCGCTGCTCGTCAAAAAGACCTACGCGCTTCTTCTGATCAGTGTGGTGACGGCTGTGGCGGGCGGTTACACCTGCGCGACCTCACAAGCGATGGTGCAGTTCTTCGTTCGTCCTGTGGGCTGGATCGTGGCCCTGGCGCTGATCAACATCGTGCCGATGTTTGCGCTGTGGGCGTCGCGTCAGAACCCGAACCTGGGCATCGTGGCGCTGGCGGCGGATGGCTTCATTTCGGGCATTGCGCTGGGTCCGCTGCTGGCTGTGGCCAGTTACCTGGCTCCGGGCGCGATTCCGGCGGCGCTGGCGGTGACTGGCGGAGTGTTCGCGGTCGTCACCGGCTTTGTGATGTTTTCGAAGGAAAAGTTCTCGGCTCCAGCGGGACTGCTCACCGGCATGTTCTTCGCGCTGATGATTGCGATGTTCGTAAACTCGTTCATCCAGCTGTCGGGACTTGGCCTGATCATCACGATTGGCATCGGCATCTACGGCGTGGTGGGCCTGGTCTACGCGACGAGCGATGTCCTGAACAACCCGGAGTATGACAACCCCGTCCAGGGCGCGCTGATGTTGTTTGCTTCGCTGTTCAACATCTTCGTGACTGCGCTGCGTCTGCTGATCCGGCTGCTGGCTTCTCGCGACTAGTCCCGAAGTTGCCTCACGCTCAATCGGAGCGCGATTGACCGCTCCGAGGCCCGTACGCTACCGTGTATCGTAATGGGCTCTTATCGTCTGCGCATCGCCAGTATCTCCTTTGGACTCCTCGGGCTGCTTGGCTGCAAGGGAAACCCGGGGCCGGGACTGAAGCTTCAGCTCGCTGAGTCAGCCAGCCAGCACGCGTGCCTCAAAACCGATAAGAGCGGCTTTCCGCTGTCCGCCGTGCTGCGAGACGGTTCCGTGCGACTGTCGGTGCTGCAAAAGCAAGGAAGTGGCTGGCAGTTTCAGTGCGACATCACCGCCAAGCTTCCCGATGAGCATCCGAGCATTGACCTCGGACCGATGGATCGCAGCCAGTACGCATTCTTTGCCGAGCTGTTCGACGCTGCGGGTAAGCGTGTCTACACGGGCGCGGTCAGCGGCAAGTCCAGCGTTTCCAGCGACGGTGGAGCCGGAATTCTGCCGATGTTTGGCGTCGAAAGCTGGAACTGTCCCGCGTCGGGCATGATCGGAGCGCGGGCTTTTCATGCTGCGACGGCACTTCCCGGTGGAGAAGTCCTGCTCTATGGCGGAGTCGAGACCGGCGTTGTCGCGAGCAATGCCGAAGCGATGAGCGTCACCGACACGCTCGAGATCTACGAGCCTGCCAAAGCGACGTTTCAAGCGGTCACCGTTTCAGGCAAAGCTCCGACGCCGCGCGCTTTCCATCAGATGGCCGTGCTGAGCGCGACCGACACCCAGATCAAGCTGATGGTCTTTGGGGGAATCACCGCCGGTCGAGGCCGTCAAGTCTTGACCACTCCGACGACCAACGCGCCGATTCGACTGGCTCCGTGTGGAGAAGCGCTGCCCGCGGGACCAGAGATCCTGACGCTCAAGTACGACGGGGGCAAGTGGACCGTGAGCAGCGACGCAGCACCGCAAACCGACGTGGCAGCCTTCGCGGGCACAACGGCACTGCCACAAGGCGGACTGGTTAGCGTCGGTGGCGCGATGCTGGCGAGCCTTCCGTCCTGCGGCGTCGGCGGTGGCGATCTGCTAAACCCTGGAAGCGGTGCGGCGGTTCAAAAAGCCGTGTCATGGTCCGGCGCAAACGGAGAGACCTTCGGTTCGACAGCGCTGACGGCGGGCTTTTTGGGTCCGTCGCTGACGCCGATCTCCAATCGCGACGCGGTGGCGTTCGGTGGCGCGTGGCCTGCGACTGCGACGATGGCTCCGTCGATGGTTTCGCTGCTTCTGTCGGCACTGCCTGACGCTCCGATGACGAGTAGTCCGATGGGACAGAATGTGAGCGGCGTTCCCACGACGTTCCATACCGCGACGAGAATCGGTCGCTTGCTCACAGACACGCCGTCGTTCCCAATCGACATCCTGGTCACGGGTGGTTTTCAGATGACAAACTCGGTGACGCCACAGCCGGGTCAGCCGCCCGCCGCTGCTTCGTCGATCCGAGTCTATACGCTGGCGGATGCAGCCAGTGCCCCGACGGTTCGCGCGGTGACTCCATATCTGCCTGCTGCGTGTGGATCTGCGCAGCCGCACTATCGTCCCGCTGCGTTTGAAGCCGCTGCGGTCACGGCATCCGGGCAGCGTGTGGTCATCACGGGCGGCAGTGCCACACAAGTGTCTGGCTGCAACGACTGTGAGATTGCCGCCGATACCAGCCTCTTGTGTACGCTCTCGCAGGCCTCGCTGTACGACTCCGGTAAGAACGCGTTTCGGCAGATCTCCGCGATGGCGATGGGTCGCTTTGGTCATCAGCAGACGCTCTTGCAAGACGGCGGCATCTTGGTCACAGGAGGTCTGACGCGACGAACCGACCGCACCGGCGTGCGGCTTACCGAGGCAACCAGTGAGGCGGAAATCTACAACCCGCGTCCCGCCAGCACAGACGCGCCTGATCTCGATGATCCGGTGACACTGGCGCTACCCGCAGATCAGCAGTCCGGTCGCGTCGGTGTGAGCGCTCAAAAGCCCTGTACGATCCTATAGTTTCCGCGCCCGCGTTTCTCCTCAAAGACCAAGCTTGATTTCTCGGGGGGCCTTTTGATAGGCTGCGCGCCGGTATGTGCATCGCCGATCACTTGGCCCACGCCCGCCGTGACGACACCTGTAGAGGCGTTCCGATATGACCCATCAGCCGACATCTGATAAACGCTTTGTCTTCCCTCCGTGGACGAACCGGTTGCCGCCCATTTCGGCAGCTGCCGTTTTGTTCGGGCTCGTAGGCGCCATCCTTGGCGTCTGGTACTACTTCTCCCCACGGCATACGGACGTGGGGTACGAGCCAGTCCAGCCGATACCGTATTCTCACAAGCTCCATGCGGGCGATTTGGGACTCGACTGTCGATATTGCCACGTCAATGTCGAACGCGCCGAGTTCGCAACGGTTCCTCCGACGCAGGTTTGTATGAACTGCCACTCCAACGTGAGGAAGGATTCGCCCAAGCTTCAGCCGCTGCGCGAGTCCTGGGCGTACAACAAGCCCGTCCCGTGGGTTCGCGTCCACAAGACGCCTGACTACGCCTATTTCCCGCACAGCCGTCACGTCACCAGTGGCGTTGGCTGTGTCGAGTGTCACGGGCGAGTCGACCAGATGGTTACGGTGCGTCAAGTGGAGCCGCTGTCGATGAGCTGGTGCCTTGAGTGCCACCGCGATCCGGCTCCGCGTCTGCGTCCGCTCGACCAGATCACCAACATGGGCTGGGAGCCGCCGGGCGATCAACCGCTCGACGTTCGTCGTCGCGAGTTCGGGGAGAAGCTGGCCCAGGAACTCAAGATTG
>CALMML010000208.1 GCA_937868485.1 uncultured Myxococcales bacterium | reverse complement strand
CGCAGCGAAGCCGCCACATCCACCAGTCCATCCCCATTGAAGTCCGCAAAACAGAGGCTGTGCGTCGCGTCTGGATGCGCAGAATTCACGGTGAAAGAGGTCCGTCTGCGCGGTACTGTTTGACGGCACGCAGCGTCAGCGTCAACCTAGTTCTGACTCGGGATGATGACGGCCCACAGACCAGCGATCAGACTGCACGCGGGCGTAGCACTCCTACAGTCACCTGGGAGGAAGCACAGCGACAGAGAGCGCAGACATCCACTGTGCATTCCCTATCGTGCCTTGTTTGAGCATCCATCGCGTTCACATTGGTGAGGAATCATGTCAGTTTTCACAGTGTTCTTTTGCGGAACCGGATCAAACAGCTTTGATACCCAAAACAAAAACTATCCAAAGGGAGAGATCATCTCGACGCTGGCCAGCCATCACAAAGGCACAGAGTTCGTGGACTGGCTCGCTTGTGATGGACCAGGAAGTGGCAACCTGCAAGAGGATGAAAAGTGGGTTGTTCCGGGCAACTACTCGCAGCTGCGCGGAACGCTGACGGGAGCAGGCTGGGTCGAAAATGTGAACCATGCCATCGCAGTGCTAAAGTGCGAGCTGGAGTGGAAGCGCGTTCAGCTCACCAAGCAGGACTACGACAAGCTCAAGTCGGCCAAGGTTCCCATCGAGGATGCCAAGGCTGGCGGCTCGTGGTACTGGCGCACCTATGAGTATCCCAATCGGAAAGTGACACCGCAGGATCTGCAGCTCCAAAAAGCCAAGATCTTTCGCAAAGGAAAGCCCCCGTCCAAGGTCAACATCATTGGCTGGAGCCGAGGTGGCGTGAGCTGTCACATGCTCGCCAACGCGATGGCCAAAGACTCTGCACTGTCTGGCATTCCGGTAAACATCTTTGCGGTCGATCCTGTTCCGGGAACCGGCAACTTCCAAAAAGAGCGCTGCTCCCTTGCGGGCAACGTCAAAAACTATGTCTCGGTGTACGCGCGCGATGAACGATCCAAAGGCTTTGCGCCCATCGTTCCGAAGTGTGCAAGCGCAACCAGCGTCCTGATTCTGCCGTTCCCTGGACGCCACGCGACCGTCGCTGGCAATGGTGCTGTTGATGGTGCAGATGGCGCGCAAGGACTGCCGCATCCCGGTGCGCTGGTCCGTGGTCTGGCAGAGAAGTTCCTGACCGAGTGGGGCACGCAGCTCGACAAGCGCTCAGGCTTTGGCAAAGACGACATCAACAAGATGTACGACGCGATGAAAGAAGACGCGGCCAAGTATCAGACACTGCGAACCAAGGTCTATACCACCGCAGAAAACAGCAACGGAGAGCGCTACATTGGCCTGGGCGAAGCAGGAAAGGGAGCGGCCTTCTCTGCGGCCAAAGACGACGGATGGGAAGCCCCCAAAGGACTGTCCATGACCGACGAGGAAGTCTGTGACTTTCTGATCAAGCTGTAAGCGCTCTGCTGTGCAATGAGCCGCCCATCCTCCCCAGCGCAGACTGCGTACAATGAATGCGCGACATCATCACCTGCGATGAACGTCGACCCAGTGTGACTGCACGCTGACACCACCCCGTGCATCGCGTAGAACCGTCCACAGAAGCACAGCGCCCGGCGTGCTGGGCGTTCGCCATGTCGTCTGTCCCACTGCATCCTGAACGCTGGTTGCAGCAACGGAAAAACTCCCGTGTGCAGAGAGCCAAGAGACCCGCAGCGCTTCCTGTGAAACGGTCAGCGCGTGGGTCTGCAGATCGAACCGCAGAAACGACTCTTGGGCGTCTTCCGCAATCCCCAGCTTGAGCGTGATCTCAGTGTCTGTTGGGAGCGCCGACAACGCCACCGCTGCACCCCCTTGCTGCGCCGACAGCGTAGATGCAAAAGGATTGCGATTGGGTACATACTCTCGACGGTACTGTGCAGCCACCGCTGGGGTTGCTCCAGCCACTCCGCAGCGAATTCGGACAAGCCCTACAGCCCACAGCGATCCAAGCCGCGCACGCACTGGCTGATAGTAGCCCCCCGTTCCATCTGGATCCCGCGGTCTGGCTTCTACATCGCCACTTGGTGGCAGCTCAGGACCAAAGCGCGCGCACGCATCATCAGGAATCACAACAGAGACCGTCTGCCGCGTATCCGCAACCGGCAGTGCGCCTTCATCGAGACACGCTTCACTGATCGTTCGATTTTCTACGGGTGGCTTCGATGCCGTACACAGCGCCCACGAAACGGTCTGATCGGTCAGCGCGCCGCGTGGGTCCGCCGCATAGAGCTGAAGCTGGACGGACTCGCCCGGAAACACCTCCGCTGGCTCGCTGCGAATCGCCAAGATCCGCGTCCCCGAAAGCAGCGACACCGGGTCTCCAAAGTCTGGCACGCAGTGACACAGACCAAGCAGCAATATGAATCCTTTTTGATGCTTCATATTGAACCTAAAACGAAAGCCGAGCCCCCAAGACAGCCAGGGTGGGAAAGCCGGTGATGTAGTCTCGCTGGGTGAAGTCAAAGCGATAAGCCAGCTCCTCTGCATTCTTTCGATTGGTCACGTTCTGCACGTCCACAGAGAGCGATAAAGACACTCCTTTTCCGAGAGAAAATGTCCGATCAAGCTGCGCATCCAGCTGGACAAACGGTGGCAAGCGAATGGCGTTGATCGGTCCAAAGATCGGCTGATAGACATCGCTGCTTGCGTCAAAGTAGGAGCCTGTCACTTCCGTGCGCGGAGTTCCTGTGGTGAAGCGAAAGCGAACAGACAGTCCGAATCCCCACAGCACGTAGCGCGCAGAAGCCTGCACAGTATGCGTCTGATCAAAGTCAGCCAGTCGCAGCGGCAGCGACGGAGAATCTCGACGAAGAGCACGACCGATCCCGTAGGAAAGCATCGCGCTCAGGTCTCGCCAGGGCAGCAGCCGAATCAGAATCTGCGCGCCATAGCTGTGACCACTTCCTTCTTGGGTCAGCGCACGCGCCAGTGGCGGAGTCAGCAGCGTACTGCGCATCACCAGCCGATCGAGCGCGCGATAGTATCCTGACAGCTCTGCTTCCAATAAGGTCGTCAGCGAGAGCGTAGCCCCGGTAGAGACAGACACTGCACGCGAGGCCCCCAAGGTCGGATTCCCAAACACCGCACTCAGGTCCGCAGGATCAGGTGGCTGGTGATACAGACCCGCAGCAGCAAACAGCAACAGGCGCTGCACAGGCTGATAGCGAAGAAGGAGGCGCGGCTCTGCCAGCAGCAGGTTTTGTCGTGCACCAATAGGAGGCGCTGCACCGACGCGAGGAAGCAGACGACTGACATCAATCAGCAGCGCAGAGATCCGCAGTCCTGGCTCGATTCGTAGCCGTCCAATACGGACAACAAGTGACAGATAGGAGGCCAGATCCGCAAGGAAGGTCGAATAGGAATCCGCAGCGACTTCTTTGCCGGGATGCTGACCAAAGACCGCGCGATCTCCTTCACGCGCAGGACGAGTCAGCGTTCCTTGTCGCATCAGATCCGAGTAAGCAAACGCAAGATCGACACCGACAGACAGAGTCAGCCAGTCACGCAGCAGCTCCGAATAGGAAGCGCGCAGTCCGTAGCGAAGATCTCGCTGCTCCGCTGTCGCGGGAATGTCTGCAAACTGGGCGATGTAGCGATTGTGATCAAGTCCCAGCCAAGGCATGACAGAGATCTGCGCATGCTGTCTGTGCTCGTAGCGAAGTCCGATCCGGTAAAAGGTACGCTGCCAAGTTTCAGCCTGAGCCGTCGCTGCATCGGCCACTGCATGTGCGCGCCGCAGCTCATCAAGTGAACCAAACGCGGTCATGGACACAGACGCTTGCTCACGCAGCGCCAGCGTCGCTCGCACTTGAAAGTCCGCGTACTTCGGAAGCGGAAGGAAGTCTCCCACCGCTTCACCGGCAAGCGCAGACAAGACCCGATCCAGATAGGAATAGCGGCCCGAAACAGCGATGCGCAGTCGATTCCCAAGCGAGGCAGAGAGCTGTGCACCGACATCGAGAAGATCCGCAGAGACATCACCATGAATGCCGGAAGGAAGC
>CALMML010000207.1 GCA_937868485.1 uncultured Myxococcales bacterium | reverse complement strand
AGGCAGCCCAGCAGCAGCAACAGCAAGCTCAGCAGCAGCAAGCTCAGCAGCAGCAGGCCGATCAGTACGCCGCGTCGCAAGCACCAGCGGCTGATGTGGGCGGCGGTGGAATGACGGGCGCACGCAGCGAAAACTCGGTTCTGTTCTCGCTGAACAACCTGTCTGCGCTCGCTGGTGGAGGCGGTGGTGGTGCGGCGTCCAGCGCACAAGCCAACAAGCCAGGCTACGCCAGCGGTCAGTCGGAAGCATCGGGTCTGATCGACATCCGAGCGATGGCAGCGCAGCACCTCGGCGGACCGATGTCTGGCGCGAGTGCCAGCAAAGCCCCCGACTTGTTCGGTGGTGGTGGCGATGCCGCTCCGGTCTTTGCCCCCGTCGCTCCAGCAGTCCTTGTCCCAACGGCTCCGTCGGAAGGCGTGCCGAAGTGGGTCTGGGCGCTCGTCGGTGTCGGTGGTGTCTCGATTGTCGGTCTGATCATCTTCTTGGTCGTGTTCCTGTCGGGTCCGTCGCAGCCAACGGTGGCAACGACCGGCCCTGCGGGTGGTCCGACGGCCACGGGACCGAGCACGGCCGGCACTACGCCTTCGCCCGGAACGACGGTTGGAACGACTGCACCGACGGAAGTCAAGTCGCCAGGAGGCACGGCGGCCAAGACAGAGCCGGCAGCCAAGACCGACGCACCGAGCAAAGAGCCTGGCACCAAGGCAGGCAAGTCCAGCAAGAGCGAAAAGACCGGCGACAAGGGCAGCAAGCCCGCCGCAGCCGCCAAGGAAGCACCGGCGCCAGCGGAAAAGGCGGGTCCAGGCAAGGCTCCCGATGAAGCGCCGCCTCCGCCAAAGAAGGCCGCTGACAAGCCGAAGGCTGCCAAAGACGATCTGGACTCGCTCCTGGATAGCGCTTCGGGTGGATCGGGCGGCAAGCCGCAGAAAGCCGAAAAGAAGGATCTTCCCGAAAACCTGGATCGCGGCGTCATCATGAGCACGCTCAAAGGTGCCAACTTTGCGCCCTGCAAGGCGGAAGGCGCGTCGGGCGTGGTTAGTGTGAAGCTGACGATTGGTCGCAACGGCAAGGTCTCCGACGCTTCGGGTCCGAACGACTGCGTGGTTCGCGTCGTCAAAGGCGTGAAGTTCCCCGAGTTCAGCGGCGACCCGATGAGCCTGACCTACCCGGCGCTCATCCGCTAAGTACCGCAGCTGCATCCGACCAAGTGTCGGAGCCAAATCAAAAGCCCAGGCAAGTCCTGGGCTTTTTCATTTTCGGCCTGCGCGATGATTCCTACGTGAGCAATTGCTACGCCGTAGCGCGAGTCAGCAGGAACGTTCGAACGGACTGTGCTGGACCAGGGCTCCGCGAGGGCGAAGTAGGTTGCGCATCGCGGCAAGCCAGACTGATTACGGCGTCGAAGGCTTGCTCGTGCCCTTGTCAAAGAGCGAGCCCATCAGCTTCATCCCCCACCCAGCGACGTAGATCGACAGCCCAAACGCAACGATCAGCAGGACAAGGTATCCCCAGCTTGGACAGCCATCGATGATCGTTTCGAGCGAGATTCCCATGATGATTCTCCGGCGTAACCTTCCGCGCACGGACAGCACCAGCGCGCAGGGTCGGCGAATGAACGAAAACACCGGCAAGTTCTGTACCAACCAATAAATCGGGCGTCCCGTCAGAGATTTCACGCACTTTGGGCGGTGTGTCCTGCGTCAGCGAAGTGACAGTGCGAAGCAAACGACGCAGCGAAGCCATGAAACGCGCGCCAAGGAGCCATCCTGCTTCCGCCTGACCGATGGGCACGAGCTCGCGTGAGACGGAACCGACAGGAAAAAGGACGATTTTTCTATCGGAGAGTTGACGCTAGGCAAAATCACATGCTACTTACTGCGCGCTTCATGGGTTTGTAGCTCAGTCGGTAGAGCAGCGGCCTTTTAAGCCGTTGGTCGTGGGTTCGAGTCCCACCAAACCCACTCTTTTGAAGCTTCCGCAAGCGTCGTTACTGACCTTGCGGGAACTCAGGCGGGAGGTTGCGCGGTCGCTCTGGCCGTGTTCCTCCTGGCGCATTGATGTAGCCCTGGGCCATCAGCAGCAGCGCGATCCCAGCAGCGCAGCACAGCGATGCCCACACCAGGCCAAGAACGTGCTTGTGAAGCGGACGCTCTCGCAGCCGAAGCACGAGCAGTCCGACGCCCATCACCAGCAGCGCCACTCCGTTGACGATCAGGAACCAGCGCGGCATGTGGTCCTCGGCTCGCTTCCTTCATCGAGCCAGCTCTCGAATGAGTGCATAACAGAACAATAGTCGCTCGGCCCGCTCGCTGGCAATCTCTGTCGATATCATTGACGGACCGGACGAAACATCCCATACTTCCGGCCACTTGGCGGCAGTGTCTGCTCGTCTTGCTCTGCTCACTTGTTTGCGGGCTTCACAGGACATCACTTGTCACCCAGACCAGGAGCAACGGAACCGGCAAGCCGATCAGACGCTTTTCCGACGAACCGCCACTCTCTGGGACACAAACAAGCTTGGGCCTGATTCCTCACAGCAAGGTCGCGGAAATTCGCGATCGAACGGACATTGTTGCCGTCATTGGCGAACACGTTCAGCTACGCCGTGCGGGAGTGAACTACCTCGGGCTGTGTCCGTTCCATCAGGAAAAGTCGCCGAGCTTTAACGTGAGCGCCGCCAAGCAGTTCTTTTACTGCTTCGGCTGTCAAAAGTCGGGCGACGTGATTCGCTTTCTGATGGAGCGCGAAGGTCGATCGTTTGCCGACGTGGTGCGCGACTTGGCGGCGCGGGCGGGCATCGACATTCCCGAAGACGAAGAGGAGTCGCGACCGGAACGCAAAGCGCTGCGGCTTCAGCAAGAGAGTGAGCGACTGAGGCTGCTCAAGCTCAATGCCTTGGCGTCGAAGTATTACCAAGCGCAGCTTGCCGCCAGCGAAAGAGCGCTCCAGTACGTCGCCAGCCGAGGAATTTCCGATGAAATCCGTACCGGCTTTCGACTCGGTTACGCACCGGATAGCTGGGATGGACTGCTGCAAGTGCTTCGTCAGCGTGGCGTTCCGCACGAGCTGGCGGAGCTGGGCGGCCTGCTGATTCGTCGCGAGGGTTCTACGCCGCTGCCCAAAGGTGCGCCTCCGACGACACAGACGCATTATGATCGCTTTCGAGATCGCGTGCTCTGTCCGCTGCTGCTGCCGAAGACGGGTCAGCAAGCCGACTACGACGTGATTGCCTTTAGCGGACGAGTCCTTCCGACGGAACAGCCGCGACCGAATGAAGGCGCGAAGTACATCAACTCGCCGGAAACGCCGCTGTATCGCAAAGGTCAAAACCTGTACGGACTTCACGTCGGTCGTGATGAGATCCGTAAGCGACGACAAGTGGTCTTGGTGGAAGGCAACTTCGATGTGCTGTCGCTGCATCAGCACGGCTTTCCAAACACGCTGGCTCCGATGGGAACGGCGCTGACAGAGACACAGGTTCGGCTGCTGTCGCGGCTCATCGGAGAAGACGGTCACGTTGTGCTGATGCTAGACGGTGATCGTGCGGGACGAGCAGCGACGATGAAAGACATCTCGCTGCTGATGCTGACGGCGTCACAGATGGCGGATGTCGCGGCCCTGTCGCAGCGTGACATCGATGTCCGAGTGGCCAAGCTTCCCGACGGTGAAGATCCCGACACGCTGGCCCATCGAGATGCCGCAGCCCTGGAGCGCTGCATTGCCAAAGCACAGCCCGCGCTCGATTACGTAATTGACGAAGTCTTGGCGACAGCTGAATCAGACAGCTTGAGCGGACGCGCAAAAGTCATTGGCCGCATCGCTCCGCTGCTGGCCGCGCTGCGGAGCGAAACCCTTCGTGAGCTGTACGTCGGACGAGTGACTTCCGCGCTGGCCGTCGATCCCAAGGTCTTGTGGCGTCAAATGGAGCAGTCAGCCGGAACCATGCCGTCGACCGCACATGCTGCAGCGTCTTCGCGGGGAGAGCACGCCGTACCGAGCATGACCGCTTCGCGCAGCGTCGATCCGCGAGGGTCAGCTGTACGAGGATCTGCTCCGTCGGCGTTTCCACGAGCAAGTGCGTCCGCCCAGCGACCGCAGTCGTCTCAAGCCTCGCCGATGGACATGCAGGGACTGGAAGCCGGACTGCGCAATCTGCTCGGTCTGCTCGCGGACAAGCCAGCGCTGTGGGATCGGCTGAGCGACGAGACAATCAAAGCGGTTGCGCATCCGATGCTGGCCGAGCTTTTGGAAGAGGCGCGCGACCTGTGCCATAGTGGCGAGATTGTTTCCGTCGAAACCTTCGTTAACATGTGTCCCGTCGAGCTACGAGCCCAAGTTGCCTCTGCGATGCTGGTCGGTCGCTTTACCGCCGCCGAGCATCCCGACGAACTTCTTTCACGCATGTCCGCCGAGCTACGAGCCCAAGCCATCGTCCGGGAGGTCAATGATCTTCAGCGAACGCTTTCGCGAATCAGCCGGACTGGTGAACAAGAAAACAGACTTCAGATACTTTCGCGCATACAAGATCTCACCAAGTTACGCGCGTCCCTCTTACAAAATAGCCACCCGGGCACACCGGCAGTGGCTGGTACTGCTCAAGGAGATACCCCGCGATGAATCGTGACAACGCC
>CALMML010000206.1 GCA_937868485.1 uncultured Myxococcales bacterium | reverse complement strand
CAGACTCGCTCTTCCTGCTTCGGGTTCGCGGATTCCCTGCTTGATTCCTTTCCTTAGCCGGGGCATGTTTCCCGGTTTCCCTTCCTCACTCCTTCGCTGATTTTGCGCGAAAAAAACTGTTTCAGAACTGTTGCGCAATCCTGGCGTTGACGCGTCCGTGCTGCGGGCTGGCATCGAAGCTTTGTCTGCGCGTGTTTCCGTCGCTCAGCTGCTGTGAGTCATTGGGAATTGATGATCCCAATCCTTGCAGGATGAGACATCGCTTCCTATGCTCAAAAAAGTGCTCGGAGGAATAGAGCCGCGTAGAAGAACGATGACCTAAGCAATGAGGATCTCAAACATGCGTCACCTTGGAGTTCTCCTGCTCAGCAGTGCTGCACTCCTTCCGCTGGGAAGGACTGCGATGGCTGCTGCAGAGGAGCGGATAGCACGTCGCGAGCTCTCTGTTCGCGATGCCCTACAGCTTGGTACAGACAACATTCCACAGCTCGTTCGCGCCAAGATGGAACAACGGGTTGTGGAGTCGCGCAAAGAAGGCGCAGGTCTGTGGCTTTCCCAGAATCCGTACGTGACCGTGATGATGGGCAAACGTACGGAAAAGACCAGTGATCCAGTTGCAATCGGTTTGCAATACCAGGTTCACGTTGAACAAGCGCTGGAGATCGCGGGACAGCGCTGGGCCAGGCTGGCTGCGGTGTCTTCGCAGGTTCAGGTTGCGCAGGCGCAGACTTCCTTTGCGCAAGTAGAGTCACGCGCGCTGCTGCTGTCTGCCTATGTGCAAGCGGCGCTGGCGGATCAGCGATTGGTGGTGGCTCGCCGTCGAGAAGATCTGGCTGCGCAGCTGCTTGCTTCTGCAAACGCACGGCTGGAGCTGGGCGCAACGGGAGCGCTTGATGCGAACCTGGCGCAGATCGAACAAGGTCGCGTGCGGGGTGATGTGGCGCAGACCGAAGCGCTGCTGGCGAGTCGACAGACCCAGCTTGGGATTCTGTGCGGACTGTCTCCTTTGACGAAGCTGGTGCTGACGACTGATCACTCGACGCCGCCGCAGCTTGCGAACAGCTCGGAGCAGCTCGAGTCTCTGTATGCGCTGGCGGAACAGGGAAGGGCGGATCTGCTGGCCATTCGGAGACAGCAGTCTGCGCTTTCCAGCGACGTGAGTCGTCTGCGCAGAGAAGCGATTCCCAACCTGACCGTGGCGTTCGATTATCAGCGCGATCTGCCCGGACAAGACTTTGTGGGTGGAACGGTGGGACTCACGTTTCCGTTCTGGAATCGCAACCAAGGTCCGATTGCGCAAGTGACCGCGCAAGAGCTTCAGCGACAAGCGGAAGAGCGGCTCCTGCTCACGCGGATTCGTGGAGAAGTCGCGGTGGCGCATCGCAAGCTACAGCTTCTGCGGGTTCAGGTGAAAGCGTTTGAAAAAGACGTACTGCCCCCAGCGGAGCGCAACATTGAGCTGCTGCGCCGAGGCTGGCAAGCAGGAAAGTTCGATCTGTTTCGCGTGATCACAGCCTCTCGCGAGCTGGCAGAGACACGGCTGCGATTTCTCGACTTGCTGGAAGATTTATGGCTCGCAGCGATCGAGCTAGAGCGCGCTGTGGGCGCACCCCTTTTGGTAGGAGTTCCGTCATGAAGACCCCTGAGACAACGGTTCCAAGTCGTGGCATTCGCGTGATCGGTTGGATCGGTCCCGCCGCGCTGGGACTTGCACTGGGCGTGCTGATTGGAAAGAGTCGGGAATCAAGCACAGCGACGGACAAATCGAGTCCTTCCGCGACGCAAGATGCCGCAACAGAGCGCCTGAAGCTGACGCAGTTGGCCAGCAAAAAGAACCCGATTGATACGGCGGTGTCTCAGCGGATTCGCCTGGCAAAAGATGTCGAGCTGGTGGGCTCTGTAAGCTATGACGCGGATCACTTTGCGCAGGTGGGACCGCTCATCGCTGGACGGATTGTGGCGCTGGAAGCAGGCATCGGCGATACGGTCAAAGCTGGACAGGTGATGGCCGCGCTAGAGAGTGCGGATGTGGGCCAAGCGCAAGCGGCGTATCTGACGGCGCGTGCTGCGGTGATGGCCGCGCAAGCGAACCTGCGCAGAGAGCGCGAGCTGGCAGAGCGGCGGGTGTCCTCCGTTCGTGAAAAAGAGCTGGCGGAAGCCCAAGCTGCGATCGAGGAAGCGAACCTGGCTGCTGCAACGCAGCGACTTCGTGCGCTGGGCGTGCGACCGGAAGACATCAAAGCGTTGGAACGAAGTGGCAGCGGTCCGGGACGGGTTCCGCTGGTGAGTCCGATTGCCGGTGTGGTGCTGACGCGCGAAGTGACGCTGGGTCAGTCGGTACAGCCTGCGCAAGATGCCTTCCGCGTGGCCGATCTGTCGCGGCTGTGGGTGGTGCTGGATCTGTTTGAAAAGGACGTTGCGTTCGTTCACAAAAACCAAAAAGTCGTGCTGCGAACGATGGTCTATCCGGGCAAGCTGTTTCCCGCGCGGGTGGCCTATGTTGGTCAAGTTGTCGACGAAAAAACGCGCACCGCACAGGTTCGGATCGAGTTTGACAATCCCGAAGGACTGTTTCGTCCGGGCCAGTTTGTGACCGCAACCCTCATCGGAGATCCAGCGCGTGCGCAAGCGGATGTGCTGGCGGTTCCGATCAAAGCCGTGCAGACGGTGGAAGGAAAGCCGCTGGTGTTTGTTGCAGAGCCCGATGGTTTCTTTACGCGGCGCAGTGTCGAGCTAGGAATCACAGGTGGCGGAATGATCGAAGTGCTATCCGGTCTGAAGGAAGGCGAGCGAGTTGCCACCGACGGCGGATTCCTTCTCAAGAGCGAGCTGCTGAGGTGACATCATGCTGGAAAAACTTGTTCGATTCAGCGTGGAGCGGCGCGGTGTTGTCCTGATCTTGGCACTGATTGTGGCCGCTGTTTCGTTTGGTGCGGTGAAGAAGCTGTCGGTGGATGCGGTGCCTGATGTGACGAACGTTCAGGTGTCTGTGCTGACCTCTGCTCCGGGGCTTTCTCCGTCGGAAGTAGAGCAGTACATCACCTATCCGATCGAAACGGCGCTAAACGGTCTTCCTGATGTGTCCGAGATTCGCTCTGTGAGCCGTACTGCGGTGTCTGCGGTCACGGTGGTGTTCAAAGACAACGTGAATGTGTGGTTTGCGCGGCAGCTTGTGTCTGAGCGCATGAAGATCGCAGAGGTGGACATTCCGCCCGAATACGGACATCCAGAGCTTGCTCCGGTGTCTACAGGACTTGGGGAAATCTACGAGTTCTACCTGGAATCCACCGACGGAAAACACTCTCCGATGGAGCTGCGTACGCTGCTTGATTGGGTGGTGTCGTACAAGCTTCGATCGGTGCCCGGTGTGATCGAAGTAAACGCGATGGGAGGCGAAGCAAAGCAGTATCAAGTGGTGCTCGATCCGAAGCGACTGGCGGCCTACAAGCTGTCGCTCGGACAGGTCTACGACATGCTGCGTCGCAACAACGCGAACATCGGTGGCGGATACATCGAAAAGAACCGCGAAAGCTACGTGATTCGCGGCGAAGCGCAGTACCAAGATCCGCGTGACATCGGCAATACCGTCATCGCAACGGATCAAGATGGAACGCCGGTGCTGCTCAAGCGACTGGCGCAAGTGAAGCTGGGACCGGCGCTGCGCTTTGGAACCGTGACCAAGCACGGCAAGGGAGAGATCGTCGCGGGAACCGTGATGATGCTGATTGGACAGAACTCGCGTGAAGTGGTGGGCAACGTCAAAAAGGCGCTCGATGAAGTGTCGAGCAGTCTTCCTGCTGGCGTAAAGATCAGCACCTATTACGATCGCGCGCAGTTTATCAATCGCATGCTCAAGACAGTGTTTGTGAACCTGTCGGAAGGTGCGGCGCTGGTGGTGCTGATTCTGTTTGTCACGCTGGGAACGCTGCGCGGAAGCTTGATTGCTGCGCTGGCGATTCCGCTGTCGATGGGAATCGCGGTGATCGGAATGGTTCAGCTGGATGTCACCGGCAACTTGATGTCGCTTGGCGCGATCGACTTTGGCTTGCTCGTCGACGGAGCGATCGTGATGTTGGAAGCGGTGATGGTGCGTCTTGCGGTCCGCGATGGCAGTCCGGTGAGCGTTCCCAAAGCGGTGGCGGATGCGATGTCTCAGTCCGCGCGTGCCGTGACGTTTGCGGTCGCGATCATCATGATGGTGTATCTGCCGCTGATGGCGCTGGAAGGTGTCGAAGGACGGATGTTCAAGCCGATGGCGGTGACGGTGGCGCTGGCTCTTTTGGGCGCGCTGGTCTTTACGCTGACGGTGTTTCCGGCCCTGGCTGCGATGGTGCTGAAGGCTCCCTCCGTTCAATCAGGAGACGGTCACGGACATCACGGTGGCGTGTGGGGACGACTTCAGAATGCGTATACCACGCAGCTGGACAGACTCCTTTCGCGACCGATGATGGTGTACGCGGTGGTGCTGGGACTGATGGTGGTGACGGCGCTGGCGTCTTCGAACTTGGGCG
>CALMML010000205.1 GCA_937868485.1 uncultured Myxococcales bacterium | reverse complement strand
TCGGGCTTGAGGTCTCGATGGACACACGCCCCGTCGGGGCGACGCTGCCTGATTTTCCCCGCCGTCGGGGTTGGTGAAACACGCGCTGGCTCGTAGGCTGCGCGGCGTGATTCGCATGCGCGGGCCAGCGGGTTCGGGTACGCTGACACAGGGGCGCATGTTGAACACTCACTGGCATGGGCTGCTGACGGTGCTGGCAGTCTGCTTGCGGCTCTCGGTGGCGCAGGCGGAGCCTGTTTCTCCCACGTCACTTCCCGACAAAAACCTGACGCAGAGCCTGGCGCAGCGCTTGGCGATTCCGCCCGAGCAGGTGGTAGAGGTCCGAGGCTTCGAGATCCGCTCGGTGCCGGGCATCAGCGGCGTGGTGATCGGGCGATATCGCGAACAGCGACGAGCGTGGACGCATCCGGTGCTGGGGGTCTTTCATGCATGCCCAGCGGGAACCTGCATTTCCGTGCTGCGCCTTGGCCAAGCTGCCGAGCGTCTTGCGCCTCTGGCGCTGGTGGATCTGGAACGACCAGCCGCCCCCGTGACGACGCTGTCGCCGGCCTATTTTAGGACCAGTGTGCCAGAGCCGATGGGACCGGTGCGCTGGCCGGTGCTGCTCATCGCCAGCGAGGTCCAGGACAGCGAGCCCAGCAGCAGCCCGTCGCCGTCGCACCGGCCAAGTGACGCACACCGAGTCGAGCAGCAGCTTTCCATTGTGTCGCTGCGCGAAGGACAGGCGCCGCAGATCCTGCATCAGCGCACGCTGTTTGAGCGCTGGCCCGAGTCGGAGGATGGCCGAGCGCGCGCACCATCGCGAGTGGGCCGTCGCATCGAAGGTCTGCTGCTGGGTCGTCACGGACAAGACATCGTGATGCACGTCACCGAGCGAGACATCGACTCGCGCTACTCGCACTGTCTGCGGCCCGAGCCCAGCGTCGAGCGCCATCGCTTGGTTGGCCTGCGCTTCGAAGTCGTCGGGGTGCCTGCGGGTCCAGCGCTCGGCGGCTGTCGCTAACGAAGCCGAGGCCAGCCGACGCAGACGTGCTGTCCCAAGCAGCGCTTCGAGCAGTCGTCCGCGACGATGCAGCCGGTCAGGATGCCAGGTCGGGACGCTGGAGAAAGCGCTCGATGGCAGCAAGGACTTGATCGGGATTTTCGGCGGGTGCGGCATGGCCCGAGTCTTTCAGCACTTCCAGACGCGCATTGGGGAGCTGAGCGACGTAGGCTTCCTTGGCGGAAACAGGTGTGTAGTCGCGATCCGACGCCAGCACCAGGACGGGACAGGCAATCTCTGACACGCGATCGAGGACCGTCCAGCCGATGAGCCCTCGCGTCGCACGCAGGTAGACATCTTTGTCATTTTGGCCGAGGCGCTGCTCGATCTGACGACGCAGGTCGGCGTGCTCGGGCTTGGGAAACAGCTTGCCAGCGACGACCCGCGCGAGCCCCGCCGGTCCAAACAGCCGCAGCAGCAAGATCCTCGTCGCCAGCGCGGCCCGAAAGCGCAGGGTACGCGGAACCATATCGGGTCCGCTGTTGATGATGACCATGCTGCGCACCAGATCGGGACGGTGGACGGCCAGCTCAAAGGCCAGCATGCCGCCCATCGATAGACCGACGACGTGCGCGGCGCGAATCCCGAGTCGATCACACAGCGCAGCGATGTCTTGGGCAAACAGCGGGATGCCGTACGGTCCCGGCGGCTTGTCGCTGCGTCCGTGGCCTCGAACATCCGGCACGATGACGCGATGACGGGCGGCAAGCTGCGGCAACACCAGCTCCCAGTCTTGTCCCGACGATCCGAGTCCGTGCAAAAGAAGCAGCGGCGGGCCTGCGCCGTGCTCCTCGAAGTACAGAGACACCTGTTCAAGCTGAATCGTCGGCATTCCCACGCTCCTGTGCGGCTGTTGATGGATCTGATGAACGACTGTTCATTCGTTTCAACTGGACTGTATGGGACAATCGTATCATCGTGGTGAACGATCGTTCATTAGGAAGCCATGCGGACGCCCTCCGATTCTCGTCTTCAGCGACAGAGCGCCAAGCGACCAGCGAGTGACCTTCTGCCCAGCGCTGCGCTGTCGGAAGGCACACCGGGACGGATTCTTGTGACGGCGCTGCGACTGTTTGCGCAGAGAGGCTTCCATGGAACCTCGGTGCGAGCGCTGGCGGCGCAGTGCGAGCTTCAGCCTGGGGCGCTGTACGTTCACTTTCCGTCGAAAGAGCACATCTTGGCAGAGCTGGCCCGACTGGGTCACGAAGCGCAGCAGACCGCTCTGCGCACCGCGCTGCTCGAGGCCGGAGACGATCCCGCCGAGCAGCTTGTCGCGGTCGTCAAGAGCAATGCCACGCTGCATGCGACGTATCCGCAGCTCGCGATCGTCGTCAACGAAGAGCTGTATGCACTGCCCGACGAGCTGGCCGGTCCCGCGCTGGCGCTCCGTCAGCAGTCCTCGGCGCTGCTCTTCGACATCCTGCATCGCGGGATAGAAACGGGGCGCTTTCAGTGTCGCAGCGCGCTGGTTACCGCCGCAGCGATCGGCGCGATGGGACTGCGCATCCCGTACTTTTACGAGCCCTGGAGTGGTCTTGAGGTCGCAGCGCTCGCGGAGCTACAGGCCGAGCTGGCCCTGCGCATGGTCGACTGCGTGCACATCGCAAGGAGGACGTAAATGCCTGTTCGTCACATCGCCCAGACCGTATGGACCGCCTGTCTGCTTATGCTATTCGGCTGCGGGCTCCCCGAGTCCGAGGACACGATCCCAACCGAGCAGGTGTCAGCCAGCCTCACCTCTCGCTGTCAGGCCACGTCGAGCAGCGTGATCTGTTCCAAGCGCGAGCTGTCGCTCCCGGCGCTGTTGGTGTCGCGGACTGTGACGTATGAAGTTCCGCTCGGCACACCGCCCGCGTCGGGCTGGCCGGTCGTCCTGTTCTTTCAAGGATCGTTTGTTGCGGGCTCGCAGATGTTCGCAGCCGACCGGAGCGACCTGTTTGGCAAGTACCAAGCGACGCTCACGATTCAGGCGCTTCTCGACGCGGGATATGCGGTGCTGGCACCGGACGCGCTCGTCGGAGGAGCGACGTTTTGGCAGACCAACATCCCGCCGTGGTCGCTGCTTTGGAATACCAGCTCGGACCATGCGTTCATGACGTCGATCCTGCAAGCGATTCGCGGCGGATCGTTCGGTGCGCTGGACCCGGATCGGCTGTATGCGACGGGAATTTCCAGCGGCGGCTTTATGACCAGCCGAATGGCGGTCAGCTATCGCGGACGATTCCGCGCACTCGCGGTGCACTCTGCGTCGTATGCGACGTGTAGCGCGGTCTGTCTTGTACCGACGCTGCCAGCGGATCACCCGCCGACGCTGTTTTTGCACGGACTGCTCGATCCAGTGGTTCCGGTGGTCACGATGGAACCGTACCGAACGGCCTTGCTCCGCGACGGACGAGACGTCAAAGCGGTGATCAATCCGACGGCCTCGCACGAGTGGATTCCCGAAGGACCGAAAGCCGTCACCGACTGGTTCAACGCGAAACAGTAAACAAGTAAACGTAAGAACAAGACGCAAAAGCGACAAAGCGAAGAT
>CALMML010000204.1 GCA_937868485.1 uncultured Myxococcales bacterium | reverse complement strand
CCGTCATTCCGCAAGGATCGGGCGTGGTTCCGTCGTGGAATGCGGGCGGCTGCTGCGGCGAGGCGCAGACGTTCAACACCGACGATGTGGGCTTCATTCGGACGCTCCTTTCCAGCATTCGCGGCGAGTTCTGCGTCGATGACAAGCGGATCTTTGCGATGGGACACTCGAATGGCGGCTTCATGGTGAACCGCCTGGCGTGCGAGCTGGCCGATGACTTTGCGGCGATTGGACCGAACTCAGCGGGGCTTATCTTCAGCGGCTGTAAGCCGAGTCGGCCCGTCCCGGTCTACTACATGCACGGCGACGCCGATGCGGTGGTCTTTTACGGCGGCGGCTTCCCCATCGGCTGGAGCGGCGCAAAAAACACGTTCGACGGCTGGGGCACGCGCAATGGCTGCACGACTCCGGCCAAGGTGACAAGCCAAGTGGGCAAGGTGTCGTGTCAGACGTACGCGCCCTGCCCCGGTGGTGCCGACGTCAACTTGTGCACGATCAGCGGCGGCGATCACGTCTGGCCGAGCAGCACAAGCGACACGCAGCGCTACGCCGATGGAACGAAGAGCTACCTCGACTTCTTTGCTGCACATCCCAAGCCGTAGAGGCTGTCCGTACTTGGCGCACTCAGCCGTACAATGTATGGTGGCCGCATGTTTTTGGACCACCTGCTTGCTGCGCTGCGCAATCCTCAGAGCCAGCTCTTCCAGCTAGACGACGAGCTGCCCTTGGATGTCGATCGCTATCGCGCGCTGCTATCGGCGGAGACCTGGCGTCGTGGCCGCAGCGGACAGCTGGATGAATCGACGGTGGCTTGGGTCTTCCGCTGCATCGCGGATGGCTGGGTCGATGAGCACCTGTCGGACATTCGTGACGCGCTGCTGGAGCTGCTCGCGATTCGGGATGCCGATCATCTGGATGCGCTGCTGTGCCTGGCGACGCAGCAGATCGTGGGTGAGACGGATGGATCGCGCAGTGTTGCGGATGAGGAAGCCCCACTGCTGACAGCGGCGGATCATCAGCTGCTGCGGACGACGACAAGCACGGTGACGGGCGAACAGAGCCACCGAATCGGGCTGCGGCTGTTTGCGCGGCGATATGCGATCCAGCTGGGGCTCTTGTCGCAGAAGTCGGGCGTGTGGCAGCGAACGTGCTTGGGGGATGCGGTGCTGGAGCTGCCCAGGATGTATGCGTGGCCGCTGCTTCTGTCGCTGGAGTCGCAGCAAGCGATGGATCCGTACGATCGCTGGCGGGTGTCCAAAGAAGCGCTTGCCGAGATGCGACGGCGATCGGGCTTTGTGGTGCGGACGTCCGAGGCTGCGGATGCGAGCGAGCGCGAGCAAGCGCGACTGTTTCCGTGGCAGCGGGTGCGACGGATGCTCCGCTGTGGGCTGGTCGAAGCGCTGCCTTTGGGAAGTGGCGATGCGGACGAAGCGCGCTGCGAGTTTGGCTTTCGGCTGACGCAGTCAGCGATGGAAGCCGCCGAGCGGGTGCTGCGTGCGCCGGAGCATGAGGTGGCGCGGCTCGCGCGGTCGCTGATGGCGGAACGAACGGACGAAGCGATGCAGCCCTATCGTCATCGCCAAGCGCGGTCGGTGGATGCGCCGTCGCAGCGTCTGTCCAGCGAGCACGCGGTGATCGAGCATGCGCTGCCGTCTCATCTGGTGATGGATCGTACTGAATCAGGCGAAGAGTCGGCGTCCAGTCGACTGCTGCGGGTGACGGATCTGTGGAACGAGCCCTCGCAGGTTGAAGGGACGCGCGACGCACAGAGCCCGAGCGACCCAGAGCTTGTGTCGGACCCCGTGGAGCCGCTGCGGCCTGCGTCGGGCGGAGAGCGCGGACCACAAGAGATCGACCTGGGGCCGCTGATTCGTCGGGCGTGGGGTGATCTGCAAGAGCGGCGGGTTCACTTTTCACTGCTCGGACCGTCGGCGCAGGTGGTGGGTGAGCGACGGCTGCTGGTGCAGACGCTTCGTGAGCTGCTGCGTGGGGCGGCGGCGAGTGCGCAGCATGGCTCGCACAGCTTGGCGCTGGTGACGGTGGAGCTGGCGCCGCAAGAAGATCACGTCGTGCTGTTTGTGCATGACAACGGAATGGGCCCGCCACTGCCGATGCTGCCCAGCCTGCTGGAAATGAGCGACGAAGAGCTGGCGGATGCAGACGATCCCGACAGTGAGCAGCCGAGCCTTCAGCGGATCCAGCAGTCGCTGTGGACGCTCGGTGGTGAGCTGACGCTGATGGCGCCTCGCCTGGGCGGAACCAGCCTGCGCATCATCCTGCCGCGCAGCATGCAAGATGAGCGCTCCGCTGCATAAGCTGAGCGCGTCGATGCCTTGTAAATCCTGCCTTTAGATCGAAAGTCTACTTACAAAAACCAGTTCACAAGTTCGCAAGGGTTCTCGTAAGATACCCAGGCTTCCGAATGGCCTGGGGCTGCGTGCTGCACCCTGGGGGTGAGCGCACAGGCTGTCGCGCGCGCCGGGAAGCGGAGTCTTCAGAGCCGTTACGGAGCCCGCGAACAATGGCACTTTCGCCGACCGAGTGTACTTCGTTACCTCTATCCGAACCGCCGAGCCGTCCGCGCAAGGTCAAAGACGTTCCCTACGTCGAGCTGTTTTCGGGCCGCGTTCAGGGCGTTGTGTCGTCGGGCTCGGATGAAAACCGCGTCTATGTCTCGTTCTTCGAGGCGGGCGCAAGCATCAACTTCAACTGCTCGACCAACAACAACCGTCCGTGCGGCGGTCTGCGCGGATCGCCGTGTAAGCACCTGACGCAGCTGATGGGCGAAGCGGTGCTGCAGTTTGGTCCCGAGCAAGTGGCGCGTTATCTGAAGCTGTCGGGCGATCTGTCGAAGGTGACTTCGGCGCACGACATCATGTTGCAGGTGCGTGGATCGCAAGCGCGGCTTGATGTCAGCCAGGTGTTTTCGCGCTTTCTGTCGCACCTGCGCTACTTCGAGCTTCCCGTCTCGAATCAGCCCATTCCTGAGATGACTTGGTTTGTCTTGGGTTAAGCGGTCCCAAGGAAAAGGACTCTGAGTATGAGCGATTCCTTTAGCTCTCTGTCCGTGCTTCCAGCGGGTGTTGCGGAAGCGGCAGATGTGATTGCCAAGCTCGATCACTGCTTCGTGGTGGGCTTTGGTCGAATGAGCGAGCGCGAAGTGTCCGCAGTGTCGGCCCTGCCCCGCTTGCTGGAAAAGACGCCGCTTGCGTCGCGGGTGAAAGAAGCCTGTGATGCGCTGCTCCGCAGTGAGTTTGTCGAGCGTCACTTTGTGAGCCTGGCCTGTGCGCGAGCGGCGCTGCAAGGCGCGATGACCGATGCACTGGCTACGCAAGTAAGCGGTGTGCTCGGACGCACTGCGGCGTGTGATGAGCTGGATGGCTCACCAACGGAGCAGCCCGGACATCACGGTGTCTTTCGCGAAAGCAGCCGCAACTTCCTGATGGAAATGGCGCTGTCGGGATTTGCGCAGCTTGAGCCCGATGCGCTGTATCCGTTCTACGCAACGCTCGACAAGATTCAGGAAGAGCCCGCGCTGATTCGACTTGCAGCGGTGCTGTCAGGATTTTTGTCAGAGCTGCTGTTAGAGCTACCGATTCCGTCGGGAAAGTCGATTCCTACCTATCGCTGGGTGGATCTGTGGACGCGCGCGATGCTGCTTGCGGTAAAGGCTCCGCAGACTCCGAAGATCGACGCGGTAAGCGGAGAGTTCTTCCCGATTGGCAGCGATCTGCATCATCACCGGAACCTGTTTAGCGTCTGTGTTCACGGCATCCTGAAGCAAGGAACCGCGCATCGCTACGTTCGGACTTCGGTGTCGGCCTACAAGGTCGATACGGTGATCGGCGTGGAAATGTGGCGGCTTTTGGAAGGCACATACGACAAGCTTCTGAAGGCACTGCGCGACGGAACAAGCCTGAAGCTTAGCAACATCAAGCTGCTCGCGAGCGGAGACCTTCTGTGGGATGAAGGGAGTGCGGCTGCGGGGTCTTCCTATGCTCCGTTTGAGCTGGCGAGCGCGCTGCTTGCGGTGGGGAAGCCGCTTCAGCGATCGAGCTTGGGAGGCATGGACAGACATCCTGCGCAGCTGGCGGAGCCGATTCACTTGACGGGCTTCACAGTGGTGAAGCAAGACGCCATCAAGTCGAAAAAGCCGTCGCAGAGCGAGCTACTTGAAGAGAAAGCGCTGGAAGTACTGGGGCTGAAGCTGCCGCTCGGTGGAGCGCGCGTTTCGGACAGCTCAGGAATGACCATCGATCGGATCGAAAAAGCGCAGGAGCTTATCGGACTGCTGCGCTTCGATCGCGGACGCTGGGCGATTCAGCCGCTGGGGATCAAAGCAGGAACCAAAGCAGAGCTTTCGGGAACGCCTCCACAGTCGCTCAAAGCCAAAGATGACACCGTCGCTGTGCTGCGTGAACGCGCCAGCAAGCTCCTTCGCAAGAAGTCGTAGGGCGCAAAGGGAAGACCATGGCGGATACAAGTACAGCTTCTTCGGATCAGGCGATACAGAACAGACAGCAAGCGCTCTTGTGGCGACTGCTGGCCGCGTGTTTTGGACAAGGGGAAAAAGCGCAGAACCTGGAGTCGCTCAGCAAAGAGATTGCGCAAGAGCTGTCGCTGCCAGAGCTGGTGCTCGATCCGATGGTGTCGATCACGACGCTGCTGCAGCGACATCCCGACCTGCGACCGCTGTTTGAGACACCGCTTCCGGGCGCAGTGCTCGACGAAGAAAGTCAAGACGGAGCGGCGATTGCGAGCGGCAGTCCCAGTCCCGCAGAGCGCGTATCTGCCAGCGCGAGCAGCAGTCCTACCGATCAGCTAAAGCGTACGGTGGTGCTGTCGAAGCTGCTGCTCAATGCATTTGGACCAGCGACGCAGACCAAGACGGTGACGGCGCAGCAGTACTCGCAGTGGACGCAGGATCTGGGCACGCTGGAAGGTGCGTTCGGATATCCGCCGGGTGCGCTGCGCGGACGCGGTGCGGGAACGGGACCAGGAGGCGGTCGTCGGCTGATTTCCGAAGAAGAGCTGCGACGTGGATTCCAAGGGATGGAAAACGAGCTGGTGCGTCGCATGGAGCTGCGCGAAGTCCTCAAAGACTCGCGGCTGGCCAGCAAGCTTCAGCCTTCGATTGCACTGGTCGAGCAGCTTCTGGCGGACAAGTCGAACCTGTCTGGACCGGCGCTGGACAATGCCAAGAAGCTGATTCGTGCGTATGTCGATCAGCTCGCGGAAGTGCTGAAGCTGCAAGTGCAGAAAGCCAGCAAAGGGAAGTCGGATCGCAGCGTTCCTCCTAAGCGTGTGTTTCGGAACTTGGATCTGAAGCGGACGCTGTGGAAGAACCTGACGAACTGGAATCCCGAGGAAGAGCGTCTGTATGTCGATCGCTTGATCTATCGGCGCACAGCCACTAAGACGCAGCCAACGCGACTCTTGGTGGTGGTGGATCAGTCGGGATCGATGGTCGATGCGATGGTGCAGAGCACGATCTTGGCGTCGATCTTTGCGGGACTCCCAAAGGTGGACGTACACCTGATTGCGTTTGATACCCGCGTGCTGGATCTGACGCCGTGGGTGACGGATCCGTTTGAAGTGCTGCTTCGGACGCAGCTTGGTGGCGGCACGCTGATTCGCCAGGCGCTCATCGAAGCCAGCAAGAAGATCGTAGAGCCGAAGAACACCGCGATGGTGGTGATCTCAGACTTCTACGAAGGCGGATCGGATCAAGAGCTGCTCGATTACATCAAGGGACTGAAGGACTCTGGAGTTCACTTCATTCCCGTCGGTGCGCTTCAGTCGAGTGGCTACTTTTCGGTCAGCGAATTTTTCCGCACGCGGCTTGCAGAGCTGGGAATGCCGATTCTGCATGGCGCCGTCAACAAGCTCATTCATCAGCTCCGATACCTACTGAATTAGGAGAGATCCACATGGCCACGCCTCGTACCAAGAAGACCAAGACCGATGACGCTGCTGCGGCCACAACTGCGGCTCCGGCAGCGACGACAACCACCGATGCGACTGCGGCTCCTGCGGTCAGCACAGAAACGACGTCTGCTGCGGCTGCGGAGTTTCCGATCTCCGTGAAGTCGGAAGCGAAAGTGGACGTGAAGGTGGAAGCGAAAGCAGAAGTGAAAGCGGAAGCGCCCGCAAAGCCGGTGAAGAAGGTGGAAGTGCTGCGTCAGCCGGCGGAAGTGAAGTACGCCGAAGAGCTTGCGTACCTTGCGTCAGTCGATACCGGAAAGCGTCCGTTTAGCTGGAAGCTGTCGCCGCGCATGATCCGTACGTTCATCTTGGGATCGACTCCTGCGGACAAGATCGAGCGTCCGATCAACCAGAAGTTCTTCGGCGATCCGGCGCTGGTGGAGCGTGCGATTGTGACGCTGGCTTCGGATCGCGGACTGCTCCTGATCGGTGATCCGGGAACCGGAAAGAGCTGGCTGGCAGAGCTTCTGGCTGCTGCGATCTGTGGAAGCTCGACGCACACGGTGCAAGGAACGGCGGGAACCACGGAAGATCAGATCAAGTATTCGTGGAACGTCGCGCTGGTGATTGCCAAGGGTCAGTCGCGTGAGTCGCTGATTCCTTCGCCGATCATGATTGCGATGCAGCAAGCCGCGATGGGACGAATTGAAGAGCTTACGCGCTGTACGTCCGATGTTCAGGATGCGCTGATTTCGATTCTGTCCGAAAAGTACATCACGATTCCTGAGCTGTCGGGAGACAACGTGGTGTTTGCGCGTCCGGGCTTTAACATCATCGCAACGGCGAACAGCCGCGATCGTGGTGTGAACGATCTGTCGACGGCGCTCAAGCGACGCTTCAACTTTGTGACGATTCCTACGGTCACCAACAAGAAGAGCGAAAAGGAGATCGTGCTGTTCCGTACGCGCGAGCTTCTCACGCGCAATCAGTTTGAAGTGGAGCTTCCTCCCGCGCTGCTCGACATTCTGCTTCAGACCTTTGCGGATCTGCGTGATGCCCAGGCCGCAGCGACGAGCGATGATCAGCGTCTGGAGTCGTCTCTGTCTACGGCGGAACAGATTGGCGTGCTGGAAGATGCGGTGCTGCACAGCCAGTTCTTCGGACAGACCACGCTAAGCGCTGCGAACTTGGCGAAGGCGCTGGTGGGAACGGTGGTGCGTCGCATTCCTGAAGAGGCATCGATCCTCAACAAGTTCTGGCATTCCGTGGTGGAAAAGCGCGCCAAGGAAAAGAAGGGCGAGTGGGACGAGTACCTTGAGGGCGGCAAGCAGGCGATGAGCCTGCTCAAGTAATCCCTGTCCCTAAGCCAAGTAGGAACTTAGGAAGTGATGATGGAACGGAATCCTGCGTCGAAAGAAGAAGCACTGGCTGCGCTGCGTGAGCAGATGAACGCTGCGGTGCAAGCGTTTGCAACGGACAAACATCCCGTCGGTGAGCTTCTGTCACTGATGGTTACGGATGTCGAACGAGCGATGCAAGAACCGCTGGAGATCATTCCGGTCTGTCATCACTCGCCGTCTTCTGCGCTGCATGTTGCGAAGCGACTTTCAGACAAGCCTCCCAAAGTGATCTTCATGGAGCTTTGTGAAGATCTGCGGGGATCGCTGGAAGGACTGCGGGACTGTCGTCTTCCGGTCGCGCTGCAAGCGTTTGCTCAGACGGCAGATGCCTTTCCCAAAGGCTGGTCTCCGCTGTCTGTGGTGGCTCCGGTTTCGGAGTTTTCCGCAGAGTTTCAAGCGATTGCGTACGCGCTGGAACATCCAGAGACAGAGCTGGTGTTTGTCGATCGCTCTGTCGATCACGTCTTTCAGTGGATGCCACAAAAGGAAGACGAGCTAGAGCGTCACTTGGTAAAGGAAGAGGAGCATGATCAAGCGACTCCTACGGCACCTGGTGAAGACGATCCGGGCGATGTTCCTGATCACGGCGCAGCGATTGGTCTGCAGATGGGAAACGTCGAGCCCACGTTCGATGTGTTCCTGAGCTTCCTGCTCAAAAATGCGCGCGTCCGTCACTTTTCGGAGTGGTGGGATCAGTACGTAGAGCAAGCGGTGTTGGCTGCGGACTACGCGACGTATCGCTATGTCCTTTCGCTGGTCGGAAGTCTGCTGCGTCGCTTGGGTCGCAAAGACACGGACCACGAAAATGACAAGCGCCGCGAGCGCTATATGTGGACGCGAATCAAGCAGCACTTGGAAAAGACAGGAATCGCGCCCAGCGACGCGATTTATCTGTGCGGAGCGATTCATTCGGTCAGCGATGTGCCCGAGTTTGGAACCAAGACAGCGTCCGTTTGGGACATTCCGGCGCGCACGCCGACCAAGTGGCTGTACGGGCTGATTCCGTCGAGCTACATCGCGATTGAGCATCAGTTCCAGCATCCCGCCGGTACGATCGCGCTGGCGGAAAACACCTGGGAAAAGGGAATTGCAGCGCTCGGAGTCAAGCCGTGGAAGCTCAGCAAGAACAAGCCTGCTGCGACGACCACAGCGACGAAGACCACCGCAAAGTCTGCGAAGAGCAAGTCTCCGGCTCCGTCCTCTGTGAATCCTACGTCTTCCCCTGCGTCGGCATCGGCTGACACAGCGCGCGTACTGGGATTTTTTACCAAGCCTCCGCTTCTGCACAGCGCCGATGAAGAACAGCTGCTGAGCTGGTCGGTCAACATCGTTCAGCTTGCGCGCGACAACGGCTACCTGACTTCGACGGCGGATGCGATTGCGATCTATCAGACCTCGCTGCTGCTGGCGAACTTGCGGAATCGTCAGCATCCGTCGCCGTACGACTTTGAAGATGCGGCGATTACGTGTCTGGAAAAAGATCGTCAGGTCAAAAAGCGCAACATTCCCAAGCTCTGTCAGATGCTGCTGGG
>CALMML010000203.1 GCA_937868485.1 uncultured Myxococcales bacterium | reverse complement strand
ACTTCGTCATGAAGTACGTTGATGGCGAGACGCTGGAGCACATTATCCACAAGCTGGCCGACGGAGATCCGTACTATCACTCGCGCTATCCCGTCGAGGTTCGGCTTGAGATCTTCATGGGCCTGCTGCGCGCGCTCCAGTACGCCCACGACCAGGGAATTGTTCATCGTGACATCAAGCCAGCCAACGTGATGGTGGGGCGGTATGGCGAGGTGGTGCTGATGGACTTTGGCGTCGCCAAGCAGATTCGCGGTGACGCGCCGGCTGATGCGCTGAAGTCGCAGGCGGGCAAGTCAGAGCCGGTGAAGCCCGACGCGCAGGCTCGGCTGTTTGCGACGAGAAACGATCAGCTGATCGGGACGCCTGCGTACATGTCTCCCGAGCAAGCGATGGGCTGGAACCACAAGATCGACGAGCGCAGCGACATCTACAGCGCGGGCGTGCTTTTGCATGAGCTGCTGTCGCTCCGTCACTATTTGGCGGAGGTGACGACGCTGCAAGGGATGATCATGGCCGTCGGGACGGAGCCGTTTTCGTACTGGCAGCTCGTGTTTTTGCGTCATCCCAACCATCCGGTGCCGCGCTCGGAGCTGCTGCACTACGTCGCCAAGGCGATTCACAAAGATCCGAGCCAGCGCTTCCAGAGCGTCATTGAAATGGTCGGCGAGCTTCAGCGTGTCATCGACGGTCGCTGTGCGGTTCGCTGTCCGGCGACGCTGGCCAAGCGAATCACCCGGGAGATCACCGCGTTTATCGAGCGCTTTCCGAAGCTGTCGCCGTTTTTGTTTTATCCGACGCTGCTGTTCTTGATCTACGCAGTCGGCTTTACGCTGTATCGCGGGCTCAGTTAACGTGCGGCGATGCCGTCTCGGCACCGTGTAGCGATCTGCGCTTCTCATCCGATTCAGTACCTGGCGCCGTGGTTTGCGCAGCTTGCGCAAGATCCGCGTATCGATCTGACGGTGCTGTATGGTTCTCTCGACGGACAGACGCGCGCGGCGACGGATCGTGACTTTGGTCAAGCGGTGCGCTGGGACGTCGATTTGCTGTCGGGCTATCGCTTCGTCGAGCTTCCGTCGCACTCGCTACGGCCTGGGCTGGATCGCTTTTTCGGGGTCGCCAGCCTGGCGCTGTTTCGGCTGCTGCGTCGCGAGCACTTCGACGCGGTGGTGATCTTGGGCTGGAACTATGCGCTGTATCCGCTGGCGCTTTTGGCGGCGCTGTCGTCGGGAACGCCGGTCATTTTGCGCGGGGACTCGGTGCGCTATGTCGATGCGGACGACGTCGACGCGGACAGCGAGGGTCTTGCGCGGGCGCGGCTGTGGCTCAAGACCTGGACGCTGCGACGCTATATCGGTCAGTGCGCGGCGACGCTGGCGGTGTCGAGCGGCAATGCGCGGCTGCTTCGTCACTACGGAGTGCCCGACGACAAGATCTTCTTCGCTCCGTATGCGGTCGATTCGGAACGATTTCGATTGACTGATTCTAAGTATTGTGAATCTCGTCGGAAGATTCGTGCAGAGCTGGGCATTTCGGATGAAGTGCCGCTGCTGCTGTTCTGCGGCAAGCTCAGTGCGGTGAAGGCTCCGTCGCTGCTTCTGTCGGCGTATGCGCGGCTGCGGGCGAGCGGACTGCGGGCCAGCTTGGCGTTCTGTGGCGACGGAGCGCTGCGTGCTGCGTTACAAGCCCGCGTCGAGCGTGAGGCGATCTCAGACGTTCACTTCCTTGGGTTTCGCAACCAAGCGGAGCTACCGAGCCTGTATGCAGCGGCGGATGCGCTGGTGATTCCGTCTGTGCGTGAGGCGTTTGCGATGGTCGTTCCCGAAGCGATGCTCGCCGGTCTGCCGGTGGTGGCCTCGGATCGCGTCGGCTGCGTCGAGGATCTGGTGCGCGATGGGGAAACGGGACTCTGCTTTCCGTCGGGAAATGAAGATCGACTGCTTGCCTGTCTGACGATGCTGTGCGATCCGCAACGTGGTCTTGCCCTGCGACGAAAGCTCGGCGATGCAGCGAGAGAGCGAATGAAGTCCTGGACGTACGTGCAGACGACAGAGGGTCTGCTGGCGGCGCTCGAGGCGATCGATCGTCGTTGCTACGGTGCGGTGCGCGCGCAGCGGAAGCCTTGGTTGGGGTAGTAGTCCTTTACATCGCGATCCGCGAGTCGCGAGGTCGCTTTGGACACTTGCGGGTCGCTGTCGAAGCCGCTGCCGCCTCGGA
>CALMML010000202.1 GCA_937868485.1 uncultured Myxococcales bacterium | reverse complement strand
GCTCGCCGCCCGCACGTACCACGCGAGACCGGTCCACGAGCCGCCACGAACCACTCGCTCGGCGCCCGTAGCAGGACCCGTAGGATCAACCTGTGCAGCAGCGCTGTACGGACCCTCCCAGTCCTGGCACCACTCCCACACGTTGCCTAGCATGTCGTACAGCCCAAAGGGGTTGGCGGCCTTCCTTCCTACCGGATGCGTTCGACCTTCGCTGTTTCCCCTGTACCAAGCGATCGGGTACAGCACCTTGGCTGTCTTATCTCCATCCAGCTCACCCACCCACGTTGCTCCGCTCGTCCCTCCTCGGCAGGCATATTCCCACTCGGCTTCGCTGGGCAGTCTGGCGTGGAGGCCGGGGACTTGCTCATTGAGCCGCCGCAGAAACTCCTGACAGTCGTCCCAGCTCACCTGCTCCACGGGATTCTTAGGGTCCACAAAGGCGCTCGGGTTCTGACCCATCACGGCTTCCCACAGCGCCTGCGAACACGGCGTGTCGGCGAGCCAGTATCCCTCGCTCAGTTCGACCTCGTGCTGCGGTCCTTCATCGTAGAATCGACCCAGTTCAATTTCTGGTGAGCCCATCAGGAATCGCCCCGGCGGGATGTAGCGCAGCCTCTGCACCACCTCTCCCACTCCGAATCCCATGAACATTCCGTGCTGGTCTTCTCCCCACTCCACCGCCCACCGCTCGGGCATTCCGTATCTTAGTCTGGGTTGCTTGGCCATCGACTCTCCATCGGGGTCTACAAAACGTGGGTGCTCGGCGAGGTTTCGTGGGCGCTTCTGCTTCCCCTACTCCCACACCGAGTCCCGCTTGGTTTTCGCCGACTGCCGATGCAGCCGGACGCAGTACAGGTCGGGTCAGGGGCGTTGCTTCTGCTTCGCTTCTGCTCTCGGGCCAGCCGAAAACCCAGGTTGTTGTCGCGGTTGTCAGGCGAGTTCCCGTTCCGGTTCGCAGCTCGCACGTTCCTCGCGTTGTCGTTCCACGAGCCGCCACGAGTCACTCGTTCGGTGCCCATTTGACCTGTGCCGCTTGTTCGTTTCCTTCTTCCCATCTGACTCTGCTTCATACTTCGGGCGGTGGATGTTGCTCCATCTCCGCTCGTCTCCACGCACTTGCATCGGCGTGCGCTGTGATTCCCAGCGCGGCTGCATACCCCGCTTGCAGGCCGCTCTCGTCAATCTTCCCATCGGCATATTCCTGCTCCCAGCGCAGTCGTGCCGCTCGGTATCGTCGCTTTCTCCGCAGCGACAAGCGCAGACTTCCCGGCAACACCCGGAATCCCAGAAAGGGTAGTCCCTGCTCACTTCGTCCGATCTGCGCCGTCGGCTTGATCTCTAGGTGTCGTTCCGTCGCCAGATACTCTCTGGCCGCGTCCAGTGTCTCGACCGCTCGACGCCTTCCGTCCACCCACCACACAATGTCATCCATGTACCGAGCAAGCCCGTGCACATGCTGCTGTTCCAACAGGAATCGATCAAGTCCATCCAAGTACGTATTGGCAAAGTGCTGCGAGGTCAGCGCTCCGATGGGCAGTCCTTTTTCGCTGCCGCACGGCGTTCGCTGCACAATCCGTTCACACAGCGCGAGCACGCCGGGATGCTTGAGTCGCCGTCTGAGCAGGCGCATCAGGACCGCATGATCGATGCTGGCGAAATAGGCTCGAACATCGGTCTTCACAAACCAGGGAAACCGTCGGATGTGCTGCTGTGCACGCAGGACCGCAGCCAGCGTTCCCTTGCCAGGACGACAGGCAAACGTGTCGTCCACCAGCGCTCTTTCTAGCACGGGGGCGACGTGGAGCATCAGCGCGTGATGAAGCACTCGATCGCGAAAGCACGGGGCCAGGATCTGCCTCGGCTTGGGGTCGTAGATCTGAAAGCTGGTCCAGTTCCCATCCGGCGAGCGGCCTTCCAGAATATCCCGTGACAGCGCGGCCAGCGCTCGATCCAAGTGGGCCGCAAACGCCTGTACGTCGGGCCGCTGGTGCTTGCCGCGTGCGGCTTGGTGGAACGCCAGGCTCAGGGTGTCGATGCTGGCGATGTCTGGAAGGCTGACTGCACTTCGCTTTGGCATCGGTGTCCCTACGGAGACGCGCTCGCTGTCTCGTCCGTCTTTGAATCGGGGTTGTCGGTGGATACAAGGACTTGTAGGAAGGTTCGTCCGTACTTCTGAAGTCGTGCCGGTCCGATGCCGTCGATTTGCTCTAGATCGGCCAGGCTGCGCGCCCGCCGCCGCACCATCTCGGCGAGCTGTTCGTTGGTGAACAGGGCATAGGGCGGCGCGCCTTCTCGCTCGGCCTGGGTTTTTCGCAGCTCTCGCAGCTTGGCGAAGACCTGAAAGTCGGCGGGCGGCAGGACTTCCCGGTAATCTACTCGCCTGGGGTCGCTGGGTCGCTTGCTGCTGCTGCCCAGGACCGGGCTTGGGAAGGGAGCCTCGCCGCTGGGCTGCGTGACGTAGCTTACGCACACGGCCCAGGTGCTGCGGGGTCCGTCGGGGATGAGCTGGCGGTCCATCGCGATCACTCGGTGCGTCGCCAGAAACTGGTTCAGCTCGGCCTCTGCTTGCGCGCTGTCATAGACCGGGACCGAGACGAAGTGCAGCCTCATCGGGGGTTCTTCTTGCTTGTTCACTTTTGATCGGCGCTACGCGCCGGCGTCGTCCCTGCTTCCCGCAGGGCCGACGCCGCCGGGGCGAGTCCCTCGCCCCGCCCAGCAGGTCCGCTCCGCGTCCCTGCTTCCCAGCCCCCCTGACCTCGGGCCAGCCGAAA
>CALMML010000201.1 GCA_937868485.1 uncultured Myxococcales bacterium | reverse complement strand
CCGGGCTGACGGTGCTGTAGCGGAACCAGCCGGAGGCAGAGGCTCCGTTTGGACCGCCCGCGCCGTTTAGCATGGCGGAGTTTGCGCTGATGCTGGTCGCAGCGTTTGTGACCGCCGCAGGAATGCCGGATGTCGTAAAGGACAGGATGCGACCGTAGGCGATGCCTTCGCTCGACGAGACAATCGCACAGTAGTAGTACGTCGCACCGCCGGACAGACCCGTGATGCTCTGCGCAAAGGACTGATCGTAGATGTCATTGCCGAGGCTGCTGCCGCTCGACAGTGGAACGCGAGAGCCAAACTTGTCATCGCAAGTGCCGGGATCGGTGCTGCTGTATCGGAACCAGCCAATCGCCGACGCGCGGTTGGGATTGCCCAGGCCATTGATCGTCGCGGAGCTGGTCGTAATGTTGGTGGCTACAGCGGTGGATACCGTCGGTGTCGAAGGCGTGATGAACGACTGAACCGATCCGAACACCGTGCCAGAGGAGTTCGACGCCAGCGCGCAGTAGTAGTACGTCGTCGCGGGTGACAGCCCGGTGATGGCCTGCGAAAACGAGACGCTTCCCGATCCAGCGCCGAGTGACGTTCCCGACATGGTCGGCGCGCGCGTTCCAAACGAGTCATTGCACGAGCCGGGGCTGACGGTGCTGTAACGGAACCAGCCAATCGTCGCGTCTCCGCCGGGGTTTCCGTACGCGGTCAGGGTGGCGGTCGATCGAGTGACGGTGCCGACACCGCCGGTGTTGACCGTTGCAGCCATCGCAGTCGTGGTGAACGTCAGAAGCTCGCCGAAGCTGGTGCCGTAGCCGTTGTAGACCAGCGCGCAGTAGTAGTACTTGGTGCCGGGCTGAAGGCTGCTGACGCTCTGTGCGAACGGAACGGCAGTTGGTCCAGCGCCGATGTTGATGCTGGTGCTCGACGGAAGACGCGAACCAAAGCTGTCGTTACAGACTCCAGGGTCGGTGTTTGAATAGCGGAACCATGCGTTGGCGGTGGCGCCGTTGGGTGTGCCCAGTCCATTCATCGTCGCAGAAGTCGATCCCACAGACGAAGCAGCGACGGTTGCAGCCAGCGGCGGACTGGCGGTCGTAAAGGTCTTCAGGGCACCGAACGCAACGCCCTCACTGCTCGACACAACCGCGCAGTAGTAGTACGTCGTCGCGGGCGACAGGCCGGTGAGGTTCACCGCGTATGGCTGATCGTAGGCATCGCTACCGAGCGACACACCGCCAGTCACTGGCGCGCGCGAGCCGAACTTGTCGTCACACGCTCCAGGGTCGGACGGTGCGTAACGGAACCAGCCGGTGCTGGCGGCGCGGTTGGGATTGCCCACTCCGTTGAGCGTCGCTGCCGTGTTGGAAATGCTGGATGCACTGACGCTGACGGCGGTCGGCGGCGATGGCGTAGTAAAGGACTGCACCGCACCCCACGACGTTCCAAGCGAGTTCGACGCCAGCGCACAGTAGTAGTACGTCGTTCCCTGCGTCAGCGTCGCGATGTTCTGTGAAAACGGCGCGCTGCTGGTGCCAGCACCCAGCGTAATTCCGCCCGTCGAAGGAGAGCGACGACCGAACGTGTCATTGCAGGTTCCGGGGCTGGCCGTTCCCAAGCGGAACCAGGCTTTGGTTGCGTCTCCGCCGGGGTTTGCGTAGCCGCTCAGCTGTCCGGTGGTGCGCGTCAGGTTGCTGGCACCGCCAGTTGTCACCGACGGAGCCATCGCCGGTGCCGTAAACGACTGAATCGTGCCAAACGTCGTTCCGTACGAGTTGTTGGCAATCGCGCAGAAGTAGTACGTGACGCCGGGAAGCAAGCTGCCAATGTTCTGGGTGTACGCAACCGGCGTGATGCCCGATCCGACGTTGGTGCTGCTGCTGGATGGCGCGCGCGTTCCGAACGAGTCATCGCAGATCCCAGGGTTGCTGGCGCTGTAGCGGAACCAGGCCGTCGTCGCAGCTGCGACCGGATTTGCCGTTCCTTGCAGCGTCGCCGATGAGCTGGTGACATTGGTCGATCCGACCGTCACAACCACTGGCTTGTACGGAATCGTGAACGACTGAATCGATCCGAGCGCCGTGCCCGCAGCGTTGGTCACGATCGCGCAGAAGTAGTACGTGACGCCTTGGCTCAGTCCCGTCGCGGTGATCGAGTACGGAACCGAGGTGGTGCCGCTTCCGAGGTCCGTTCCACCCGCCGTCGGAACGCGCGTGCCGAAGGTGTCGCTACAGGAACCCGGATCGGTTGCACTGTATCGAAAGTAGCCAGTGGTCGCCTGTCCGTTGGGAAGACCGACACCATTGAGCACCACCGACGAGCTGGTGATCCCGCTGGCTGGCTGGGTACTGGCAGCCGGAGCCGCCGCAAAGCCAGTGGCCGAAAAGCCGAGTAAAAACAAAAGCAAAGCCGCACGAACAATCGAAATAAGCACGATCGCACCTCTGCAAGAAAATGCAGACCTACATTACGCAAAACGATTTTTTGAGTCGAACAAAAAAGGCTGATCTCATTTCAAAACAGGAAAGCATCATTGATTCGATAACTTGGCTCCCTTTCAGGCCCGTTTTGTTTCAAAACAATTCACGCGACCAAGTCACTGAAAGGCTTGGATGTTTTGTCATCGCGCCTCGTGAAGGCGGGTCCGCTGCGCGCCGACTGGTTGAACCAGCATGACCCGACTGCCGAATGGTCTCAGATCGCATCAGATCTGCGTATAGTGGCCGTCGCAACGAACGGAGACGCGCAAAACATGGCACAGCACGCAGCGCCCGCCTGGGCCGTCTGGATGCGAACATTGACCACTTGGCTGGCAGAAGACATCGGCGGCGGGCCTCGGCCTTGGAAGCTGGCCTGGATCGTGAACTTTCAAAAAGGCGGGACGTTCCTGTTTCTGGGCGCGCTGCTGGCCTATTATCGGAATACTTCCGTCGCTGCGTGGATTTATCTGGCGATGCACGGAACCTACGGGCTGGTCTGGCTGCTCAAAGACTTGGCCTTTCCTGATGCCAGCTGGCAAAAGCGAGTGACGCTGCTCGGTGGAATCAATGCCTTTGCGCTGGTGCTCGGTCCGTATTGGTCGTTTGGCTGGCTGCTTATGAGAAGAAGTCAGACGCCAGATTATCCACTGCCTGCGCATGTTTGGTATTGCTTGTGCATCAGCTTATGCATCTTCGGAAGCGCGCTAATGATTGCCGCAGATGCGCAGAAACACTTCACTTTGCGATATAAAAAAGGGCTGATTACCGATGGCCTTCATCGCTACATTCGGCATCCCAACTACTTGGGAGAAATGATGATTTACGGGAGCTTCGCGCTGCTGACCTGGCACTGGTTCCCGGCGCTCGTGCTTACCTGGGTGTGGCTGATGCTGTTCGCGGTGAACATGGTGATGAAGGAAGCGAGCATGTCGCGTCACCCCGAGTGGACTGAGTACAAACAGCGTACGTGGTGGCTGATTCCTTTTATCCTGTAGAGCGGAATGCAGCGGCACCTGATTCTGCCTGCGCGCGGAAGGCTCCTTGTCAGCACCGATGTTCACGGAAACGAAGAGGACATCGCGACGCTGGAAGCGATCTTTGTGGCGCTGCGTGCGCAGGAACCGCAGACGCACTGGGTGATTCTGGGCGACGTGGTGCATGCTCCCGATGCAGCGTCTCGTCAGCAGCGACCCGATCTGTACGACTATGACGATGGTTCGATGCAGATTGTCGATCGCATCCTTGCGCAGCAGCACGCGCATCCCGGACACGTTCACTTTGTGCTTGGGAATCACGATCACGGACATGTTGGGGGACCGCACACATCCAAGTTCTATTCCGATGAAGTGAACGCACTGGAAGACAGACTGCATCGCGCGGAGCGGAAGCGACTTCAGGAGCTGTTTCGATCTGCACTATTTGCCGTCGCTGCACCCTGCGGAGTCCTGCTGTCCCATGGTGCCCCCGATGAGTCACTCAGCGACTTGCGGATGCTTGATGAAACACCGCTTGAGCCAAGCCAGATGAGCGCAATGCAGCGGCGAATGATGCGCGCGCTGCTGACCAGCTACGGACAGCCTGAACCGACGGTGCGTGCGCTGCTTGATTCGCTGTCTAAGACGCTTCCCTTTCCTCTTTCTGTGGTCATTCACGGTCATGATCGCGACGACAGCGGCTACTTCTACGAAGGAAGTCATCAGCTGTGTCCCTGTCTGTTCGGTGCGCCGCGTCAACACAAGCGCTACGTGCTGCTCGATCTGTCCGCGCGCTATCAGTCCGCCCAGCAGATTCGGGTGGATGAAGAGCTGCTCCTCCTGTATCCCGACGACTGAGCGACCTACGCTGCCAGTCAAGCTGCGCAAAGCGGCGATTCCCTCGCACTTCCGACAGAGCCTTCGCATGAGCAAACAGCGACGAAGACACCGAACGTACGCGTAGCAATCC
>CALMML010000200.1 GCA_937868485.1 uncultured Myxococcales bacterium | reverse complement strand
CATGAGAGTCTTCGTCGTCGCTGCGAATCGACAGAAACACCTGGCCTTCGTATTCGCCCATGCACAGGCAGTAGCGCGCTTTTTCGTAGGCGAGCATAAGCTCGGCAATCTCGGCGACGAGGTCGGGATACTGCACGGTGCCCAGGTTGATCGCGAGCAGCTCTCCCCAGCAGATGGCCCGTCGACACGCGCGATCCATCGCGACAAAGTGTTCGCGGCTGAGCTTGGGATTGGTGATCGAATACAGCTTGGTGTGATCGGCCTGCGCGGACAGCTCCAGATAGGCTTGGCGCTCGTGTGGTCCGCACTCTCGGCCCAGGTCGCGGGTCTCGGTCTTGACGCCGTACAGAAACGCGGTGGCCAGGTCGGCGGACAGCTCAATGCCCGACTGCTTGAGGTAGCGCCAGACAATCGTGCAAGACGCGCCAAACTCGGGACGAATGTCGCACCACGGAACCTCGGCGGACAGCGCGCGGGGCGGATGATGGTCAATCACGATGTCGGGCAAGCGTGACAGCGGCAGCGAGTTGTTTCCCGTGCCTGGCTGGGTATCGAGCAGCGCAATGATCCCAAACGAGCTGAGATCGAGGTTTTCGATGGGTCGCAGGTCAAACGACAGCACGCGCACCATGGCTCGGTTTTCCGCGCGACCGATGATGCCCGCCATGCCAATCGTGCACTCGATGCCTTGACGTCCGAGCAGCAGCGACAGACCAGCCGCCGCCGCCAGCGAGTCCGGGTCGGGATTGTCATGCGGCAGAAGCAGCGCTTTGGGACTGCGGGTCTTTGCCCACTCCCTCGCCATGACAAGGGCACCGCCGAGATCAAATGCCATTGGGTTCCACGGTATCGCGGGTTTCCGCCGGAAGCAAGCCCTGTCACCGACTGGAGCGTGGCGCGCCCAGACATCCGTACGCTGTTCTGGCTACGCGGACCTGGCTCCGACGTGGCATGCTGCTGGCGATGAAGGCGCAATCGACCGGATCGCGGCGACAGATCCTGCGAAGCTTGTGGCGAGTTCCCGTGGCTGTGATGACGCTACTGGCGCTGATGGCCGACGGTGGAATTTCCAGCGATGAGCTAGCCTGCGAGCAAGCCACCGTGCAGATCCAGACCTGCTGTCCCGAGCTATCCGACGTAAGCTACGCGTGTGTGCGGTCCGGCTGCGGCGGATCGATGGTGCCGGAGCTAGACGAAGATCGCTCGAGCTGTCTGCGCGGCAAGTCGTGCGAGGCGCTGCGTGCGCTGGGTGTGTGCGATCCTGCGACCTGGGAAGCGCCGCCGGTCTGTGCGTCTTCGCCCTGTACGAGCAAGGTGCCCAAATGTCAGTAAATAAATTCGTATCAAAAAATACAATTCATTCACTGGCTCTTGCAAGTGCACTGGTTCCGCTATCGGCATATGCAGTATCGGTCAATCCAGACGCCGCTGCGACAGCTGTGGATGCCGTATCGGATGCTCCAATGACCTTGGTTGAAGTCGAGCCAAGCCCGAGCCGTGCGCGCTGGTTTGGTCGTGTCAGTGCGGGCTTTGCCTATCGCTGGGCCTTTCGTGAGTCGCTGCTCGGTGGCGCGCTGGAAGCCGAGCTGGGCGCGCAGAACCATCGCTTCGCGGGTGGTGGACGGCTACGGGTCGAGGCCGGACGGATGCAGTCAGGGCTGCTCTATCAGGTGGTGACGCTTGGTCCGAGCTTCTGGCTGCCAGCGATTGGGAATCGGCTGCGCTTTGGCATGGGGCTCGAAACGGGCGCGATCTTGATCGATCGACGCAGTGCGCCCGGCAGTGTGATGTGGACGGTCCTGGTCGGCGGTCGCGTCGATGCAGCGGTGGATTTGGTGCAGATTGGACCGAGCGGCGGACTGTTTTTCGCAACCGGCGTGTCCGCACAGGCACTCTCCGAAGCGCCGTTTCCCGTGTCCATTGTGACGGGAGCGATGCTCGGCTATCGGCCCTAACGGCTGTGCGATGTCGCGGGACTGATTCGGAGTGTCTGACGAGTGTGCGAGGCAGGACCGAGCCAGGCTCGGAGCGAGTGTGCAGCGGCTTAGTGCGCGGAACCGACTTCGACCAGTGTGCCTTCGTGTAGCTCAGGCGAGCGCGTCGAGATCACCTGCTCACCACCCGACAGACCGCTCACCAGCACCGAGTCCGCATCTTGTTCCGACACCGTCACCGATACTGCTGCCGCTTTGCCTTCTTTGACCACCAGCACGCGGCTCCCGTCGACCAGCGCCAGCGCTGGCAGCGCCGTCACTTGCTTGAGCACGGCCTTTTCGACCAGCAGCTCGTCGCCCGCCTTCACCGACGCATCGTCCGGCAGACCCAGCGTCACCAGGCTGCCGTCGTCCTGCTTGGCAATCGACTTGATCGATCCCTTGAGCGACACGCTCTTGCTCGCGTTGGTGAGGCTGACTTTCTGGCCTTCGCTCAGGCTGGCGCTGTCGGTGCTTGCAACCTTCAGCTCGGCGATGAGTCCCTTTTCCAGGATCGACACCGCGTCAGTACCCGCCGTCACAGCCTGGCCTTTGGTGACCAGGACTTTGTCCACCTGAACGTCTTTGTCAGCCAGCAGTTTCGCGTTTTTGCTCTGCGCTTCTAGCTCACCGATTTTGTTTTGCTTTTCGGTGATCTTGGCTTGGAGGTCAGCCGCGGCCTTGCCCTTCAGGCGACCCGTCTCGAGTTTTTTTTTGAGCGCATCGAGCGCTTTTTGCGCATCGGCCTGGGCCTTCTGCGTCGTGACAAGCGAGTCCAGCTCAACCAGCGACGAACCAGCCGTCACCGACTTGCCCGGCTCGACGACCATCGAGACTTTGCCCGCGCCACCGATCTTCAGCACCACCGGAGCGCTGGCTTTCACCATCGCGGGCGTCGTGAAGTTGCGCGTCACATCCGCCACCACCGCGGTCGTCGTCTTGACCGACACCTTCTGCGGCATCATCGTCGGACGAATCACGAACCAGAACACGGCTCCACCGATGGCGAGCAGGATCAGCAGGATCAGCACCCACTTGCCACCACCGCCACCCTCGGCGGGCTTCGGCGCTTCGACGGCCTTGGGCGGCTCGACCGGCTTCGTCACAGCCTTTGGCGCTTCGAC
>CALMML010000199.1 GCA_937868485.1 uncultured Myxococcales bacterium | reverse complement strand
GGGCGTTTCGGGTCCGGCGGTTCAACCGTAGGCGCAGACGACTGGGGCCTCTGTGGGGGGGAGGCGGATTGCGCGGATCGGTACGCAACGTCTTTGGCAATCCTTCGATAACTGTAGAGAACTTAGGTCATCGAAGGGGCCGCTCTCCATGTCCGACTTTTCGACTGAGTCTGAGCACAAGCCGCTCACGCACGAGATGTTCATGAAGCCAGACGGGGAGCAGAAGCCGGATGCGCGGGCGGGGACGCTGCCGGGTCTGCAGCTACCGAGTCTGCTCGGTGGGACGGGAACGTCGGTGAACCCGCTGCTGGCGCAGAGCCTGTTTGGTCACTATACGGACACGCCGCAGAGCGTGCTCCAGACGCCGGGACCGACGGTGGGACCGCTGGCGAGCCTGGTTGAGCCCAAGCCGACGCTGGCGGACTATCGGGACCACGGGGACAAAGACCTCGACGGGCAGATTGGCTATAACCGCGAGCTGCGAGGGCTTATCGACAAGGGCGGGCCGATCAAGCCGGAGATCACCAAGGCCGAGACGGACAAGCTGCACGAAGGGCGCGAGGATCTGCTGGAAGATCTGAAGGAGCGCAGCGGGGTCTACGACTCCGAGATCGCGGCGATCAGCGGAAAGCTGCCGGAGAAGCTGCCGAAGAACCTGACGCCGGAGCAGCAAGCACTGGTGAAGCAGCGGACGGAGCTGGAGACGGAAAAGAACAAGTATTCGGACCAGCAGACGGCGCTGCAGCGCTGGCACGATCGAAACGAGATCAACTCGATCAATGACCAGCTCAAGGACACGACGCTGACGCCGCAGGCCCGGCAGAAGCTGCTCGACTCGAAGAAGACGCTGGCCACGGGACTGCTCAGCACGACCAAGCAGTATGAGCAGTTTGATCCGCGCTGGGGCTCGACGGTGTATGGCAAAGACAAGAGCTATACGAACATGACCGAAGCGGGCTGTGGTCCGACGGGGCTGGCGATGATGATGGACTTTGCCGATCAGGAAGATCCCGAAGGCAAGCACTCGCGCGGGGAAAAAGACCCGTACACGCCGCGCAAGATGGCGGACTACGCGACGAATCACGGGCGGGTCAAGGGCTCGGGGACCGACGGCGACAAGATGATGGGCGACCTGTCCAAGAGCTTCCCGAACTTCCAGGGTCAGTCGGTGAACAACCTGGCCAGCTCGGTGGAGTCGCTGCGCAACGGTGTGCCGGTGATGTTCCTGGGTCACGATGTCCACGGCACGCGAGCGGACGGCACCGACACCAAGTACGGCGGACACTACATGCTGCTAAACGGCGTGTCGGACGACGGCAAGAAGTTCAGCGTCAACGATGGGGGACGCAACAAGAACAAGAACATCCGCAGCATCAGCGACAAGCAGCTCCGCGACGGCTCGGCGGGCTACTGGAACGTCAAGCACAACACTCATTGAGCGAAGGTGCGTGACTGTGTTACCCAAGGCCATTCGTAGATGCCAAGCTGGATGCGCACGCTGAAGACGACCGGACAACGCCACGCGGTGGGGCTGCGGGTCTGCGTGGGGCTGGCGCTTGTGGCGATGGTGGGAGGCGTGCTCCAGGCGGCTCCGGCGAAGCGAAGCAGAAAGGCGCGCGGCTGCGTGATGACCCAAGACCCGACGGCGATGGAGCAGTTTGTGTCGTTTCTGCGTGCGTATCACCAAGCGGTGAGCGGGGCAGATCGTGGCTTTGTGGCGGCTCACACGGTGTTTCCGCTGCCGTTTGCCAGCGTGTCGTATGACATGGAAGCGAAGGCGAAGCGGCGGACGCTCGATTCGGTGGACGCGCTGCTGAAAGAACAAGAGACGCTGCTGTGGCCGGTGGTGCTTGTGCCGAAGACGGTGGACGAGCTTGCGCAGCTTCGACGGGGAGAGCAAAAGTGCAGCGACCCGCAGGCTCCCGATGTGCCGGACTTTGCCAAGGGCGAGCCAGCGTTTGTGGTGAGCGGCTGTGAGGTGTCGCTGACGTATCTGTCGAATGCCTGCGAGTCGGAGACGCACCTGGTGACGCTGCGCTTTGTGCGGGGCGAGACCGGCTGGCGGCTTGTGGATCGGTCGGTGCGGCTCGGCACGAAGTAGGCGGCGGCGCGGCGGCGTGGGGCCGTTGGGGCGGGCTAGGGGATGCCTTCGGATGGGGCAAACAAGGCACGCAGCGGCAGCGAGGCGGGGGTTAGCTCGGGCGTGCTGATCATGCTGCTCTGTACCTGGGTGTTGAGGCGTGAGGGCTCGGCCAAGACCAGGACGCGCTCGGGACGGCCTTTGAGCTTGCTGCGGACGCTGCGCACGGAGTCTCCGGCCACGGCGGTGGTCTTAAAGCCATCGAGTAGTCCGGTGGCGTTGAAGCCGGAGACGGCCTTGCGGATGCTGGCGGCGACGGGCTCGGTGACGCGACTGGACGTGCTGACAAGCAGGGGATTGGGCAGCCGTCCGCCTTCGCCGGTGTCGTAGACCTTGCGCAGTCCCTTGCCGCTGACGGCCTGCTCGGGGGCAAACACGCAGTCGGCGCGACGAAGGACGACCTCGCTGACGGCGGCGCTCATGTCGGGGGCGGCGGGTCGGAGGTTGAAAAACGAGGTCTTTAGCTCGCCGTAGAGCAGGACGTTGCCGATGTACGAGCCGTCCTTGCCGCCGGGAGCCACCCAGGCCAAGCGCTTGCCGGCCATGTCAAACAGGCTGCCGCCCGCTTCGTGGGTGTACAGGCCCCAGCGCAGGTAGGCTTCTCCCGATGCGGTGGCGATGGCCAGGACCTGGAAGTTGGGTCCGCGCTCGGCGACGTAGACCGGATCGATGATCGCCAGGTCGATGAGCCCTTTTTTCAGCGCGGCTTCAAAGTCCTGGGGACGGGCAAAGACCTTGGTCTGCACCGGAATGCCTGCGGCACCGAGCGTCTGTCCCAGCTTGTCGGTAAACGAATAGCGGGCTTCGGCAGAGGGCAGCGGGGCCGTGGGTGCGTAAAACGCAAGCTGAAGCGGTCCGTCAGCGGCGTTTGCAGAGGCGCTCAGCCCACACAGCAGCGCGCCGATGGTCCAGGCAAGCTGCCGTCGCGACAGGTTCATGGAAGAGTGCTTTGCGTGGCTCATTGCGACTGCCCCGATCCGATCATGCGGTCTTTGGTGTCGATCCACTCGCGTAGCTTGGCGGTGCGAGCGCCCTTTTCGGCGGCCCGCTTATAGAAGTCGAGCGCCTTTTTGGCCTCGCCGCGTCGGTCATGCAAGATGCCCAGGTTGACCAGCGACTCGGGCGGATTGGGTGCGAGCCGCTCCAGCACCTTTTCACCGCTGGGCTTTCCTTCGACGATGTCGGCCACGGCCAGGTTGTGCGACAGGACCACATCTTCGTCGTTTTCAGCGCGCTGCGGCATGACCTTCTGGGCGTTGCGCAGCGTCGGACCGACCAGCTTGCTGCGACCCATCAGGTGATAGTCATAGGCGAGCGCCAGGTTGGTCGAATACAGCATCGCACGCAGTACCTTTTGCAGCGTCGCCGCGTCGCTGCCGGTCGCCTTGCTCTGCAGCCGGGGCAGGGTGCGCAGCAGGGCTTCTCGCTGAAGCGGTGCCGTCGAAGCGCGATACTGAACAAACACCGACAGAAGCTCGGTGCCCAGGCGGTTATACGGAGCGACCAGATCGCAGCCGTTGTCCTTGGCTTTGGCGATGAGATCGCGCGCGGCCTTAAACTGGTTGGCCTGCGCACCCGCCAGCGAGCCGAGACACTGCGCGTAGCCCAGCTCTGGCTTGTGCTCGAAGCTGCCTAGCTCGACGGCCTTTTGAACGTCCGACAGCGCGTCTTCGGCTTCTTTGGTGGTCTGCTGCGTCACGCCGCTGCGACCAATGTGCGCTTCGGCTTCCATCAGCCGCAGTCGAGCGCGTCGTAGATACAGCAGCTGGAGGTTGCGCTGCGCGGCTTTTTGAAGCTCTTTTCCGTCGGCACCGCTTGCGCTGCTAAGGTCACGCACAGCCTGCTGCATTCCGTCGATGGCGCTGTCGATACGCTCTCGATCTTTGGCGCTTGGGGCTGCGGTTCGACTGGCATCGAGTGCGACATAGCGGGCCGCTTGTTCGACTCGCGCCGTCGCCAGCAGCTTCAGCACGAGCGGCTTTCGTCCCGCTTCGGCCACCGGCAGGGTATCGAGCTGCTTTTTGGCTTCCGTGACGGCTCGATCGGCGGACTCAGCGGCCTGCGGAAGCTGCTTTTGCTGTCCCTGGATGCGCGCTTGCAGCACCCACAGCAGCGGATCGCTCTTGCCTGTCGTCGCAATCGAGGACGCCACCAGCCGCTCCGCTTCCGGCGCGCTTCCTTGCAGGATCAGCGCCGTCGCCAGGTTACGCACAATCGACGGTGAGTCATCGAGCTTCTGCGCCTTTTGCAGCAGCTGAATCGCACTGCCGAGCGGCGTTGGCTTTTCACCTGCCTTGGGATCTTTGCTCGCTTCCTTGGCCTCGCGACTGGCCTTTTCGGGGTCGGTCAGCTCGGTTGCAATCGTCGAAAGCGCCAGCTGTTCGTAGGTCTTGGCCAGCCCAAAGCGCGAGCGAGGAATCCGCTCATCCAGCTGCTGCGAGTCGGTGTAATAGCGACGGGCTTTTTCAAAGTTGGCGGCTGCGTACGATCCGCTTCCTGCCAGCGCCAAGACCTTGGCATCCGACGGTGCAAGCTGCGCCAGCTTATCGGCCATGTTCTGGATGCCCGACGGACCCGCACCGGGACCGACTTTGCCTTGGTTCATCTGCTGAAGCCGCGCTTCGAGAGAAATCGCCAGCAGCTGGATCTCATCGATGCTGGCACCCTCGCTGCCTGACTTGCTGGACAGATCCGAAAGTGCTGCTTCCGCCGCTGCCGATGCCCGTGCCGAGTCACCCAGCTTCAGGTACACCCGCCCAATCGAGGCCGAGACGTTCACCTTGCTGTTCTGACTCGGATTTTTCTTTTGCAGGCTCTGCGCTTCTTCGTAGCGACGGATGGCTTCGCGCAGGTCCGCTTCTTTGTCGCCGCTCTGCTCAATCTGCGCGAGCAGGATCGATCCACGCGGATCATCGGGACGCAGGCTCTGATAGGTCTGGGCCAGCTTGCGCGCTTCGTCCCGTCGACCCAGGTGCAGATAGCAGGTCGCCAGGTTGAACGCGACGGCGGGACGACGGGGAATGTCGGACTGAAGCGGCTCGTACTGCGCGGCTCCTTCAGCCCACTTCTGCTGCGCAATCAGCACGGTCCCGAGCGTGAGCCGCACTTGGTTGTCTCTTGGTCGGCTGTCCTGCGCTTTTTCGAGCAGCTTGCGCGCTTCGGTCAGATTCCCGCCAAGGTAGTACGCCGTGCCGAGCAAAAGCTGCGCTTCCCAGTCGTTGCGCTTGTCTTCTTCGGGACGGAAGCGAAAGTACTGCTCCAGCGCTTGGCTCGCTCGCTTGGGATCGATGCGCGCGTAGTGCTTGCCGAGCTGAAACTGTGCGCCGTGCGTCTCGGGACGCTGACGAGCCACTTCTTCCAGGTAGCCAAGCCCTCGCTCGCGCTGACCGCTTTCGTACAGCGTCAGACCGAGCGCGGTCTTCACCGACAGATCGCTCACCGACAGCTTCTCGGCGCGCGTCAGCAGCTCAATCGCTTGATCGTATTTGCGCTCGCGAAAGTACAGCGAGGCGCGCTTGACGAAGGCTTCGACGCGGTTTGGGTCCAGCTTGATCGCCTGGTCGTACAGATCCGCCGCGGAGTCGTAGTCGCCGTTTTGGAAGTGCTCCTCGGCTTTTTTGAGGATGGCTTCTTCCTCGGTTTCGCTACCGGCGCGACCCTGGGCCGAAGCGGTGGACGGTGACAGGGCGAGCCCCGCCGCCAGCGCCAGTGCAGAGGCCGGCCCAAGCAACCGACGGAGCGAGAAAAGCGAACGCATCGTAAGCCCCATGGGATTCGATGATACCCGGCTGACCGTGGGACAATCCAGACGCGACTTCGCAACGCCGAGCAGAAGCGACAGCGGACCTGGCTGCGCGTGCTGCTGCCAGCGACCTGTGACCAGCCCACCGAGTCGCTGCGTCGCGCGTGAAAAACGGCAACACAGCCATCGGACGGGCTGGATATCGGCTCGCAGCGGCGAAAAATGTTTGGCGGTCTGAAAAGCGCTGCTAACTTCCCAGCGTTATGAACGGCTTCTCTGCAAAGCGCGGACCGTTTCGGTTGTACACGGGACTGTGGCTGCTTGTTTCGGCCAGTCCGGTGTTTGCGGCAGGCCCAGGCGAGGTTCACACGACCGCGAGCGACGGAGGCCGGACCGTCATTGATCCCAAAGACGATCGAGTTCAGCGACGGGCCATTCGGGGTGGAACGCTGGATACCTCGCGAGAATCGCCGGAGCTTCGTGAGCTGCGCTCGTTTGAGTCCGAGACATTTCCTCGCGCGGGACTGCGCGATGGCTTGAGCACGCCAGCCGACGGACTGCACCCAGGTGGATCGAGTGAAGGCATGGCCGACGGACTGCACACGCCGCTGCCGTCGAAGCCGGAAACGCCACCGCCTAGCTCGTCGGTGCCGTGGCTGCAAGCGCTGAAGCTGCTCGATAACTTGGGACTGGCTCCAACGTTTGTGCGCTTTGAAGCCCACGTCATCAAGTACCTGGAGTTTTACAAAGACGAGCGACGCGGACGCTCGATCATGGCGTCGTGGCTGCGTCGGCAAGGTCGGTATAAGCCGCTCATCGAAAAGGCGCTGGATAAGTACAACCTGCCGCGCTTTCTGCTGTACGTGTCGATGATCGAAAGTGGCTACGATCCGCACGATCGATCCCACAAAGGCGCGGTCGGACTGTGGCAGTTTTTGCCCGAAGGTGCGCGGATCTACGGTCTGCGCGTCGATTACTGGGTCGATGAGCGGCAAGATCCGGTGCGCTCGACCGATGCGGCGGCGCGCTATCTGGGCGACCTGAAGGCGCGGTTTGGATCGTGGCACCTGGCGCTGGCGGCGTTTAACGCGGGCTACGGCGCGGTGCTGCGGGCGATGCAGAAGTACAACACCAACGACTACTGGGAGCTGTGCCGGCACGAAGACGGTCTGCCGTGGGAGACGCTGCTCTATGTGCCCAAAGCGATTGCGACGGCGCTGGTCGGGGAAAACAAGGGCTTCTTCGGCTATGAGGAGATGCAGCCCGATCCGCCGCTGTCGTTTGACTCGGTGACGGTGCATGGCTCGGTGAGCCTTTCGGCTGCGGCGAAAGCAGTGAACGCAACGACGGAAGACTTGCAGCGTCTGAATCCGCACCTGCGACGGGGACGAACGCCACCGCTGGGGCCGGGAGAGACCTGGGAGCTTCATGTTCCCATCGGCAGCGCCGCGCAGTTTGTGGCGGCCTACGACTATCGGGGCGAAAAGCTCGAGCCATACATCGTGCGCTTCGGCGAGCGCTTGGAAGACATCGCGCGGGTGCGAGGCGTGGCGGTCAGTCGGCTGCGCAGCATCAATGGCGTCGATGACTCGGCGGAAGTTCGTGCCGGGCTGACGCTGCTTCTGCCGCCAAGTCGCAGCGCGCAAGAGCCGCTTGTGCCGGGCTCGCTTGCGGGCGATGAGATCGTGGTGGTCGCAGTGCCGGACAAGGGCTTTTCGGTCCCCGGCAAAAAGCAGATCTTCTATCGGACGATCTCGGGCGACAGCATCTGGTCGATTGCGCGCTTCTTTAAGGTGAAAGACACCGACCTTTTGCGCTGGAACAGCCTGGACCCGGAAGCGACGCTGGCGACGAAGATGGTGCTTTCGCTGTGGGTGGATCCGAAGCTCGATACCTCGCAGGTGGTGCTGGTGGATCCGGCGCGGGTTCGGGTGGTGACGACCGGCAGCGATGAGTTCTTCGAGCTGGTCGAGACGCTGCGGGGTCGCAAGCGACTGCTCATCAAGGTGCAGAGCGGTGACTCGCTGGAAAAGATCGGCAAGCGCTACGGGCTGTCGGCGGCGGACATGGAGCGGATCAACCGCATGCCGCGCTCGAGTGAGCTGAAGGCCGGACAGACCATCGTGGCGTATCAGACGATGTCGTCGTTGGAACGGACGCATGCGATTCGCAAGCTGCTCGCGGGAGAGTCGCTTGATGCGGAGCCGAAGCTGGTCGAAGAGAGTGCATCGAGCGAGCCGTTTGGTCCACCGATGATCAAAGAGGGCAAGCCAAGCGAGCCGTTTGGTCCGCCGAGTCCGACGATGATGCAGGCGAGCAGTCCGGCTCCAGCGCAAGGTCTACCGAGGCTGGACCCGGATCCGAGCGCCGAAGCTGCTTATGACCGAGTTGGGCCAGTGACAGAAGATCCGTCGCGAGCCGGTGCCGTTCCGTCGGTTCCGATGCCAGAGCCCGCGCCGGTGCTGCCACTGCAAAAGTCTCCGAGTGATCCGGCCTTTGGCGAAGAAGATCTTCCGTAAGCTGATCCGTCGCTGCGCGGCGCTCACGCGGGCGTAGACAAGCTGGTGTCCGTTTGGCACAGTCAGTCCGGGCGCACAAGCCCGCAGGCCAACCTACGAGGACCGACACCAGCATGGGCTACATTTTCGATCCCGATAAGCTTCACTCCCTGAGCAAGCGCGTCGTCGGCATGCCGCGAGAGCAGATGTTCCGTCAGCTCACCAGCGACCTGGCCGAAGCGTATCCCGGCTTCATCAACACCGAGCACAAGTGGATCTTCAACCTGACCGGCGGCGCGTGCGGCGTGATGACCATCCTGCATGCGTCGCTGTCGGAATACCTGATCATCTTCGGCACACCGATTGGCACCGAGGGCTTTTCCGGTACGTATCGGCTCGACATCTACGACTTCATGCTCGACGGCGAGATGTGGGTCTACATTGGCGACCAGCCGATCGAGCGCAGCGTCTACAAGCCCGGCGAAGTCGCGTATCTGGCACCGGGTCAGGCCAAGGCCTATCGCTGTCCCGAATACGGCTGGATGCTCGAGTACGGACGTGGCTTTATCCCAAGCTGCTTGCCGACGGGACTGGGTGGCGCGCTGTTTGTCGGCATCGATCCCGGAATCATCTGGCAGACGGTCAAGACCTACGGCGCGGCGACGATTCGCTCGCTGCTCAAGGGCAAGTTCTAGTCGGTCGCTTGGGCAAAGAGGTCTTCGATGTCGCAACGGGAAGTGAGCGCCAAGTCTGAGCCTGCGACGCAAGCAGAGCTTCAGGCCGCGATGGAAAAGTACGAGTTTGGCGCAGCGTGGCTGCCGATCATGCTGCTTTTGCCGCCGCTCGTGTACTACATGTGGATTTGCATGACGCAGAACCAGGGCTCGTTCCTGGTTCCGAAGTCGGTGGACGAGCTAACCAGCCTGGTGAAGCTGGTTCCGGCACCGACGCTGGCTTCGACGCTGTTTGTGTCGCTGTGGCTGGGCGGTCAAGCGCTGCTCCAAGTCTACGCGCCGGGAGACTGGGTCGAAGGAACGCCGCTCGCGGATGGCAGTCGGCTGCCGTACAAGATGAACGGCTGGTTTTCGTTCTGGCTGACGCTGCTGACGATGTTCTTTTGCTGCTGGATGGGCTGGATTCCGCCGACGTTCCTGTTCGACGAGATGGGCCCGATCATCAGCACCACGACGCTGTTTTGTTACGGCTTGAGCCTGTATCTGTACCTAAAAGGCAAAGCGTCGCCTGACAAGCACATGACGGGACGGGTCATGTACGACTACTTTATGGGCTCGCAGCTCAACCCTCGCGTCGGACGCTTCGACTTCAAGCTGTTCTGCGAGGCGCGACCAGGGCTCATCCTGTGGGTGCTCATCAACTTTTCGATCGCGGCCAAGCAGTGGCAGCTTCATCACACGGTGTCGACGCCGATGATGCTGGTCTGCCTGTTCCAGTTCTTCTACATCATGGATTACTTCTTCCACGAAGAAGCGATCCTGACGACCTGGGACATCAAGCACGAGCGCTTTGGCTGGATGCTCTGCTTTGGCGACTTGGTGTGGGTGCCGTTTACCTACAGCCTGCAAGCGCAGTATCTGCTGTCGCATCCCGGTGAGCTGCCGACGTGGGCGGTGCTCGGGATCATTGCGCTCAACCTGGGCGGCTACGCGGTGTTCCGAGGCACCAACATCCAGAAGCATCACTTCAGCCGCAACCCGGATCACCTGATCTGGGGCAAGCCCGCGAAGTTCATTCGGACCGCGCGCGGAACCAAGCTGCTCGCATCGGGCTTTTGGGGACTGGCGCGACACCTGAACTACTGCGGCGACTTGATGATGGCGCTCGCGTGGTGTCTGTGCGCCGGCGTGTCCAACCTTCTGCCGTACTTCTACATCATCTACTTCACGATCCTGCTCATTCACCGAGAGCGTCGTGACGATGCGCTGTGCCATGCCAAGTACGGCGCAGACTGGGAAGAGTATCGACGACAAGTTCCGTCGCGCATCTTCCCAGGCATCTACTAACCGTCGCTGGGACGTCCGCTGTTAGAAGAAGCGATACGCGGCTTGTAGTCCGAACGCCAGCCGAAGATCGAACAGCGGATCGCTCAGGTTTAGCTCGGCGCCTGCAAGCTGCGCACGCAGCTCAAACGACGGCGCGAAGCGATACGCCACGCTCACCGCAGGCACCACGCGAAACGCATAGATCGAGCAGCTCGACAGCGCCGACGGCGATGCGCACGGCCACTTGGGCGAAACCGGCGCACTCGATCGATAGTCGAGCGTCGCAAAGCCTGCATCGAGCGACAGCACCAGCTCAAACGGAATGCGCGGAACCGGCGTCAGCGCGCCTCGCGCACCGATGAGCAGCCCGGCATTGGTCCAGCTCTGAAGAAACTCAATCGGAATCTTTACGCCCAGGTCGAACGCGCCACGCACGCCTTCTTTGACCCGATATTCGGCCCCAAGGACGATCGACGCTTGGTGCGGTGGATAGTTGTTGCCAAGGACATCGACGCTGCCACCGGCTCCGACGACCAGTGCAACCTGGCGCGTGCGCGGCTTGGATCGGCTCTCTTCGACCGATGCTGCGCTGATGAGTCCTTGTCCACCGCCGCGATCCTCTTCGAGCTGCGCGTCAAACTCGTAGCGCTCACCGGGGACAAACTGCTGTTCTTTGGCCCAGAAGCGATTGCCTGCGCGAACCTCGATGCGGTGATAGCCGCTGTCGATGGAAACGGTCCCGTTCATCGGCGTCTGGTAGTACTCGTGACCATCGACGAAGACGTACGCTTTGTCGCCCAGCTTGATCTGAACCTGGCTGAGCAGCTTGCGCAGGGCCGCGATGCGCAGGTTGATCTGCTCGACATCGGGCGGCGCTCCAGCCTTTAGATACGCTTCGTAGGTCTCGATCGCGCGCAGGTAGTACTCACCGCGATCGTAGGCGCGGGCGGCGTTATACAGCAGGTCCCCTTTGCGAGAGAGGTCGTAGGCTTCCTCGAACGCTTTGGCAGACTGCCAGTAGCGACCACTGGCGTACTCGCGCTCACCGGCGGCGTAGCGCTTGCGAGCTTGGTCCATCACGTCATCGGCGCGACCGCTCTGGGCAACGAGCAGCACCGCCGCTGCGGCCCAAGCGGACAGAGTATGGCGGACTTTCACATGATCAATATACAAGGAATATTACTAAAACTTAATGACAAGTTCGTCGCGGAGCCGAACGGTCCACGGGAAGCCTGGGTCTTTCCGCTGCGCAAAATGCGACTCTGCTGAGCCGATTTGGGCGACGGTCTTTTTTGTTGACCTGTGTGGATTGTGGCGCGTAACGTCTGCCCATAGACTGTACTGGTAGTCTAATCGGTAGACTTCCTGACCACGCCAGCGCGTGTGACGGACGATCTCGACGAAGGAGCAGGGCCGCATGTCCTTATTTGTCTCGCCGCAGTGCACCCATCGCGTAAAGCCGGTGATGATCGGCATCGATGTCGGTTCCACCACCGTAAAGGCCGTGGTTGTGGACCCCGAAACGCGAGAGATCCTGTGGAGCGACTACCAGCGCCACCAGACCAAGCAAGCGGAGTTTGTGCTCGGCTTTCTGCAGCAGATTGGCGAAGCGCTGCCGCTCCTTGGCAAAGAGTCGATGCGACTGTTTGTGACGGGCTCGGGCGCGTCACCGATTGCTCCGCACATTGGCGCCAAGTTCGTTCAGGAAGTAAACGCGGTCACGCTGGCCGTTGAGACGCTTCATCCCGACGTGGGATCGGTGGTGGAGCTAGGCGGTCAGGACGCCAAGATCATCATCTTCAAGAAGAACGAGAAGACGGGTGATAAGCAGGCGACCACGTCGATGAACGACAAGTGCGCGAGCGGTACCGGCGCCACCATCGACAAGTGCGTGCTCAAGGTCGCGCTGCCGAACGAAGAGGTCGTCAAGATCCAGTTCGACGACAGCCGACTTCACCACGTTGCAGCCAAGTGCGGCGTGTTCGCAGAGACGGACATCGTCAACCTGGTCAAGAGCGGCATTCCCGCCGTCGAGATCATGAACTCGCTGGCGGACGCGATCGTGATGCAGAACCTGTCGGTGCTGACGCGTGGCAACACGCTGCGTCCGAAGGTGCTCTTGCTCGGTGGACCGAACACCTATCTGCCGTTCCTTCGCGAGTGCTGGCGCAAGCGGATTCCCGAGACCTGGAACGATCGCGGCTTTGCGTATCCCAAGGATGTGCCGATCGAAGAGCTCATCATGGTGCCGCAGAACGCGCAGTACTACGCAGCGTTTGGCGCGGTGATGTACGGCATGTACGAAGCGGCGGACGTCGGTCGCTTTGTCGGCATCGACAAGCTGCAAGAGTTCATCGCCACGGGTCGCAAGTCGCGGCTCGGTGACTCGGCGGGATCGCCGCTTCTGCGTGCGCCCTCGATCGATGAAAAGCAGGCCGAGCTGGATGCCTTCCGCGAGCAGTACCGGATTCCCAAGTTCACCAAGAAGCAGCTAGAGCCCGGTCAGGTCGTGCGTGGCGTCATCGGCATGGACGGTGGCTCGACGTCCTCGAAGGCGGTCCTTATCGACTACGACACCGCGGAGATCCTGACCAAGGAATACCAGCTGTCGAAGGGCAACCCGATCCAGGACACCAAAGAGATCCTGTCGCGCATCCGCGACTACGTGAAGGGTCAGGGCGCGCAGCTCCAGGTGATGGGCTTTGGCGCGACCGGCTACGCGGCGGACGTGCTGCAAGAGTCGGTGAAGAGCGACTGCAACATCGTCGAGACGGTGGCACACATGATGTCCGCCGTTCACTTCTTCGGCGACGTGGACGTCATCTGCGACATCGGTGGACAGGACATCAAGGTCCTGTTCATGGAAAACGGCGACATCAAGAACTTCCGTCTGT
>CALMML010000198.1 GCA_937868485.1 uncultured Myxococcales bacterium | reverse complement strand
AGGAGCTGATCCGCCTGCGCGTCCTTGGCGGGATCGCCACCGGCTGCGGGCTTGGCTGCGGTTGCGCCACCACCACCGGCCTTGGCTGACATCGCAGAGACCTTGCCGCTCAGGAAGCTCGACAGACCGCCACCGAGTCGCCGGTCGGCAGCCGAGGCCGCTTGATAGGCCGCGAGCGCATCCTTGGGGGCAGAGCCTTCAGCCTTGGCGCCACGCTCGGTCTGCGCCTTGACCTCTTGGATGTCCTTGATGGTCGTCGCAGCCTTCGGGTTCTTGCTGGCCTGTAGCGCCGAGATGGCGCCCGCAAAGTCCTTGTTCTTGTACGCTGCCGAGGCCTGCTTGTTGGTGTCGAGGTCGCCACCCGCAGTCGGTGCCGCTTCCACCTTCTTGGGCGGATCGTTTTTCACGACGGGCTTTTCGACGCGCTCAGGCTTTTCGACGCGCTCGGGCTTTTCGACGCGCTCAGGCTTTTCTGGCTCGGCGGCGGCGACCGGCTCTTCGGTCTTGGATCCCGACAGGCGTGCCTTTAGTTCCAGCAGCTCGCTGCTTTCGGGATCGATCTCCAGGCCCTGACGGACGCGATCCATGGCTTCGCCTGAGCTGCTCTTGGCGAGCGAGTTCGCTTCCGACACCAGCGCCTTGATGGCTTCCCGCCGGGCGAGTCGCGCTTGCTGCTGCGCGTCTTCGTACAGCGTCGAGTCCTTGGGAACCTTTTCGAACTCTTTGAGGGCGTCGGCGTAGCTGCGCTTGTCGAGCGCTCGCTTGGCCGCATCGAGCGCCGCTGCCATCTTGGCTTCCGCATCGCACAGCTCGACGTAGCGCTTGAGCACCGCCGAGTCGGGCGCCTTTTCCATCGCCGCCTGGAACGACTTCTTGGCCTCGTCGTAGTGACCGGCGGTGAAGTTCTTGGTGCCGTTTACGTACAGATCCATCACCTGGTCGAGCGCTTTGCCACCACCCGACGAGCGCAGCGCCGAGGTGAGGCCCAGGCCAATCAGACCAACCAGCAGCGCTCCACCGAGCGCGCCCAGGTACATCGTGCGCTTGCGGTTGTCACCGAGGAACGCGAGCGGTCCGCCAGCGGCCCCTTCGCCACCCATCGACATCGACTGAGACGGCATCGCTTGCGGCATGCCAGTCATCATCGGCGGCGACGCAACCGCAGAAGTCGGCGGCGAGAGCTGCGGCGGCATCTGCTGCGGCATAAAGCCACCCGGCTGCGGATAGCCCGACTGCGGAGGATAGCCTCCCATCTGCGGCTGCCCTGCGTACGATGCCATCGGCTGCGACATCATCGGCTGGGGCATCATGGGCTGCTGCATCATGGGCTGCTGCATCATGGGCTGCTGCATCATGGGCTGCTGCATCACCGGCTGAGGCGGCGCTTCTTGCTGCGCGCGTGACGGTGAGTGCTCAAACCGCATCGTCGTGTTGCCGATCTCAATCTGATCGTTGTCGACGAGCTGCCCTTCCGGCTGCCGCTTGCCGTTGACCATGGTGCCGTTTGGCGAGCCCATGTCCTGCATGCGATAGCCGTTGCCCGACATGTGAATTTGCAGGTGCTTTCGCGACACTGCGATGTCGGCGACGATGATCATCTGGTCCGCGCCGCGTCCGATGGTCGTCGAGGTGTGCTTGAGCTCGAAGGTCTTGCCCTGATCGTTGCCGCTGATCACCCGCAAGATGGCGTACTTGCCACCGGGAGGGGCTCCGACCGCGCCACCCGCACCACCGGGAGCACCACCGCCGCCGCCACCCATTCCACCGCCGCCGCCTGGACCCGGTGGCGACATCGAGTACATGTTGACGCTCGGGCGGTCGTGGGCCACCGAAGGGCGTCCCGTCGGAACACCCTCTGGAGGAAAAACAGGGGCAGACTTGGGTTGTGGGTTGGCCGACATCATGCGCAGTGTATCAACTCGACCATCGGCGTTCTAGCGCCGTGATGGAGCAAGCCCTTGATCTGTGCGCTGCGCGGGTCAGTTCGAGGAAGCTGCGAGGGAAGAGATCGGGCAGACACCCGATGGCAGAAGGTACGTTACGGTAGGTCGCCGGGAGACGAGGTGCTGCCCGGTGCGGCCAAGGGCCGTCGGGTTTCGCTGCCGTCTTCCCCGCGAACGAGTAGCTCGATGCGCTGCTCGGTGGCGTCGAGGATGCTGCTGCCCCGTCGCGACAGACGCACGCCGTCTTCAAACAGCGACAGCGCTTGCTCCAGCGGCAGGTTGCCCTGCTCGATGCGTGTGACGATCTTGTGGAGCCGCTCTAGGACTTGATCAAAGCCTAGCTCGCGCTCTTCAGACGGGGGATTGGCGATCTGTTCTTCGGCCATGGCCTGCTTGCGATCATTTCTCCCCCCGGAGACTGGTCTATCGGTCGGTGACGAAGGCTGCGGCTACTGCGTAAAGCCGTAGGTGAAGACTTCGTTCTTGCCGCTCGTCGGGGCCGGGAAGGTCCACGCCGTCGCCTTGATCTTGACGCAGTCGGCAAGGATCGGGTCCTTGTACTCGTCCTTGGTGATGTTGAAGCGGTTCACCTTGCCCGTCGGGTCGATCTCAAACGCCAGCTCCATCTGACCCTTGAGGTTCGGGTTGCGCGCGGCGGCTTCCTGGAAACAGCCCTTCAGGTCGGCGTTGTTCTGCCGAATGAAGTTGATGCCGGTTTCCTTGTAGCTGTGACAGCCAGCGAGGGCGACAAGGGGAAGAGCAATGAGTGCCGAGAGAGAGAGCTTGGTCATCTTCATAAAGAGTGACTTTGCCGATAAAGGCCGGGCTTCGTCAAGATGTCCGCTCGCAGGGACGGGCGGCAAGAGCTGGGCGACAGCGGCTACTTGCGAGATCGGATCGCTTGGTAAAACGCAAAGAGCTTCGTTTCCAGCACGGGCCAGGTGTAGCGATCGGCCACAAGTCGCTGACAGCGAACGGAAAGCTCGGCCTGCTCGGCGTCGGATAGCTGGCACAGGCGCAAGGTCGCCGAAGCGATCGCCTCGGGGGTGGCTTCGACAAAGTGGCCCACCCGCTGCGCATCCAGCAGCTGCCAGGGCGTTGACGAGACCGCGATCACGGGTGTTCCAGCGGCCAGCGCTTCCAGCACCACGATGCCAAAGCTTTCCATGTGGGAAGTCAGCCACAGCGCCGTCGCCTCAGCGAGCAGCTTGGCCTTGTGATCGGGCCCGACCAGGCCCGGAAAGTCGATCGCAGCGGACAGACCGAGCTGGTCGATCTGGGCGCGGAGCGTGTCGAAGTACGCTTGCTCCGATGGCGGCACGGGTCCGGCGATGGTGAGCCGCGCGGTGGGAAGGGTCTTGCGCAGCGCATGGAGCGCGGACACCGCCAGCTCGATCCGCTTGATCGGGACAATGCGCCCGAGCACCACAAGCTGCGGCGGCCTGGGCGAAATCGGGTCCGGCTTGGGCGCTGGCATCGTCATCGCTGCGTGCGGACGAAGGCCGTTTTCGATCTGTACGATCGGCGTGTGCGAGGGCAGGTGGCCGTGCTGCATCAGCTGTCGCAGACCGGCTTCTTCCTGCGAAGACGAGACATGCCAGCCGCCAAGACGCGTGAACAGGGGCCACAGCGTCCGTAGCACCGTGAGCTTGCGACGTCGGCCAGCGCCCGCAGCAAGCGCCCACGGCATCAGCGATCCGTGCGGCGTGAGCACGGTGGGTTTTCCAGTGAGCGTTGCGCCGAGCAGCCCAAGCAAGCTGGTGCCGCTCCACAGGCCGGAGACATGAACCAGATCGGCAGACGGCAGCTCGCGCCATAGCTGCGTCAGCAGGGCCGGCGCCAGATCCTCACCGAGTCGTACCGGCGCATAAAAGGTCGGCACACCCAGCTCGGACACCCAGCGTCCTGACAGCTCGCGTAGGCGGCTTGGACCGTTGGCGTCGCTGGTCAGCACGCGCACCGAACGCCCCGCCGCCACTTGGGCCAGGCACAGCTCGTACAGCGCGTGAATCGGCCCGCCATAGCCGAGCGCTGGATAAAACGACGGCACGACATGCAGCACACGCAGCGGGGATCGCGAGTCGTGAGGACCGAGCATCAGCGCCCCATACCGCAGCTTCGACTGGCTCGCAACGATTTGACGCTCCGGTGGTCCGACGGGCAACCGCAGAGATCGGGAAAATGTGGAAGTCTGGCTCTCAAAATGCTGTTGTTTTTGTAAGTCAAATTTCTTTAAACTGGCCGGGTCAAATCGCGAAGGAGCAAGTTTGGCATGGCCTGTCAGCCCCGGAGTCTGAGCGTTCACGACCTGGTCGCTTTTGATGTGGTGCCGAGCCTGGTGTCTGCGGCTCGGTTGTCCGGCCTGTCGGAGCTGTTTCCTTTGCAAGAGCGAGCGGTGCGGAGCGGGCTGTTGACTTCGCCAAGCGGCTCGCTGCCGGATCTGGTGCTGCTGGGACGGGCGGGACAAGGCAAGCGCAGCATCTGCGATCTGGCCGCCGCGCATCATGCGCACAGCGGACACAAGGTGCTGCTCGTCTGTGCCAGCCAGCAAGCGGTGGCGCGCTGTGTGCGTCGTCTGTCGGTGTATACAGGTCTGCGGGTGGGCGAGATCGCGCTTCCGAGTGACCTGCACCGGCTGGACATCGCGGTGGCGGACTTGCAGCGGGCCGATCGCTTGCTGCGCAGCAGAGAGCCTGAGCGGCTTGGTCTTGGCTTTCTGATCTGTGAGGAGCTGGAGTCGCTGGTCGAGTCGGACGCTGGCGAGCTGTGGCCACAGCTGCTGCTGCGCTGTCAGGCGCTGAAGGCCGAGCTACCGCTGCGACTGCTCTTGTCGTGTGAAGATGGACGGCTGGCCGAAAAGGTGGCGCGGGTGCTGCGGGCGAGCCTGATCCGTGATGAGCGCTGCGAGCCAGTGGGCACAGAGCCGACCTCGCTTCTGCGGGCGCGGGCCCTTGTGAAGCTGCGCGGTGGACTGCTGGCAAGACGCGAAGGCGCTTCGCTACCCGTGGCGGTTCACGCGGTGCGACCACACTGACGAATCTGCGATTGATGTACGGGACGTAGCGCGGCAGTCGGCAGTCGTTGACGGAGTGCGGATGGCTCTCTAAGCTTTACGTACTTTGCGCCAGGATGCCGACATGACAGAAGCTGCCCCGACGACTCCCTCCACGAGCGATGCCTATCAGACGACCCCCCTTCGCAGCGTGGACGAGCTGATTGCGCACTTTGAACGAGGCTGTAAAACCGGTCCGCTGCGCATCGGCCTGGAGCACGAAAAGATCGGCATGGCGATCGATGAAGACGGTGGCGTGCGACCCGTTCCGTATTCCGATCTACCCGGTCGTCCGCAGATTCGCGCGCTGTTTGAAGGTCTGGGCCAAGCGGAAGGCAGCGAGGCCGTCAAAGAAGGCGAAAACACCATCGCGCTCAAGCGTCACGATGGATCGATCACGCTGGAGCCGGGCGGTCAGTTCGAGCTGTCGGCGCGCGCGTTTGAGCTGGATACCGAGTGTGCCGATGATCTCGATGCGCACTTGCGAGAGCTTCTGCCGCTGTCGGATCGGCTGTCGATTGCGTTCGTCGGGGTAGGCTTTCGCCCGCTCGGAACGTGGAGCGACGTGCCGTGGATGCCCAAGGGCCGCTACAACATCATGCGCGAGTATCTGCCGACGCGCGGCACGCTCGGCGTCGAGATGATGAAGCGTACGGCGACGGTGCAGGCCAACCTGGACTACGTAAGTGAAGCCGACGCGGTGGCGAAGATGCGGGTCGGGCTCGGGCTGGGACCGCTGGTGACGGCGCTGTATGCTGCGTCGCCGCTCGTCGATGGCAAGCCGAGCGAGTACAAGAGCTATCGCGCGAGCTGCTGGCTGGATACCGACAACGATCGCTGTGGCGTGCTGCCGTTTATGTTTCGGGAAGGCGCGGGCTTTGCCGACTACGCAGAGTACGCGCTGGATGTGCCGATGTTCTTTGTCTATCGGCACGGCACGTATCATCCGGCGGGCGGCATGACGTTCCGGCGCTTCATGGCCGAAGGCTTCCACGGTGAGCGCGCAACGCTGAAAGACTGGGAGACGCACCTTTCGACGCTGTTTCCCGACGCACGACTGAAGCAGTACGTCGAGCTGCGGACGGCGGATGCGGGTCCGCTGTCTCATGTTCGGGCGCTGCCGTCGCTGTGGCGTGGTCTGTTTTATAGCCAGTCGTCGCTTCATGCGGCGTGGAAGCTGGTTGCGGACTGGACCGACGAAGAGCGCGTGACGCTGCGTGCGGAAGTGCCGAAGCTCGGCTACGACGCCAAGGTGCGCGGTCAGTCGATCGGGCCGCTCGTGGAAGAGATGGTGCGCATCGCGATGGCCGGTCTGCGTGATCTGGGCAGTGATGGTGGTGTGCGACTGATGGAGCCGCTCCTGGACATGGCCAAAGCGCGTCGCTGTCCGGCGGATGACATCCTTGCGGCGTGGCACGAAGTGGGCGGAAGCCCGCGCGCGTTCGTTGAAAAGACGCGGATACGGATCGACTGATGGCAGACAGTGAGCGGCTGGTCGCGCTGAGCGACTGGAAGCAGCATGTGCGACGGACGTCGGAAGGCTATTACGAGCTTTCGACGGAAGATACCGGGGGCGTTCCGGTTCGGCTGTTTCTGACGCCGAAGCTCTTGGCCGACGCGGAAACGATGCTGTATCGCCAGATCGTGAACGCGACGCGCTTTCCGGGCGTCAAGCTGGTGGCGATCACACCGGACTCCCACTACGGCTACGGGGTTCCCGTCGGCTGCGTGATCTTGACGGACGCAAGCCACGGCGCGGTGGCGATGGGCCCGGTGGGCTTTGACATCGGCTGCGGGATGATGAGCGCTCAGTCGGATGTGCTGGCGGAGCAGGCCACGCCGGACAAGCGTCGCGAGTTCAATCGCGCTGTGATGGAGCGCGTCGAGATGGGGCAGGGCGGTCGCAGTACGCGGCTGCGCAACCTGGATACGCGAGAGTTTAACGAGCTGATTCGCGGCGGCGCGGAGTATTACGTCGACAAGTTCGGTGCCAGCTTCGATCGCAGTCGGGCCGAGCGCCATCGCATTCCCGTCGATGACTCCTGGGATGTGCCGTGGGGCAAGCAAGGTCGGCCCGAGCGTGGTGTGACGCAGCTTGGATCGCTCGGCGGTGGCAATCACTTCATTGAGCTTCAGCGATCGGAACAGACCGGCACGCTGTTTGTGCAGGTTCACACTGGCAGTCGCGGCTTTGGTCACGGCCTGGCGACGAACTACTTCGAGCTGGCGCGCGCCGAAAAGCCGGACAAGATTCGCGACATCGATCTGGGCTACTTCACGCCCGACTCGAAGCACTATCGCAGCTACTTAAATGCCGTCGCTGCGGGCGGTAACTTTGCGATCCTAAACCGGCTGGTCATCTTCGAGGAGATTGCCGCCGCGTTCAAGCAAGTGTTCCGTCGCGATCTCGAGCTGGTCTACGAGATCAGCCACAACTTGGTGCAGAAGGAATGGCATCCCGAGTTTGGCGACGTGCTGGTGCATCGCAAAGGGGCGACGCGCGCGTTTCCGGCGGGACATCCGGCGCTGCAAGGAACGATGTGGGAACAGACGGGACATCCGGTGCTGATTCCCGGTAGCAACAAAGACTACTCGTTTATCTTGCGACCGAAGGCGAGTGCGGCGCTGTCGGGCTTTTCGGTCAACCACGGGGCGGGACGGCAGCTGTCGCGATCCGAGGCGTATCGGCGGCTGTCGCAGAAGTCGATCGATGCGGAATACCGAGACGCGGGGATCTTGGTAAACCTCGACGGACGGGTTCCGCTCGACGAGGCTGCGGCGTGTTACAAGTCGTCCAAAGACGTGGTGCAAGCGGTGCTCGACGCGAACTTGGCGGAAGTCGAGCATGAGCTGTGGCCGCTGTCGTCGCTGAAAGGCACCGACGATCGCCACGGTCAGCGCAAGCAGCAAAAGAAGCAGCAGGAAAAGCAAGAGCGACGGGCCGAGCGCAGGCAAGACGCAAGCTGGCAGCGCTTCCTGGTAGATGCTGACGGAAGCGACGACGATCCCGATGGCAGTGACGGCGGCGAAAGCGGTGGTTCGGGCGGTGGATCGAGCGATCCCAGCTCACATCACTACTAGCGGCGATCTTCCGTCAGCGCGGGTCGGTGGCGTGGTAAAATGGTCAGACGCTCACCATGTCTACAGCCTACCAGCGCCTGCTATCAGCCTGTGTGTCTGCCTCACTGCTTGTGTCACTGACGGCTCCGGTTTCTGCGCGCAAGCCTGCGCCAAAGCCCGTCGAAGCACCGCCTGTGGCAAAGCCTGAAGAAGCCAAGCCTGCGACGCCTGCTCCGACGCCTGCTCCGGCGGCAAGTCCCAGCCCAGCGGCTGCACCCGCGCCTGCACCTGCTGCCGATCCAGCGGTCAGCTCTGTCAAGGAACAAGCGGCGCGTGAACACTTCATGCGCGGCGTCGAGCTGTATACGCAAGGCAGCTATGCCAACGCGTGGCTGGAGTTTACGTCGGCGTATCAGCTTGTGCCGAAGACGGCGCTGCTGAACAACATGGCGCGCTGCGAGGTGCGAATCGGTCGTCCCGTCGAAGCGCTTCAGCACTTTAAGCGCTACATCGCGGTCAATCCCGACGATCCCGATGGAACGTACATTCGACAGGAGATCGCGCGGCTCGAAGGGGAAGTCGGTCGTCGAGGCAGTGCGGTCGAAAGTGAGAGCCGAGCGGGTGCATCAGACGTGGTGGCGACGACCCCAGTGCGGCGAACGCCGGTCGCGAGCCTGATCGTCGGTGGCTTCACGGTGGGCCTGTTGTCGGCGGGCGCGATCACGCTGGGTCTAGTGGGCAGTCGGGTCTCGACGCTGCAGACGCAGTGTTCGCCGGTCTGTCCGAGCGCCGATGTGTCGGTGCTACAGCAGCAGTCGTATGCAGGCTACGGACTGCTTGGAGCGGCTGCGCTGGGGGCGGCTGCGACGGGGATTCTTCTATATTTCGAAGTAGGCAAGAAGCGAGAGAGCAACTTTAAGCCGATTGCGACGCTGCGCTCGCTGTCTCCGCTGTATGTGACGAGGAGTTACTAAATGAAAAAATTTACCCTTATTGCGCTGTTTTCCGTCGCTGTCAGCGCTGGATGTTGGGACTTTGATGCGCTGAGCAATGGTCAGCTGTTGAGCGACGCGGGAACGCCGCTCGACCTGACGATGTGCCCCAAGACACCGAACAACCTGCAAGAAGACTGTCTGAACCCCGAAGCGGATGTGAACAACAACTGCTTGCCGGGCTGCTTGGACCCAACGTGCTCGACGCACAGCAACTGTCTGGCGTCGAAGTCCACCTATCGCGGAACCGGCTCGGTTCGGACCGCCGCGTCGGGATGTTCTGGGGAAACCACCATCCACCAGAGCCTGGGGGCGCAGAGCTGTACCAACGCGTGCCCGGTGACAAACTGCAACAGCGGAACCTGCACGGGCGCGATCACGCTCTATGACCAGACGGCGTGCGCGGGCACGGGCGTCAAGGTCAGCTTCCCACCTGCGCAGGCGTGTAGCACGGTGTCGGTGGCGAACTCGGCGGCTCCGTCGGTGAAGCTGGACAAGTTCACGGCGGGTGGCTGTACGCCCAAGCAGACGACGGTGAGCATCGCGCCAACCTGGGCCAGCGACAGCTTCCTGTGTGAAAACAAAGGCCAGAACGGGCTGTTTGTCGATCTGGTCAAGAGCAACGACTGCTTGGTGTTCGACGGGGACGCCAGCTGTCCAGCGGACACGTTCAAGAACAAGCAGACGTTTTTCACGACCACGACGGGCATGGTGACGTGTACGTGCTCGTGTTCGATTGCGGCGGGAGCTTGTGCGATAAACGGCGGTCAGGTGCGGGTGTCGGACAGCAACTCATGTCAGACGGGCGGCACCAACAAGAACATGAACGTTGCGATGGATACCGCGTGTCTGGACATCAAAGACGGTACGACGACGCTGGCGTTTACCCCGAAGGCTGTAAACTTTGCCGCCGTCGCCGCTTGTCAGTCGGCGGGAGCGGTCACGTCGACACCGAATCCGTCGGGACAGCTCACGCTCTGCTGCAAGTAGCGGCTACTTGATCTCGCGCTGAGACTGCTCGGCGTGTCCACCCAGCTCTCTGCAAGTGACGATCGTGCGCGTGAAGATGCGTGCGAGCTGATGACTTTTGACCTTGTCCAGCTCGAGCGCTTCTTTGAGCTTGGCGATCGTCTCGGGCGAGCTGTCTTTGACGCGCATCACCAGCCCGGACACGCGACCGCGAACGGGCACTTTGCCGAGCGGAGGAAACTCGACCTGCTGCACGGGCTTGCCTTTGGGTCCGGGCACGGGCGCAAGCGACACGATGTCGCTCAGCGGATTTCCGTCGGCATCGAGCAGGACCGCCAGCGAAACCAGGCTGCTGCTGAGCGGCGACGAGTGATCCACACGCAGCAGCAGCGGCTTGTCGATCGTCACAAAGCCAGAGTTTGCCTGCGGAGGAATCGTGCTGAGCGACACCGCAAACCGACGATGCTGACTGCTGCGCAGACCCATGATCGCGAGCCCAGCGATCGTCAGCATCGTGATGATCAGCACAATCATAAAGCGCTGGCCGGAAAAGACCGGAGCGCGATAGCCAGTCACTTCACTGTTTGCGGAGCCACTGGCATCGGACGAAGGGAAAGACATAGGCTTTCCTTACCACAATCGGCAGCTACTTCGCAGACAGCTCGACGAAGTCTCGTCGCCACGCAGCCAGCTCATGAAGCAGATACGCGCGCTGCTTGGTGGTCAAGGTCTTGTCGACGCGCAGCACCAGCTGGTTGTAGAGCGCTTGCTGACGCTGCTCGTTTTGCTGATAGTCGGGCGTTGGGTTGGTCTGACGGGTTGTAAACCAGTGATGGATCATCGACGACAGCGCTGCGGGCGGCGTCCGTTGGCGAATCGCATCGAGCAGGCTGGCACGGCTCTTTCGCGTGGCTTCTCGGCGCTTTCGTTCTTCGTCTCGATCTTGATGGTGAAAGGACGCAAAGATGGCAAGCTGCTCGTCGGTGTAGCTGCCGAGCCAGGTCTTGAGCGTCTTCTTGGTATTTTCCAGTCGGTAGGCGTAGTACTTGTCGTCGGACTGATCGAGCCGCTCGAAGCGCTCTTTTTCGGACTTTTCCAGCTTCTGGTTGGCGTGCGCAAGCTGCTCCTCGCTGAGGTGTGACAGCATTTCTGCCGACGGTGGCGCGAGCTTTTCCGCCAGCCGTGCAATCGCATCGTCACCTTGCTGCTGAAGCCAGCGCAGATCGTCTTCGCTCATGCCGTCGCGCAGTCGCTCGCTGAGCCCGTCGATGAGCTGAATGTAACGCGGTAGCTCTTCGCGACGATGCCACTTGTGAAGCTCACGGACAAAGCGCTCGGTGGCGGCCTTGTCTGAGCCTCGTAGGTCGAAGGTGTCAACCATGCGACTTGTGACGAATCGACCGGCCAGGTCATATCCCACTTTGCGCAAGCTACATCCCGACGACAGCAGTGCGAAGACCAGCCAACAAATCAGTCCGACGACCCGACGAAGCTGCATGGCCTACATCCTAGCGCTAGGTCGCAGGTTGTGCCGGGGCAAAAAAATTGCTCGGGACAGATGGGTCGCTACCATTCGCCGTCATGGGAGCACTGTCGGGTGGGATTACGTTGCGGCGTTACCGAGTAAACGGAAGCGCCCCGAAGGATTTCAAAGAAGCCTACGAAAAGAACGTGCGCGCACACGTCCTGGTCCCGATTAACGTCGATGGCAATGAGGACCGCAGCCTCGGCTGGGCCAGCATGTTCGACGAAAACGACCTGGATCTGTCGTTCGATAAGTTCTTTTTCGAAGGCCACATCATGCTGTCGCTGCGTCAGGACACGCTCAAGCCTCCGGGGGCGATGGTGAAGCGACTGCTCAAGCAGCGTCAGCAGCGCATCGAGTCGGAGCGCGGTCAGATTCTGTCGGCAGCGGCGCTGCGCGATCTGAAAGCGATCCTGGTGGCCGAGCTGCGCAAGACGACGCCTCCGAAGGTGCGCACCGTCGATGTGGTCTGGAACCTGGACGAGCAGCGGCTGGCGATTTACTCGCATGCCAAGTCGATGAACGAAGCGCTGCTCGCGCTGTTTTCGCAGACGTTTAACCTGGGGCTGGACATCGAAGGTCCGGCGCTGTGGGCCAAAGAACAGAGCGAGCACGACACCAAGCAGGTGGCGCAGCTCAAGTCCGCGCGTCCGACGATGGAGCTTCTGCACGGCTTTGTAGGACTGCGTCCAACACCACACGGTCATGAAGAAGGCGCAGCCTTGGCGAGCGCGCTGCGTGGCGAGCTTTCGCAAGGAGCATAAGAGATGGCAGCCCCGAAAAAAGGCCGTGAGCCGAGCCTGGCTGATCAGATTGCCGCCTCGGGTGAGACGGAAGTCAGCAAGACCGAGCTGTCGCTGCGTGACGATGTCGCGGATCAGCGCTTCCTGGGACGGGAGTTTCTGACCTGGCTGGTCTATTTCTGCGACGAAGAAAGCGACGGCGGACAGTTCGCTGGAACCGATCGCGTGGCGCCGTTTCGGATGCGAATTGGCGAGCGTGCGGTGCTGCGTGCGCTCGGTGATGCGACGGGAGAGATCGCAGCGCGTGGACCCGCGACGGGACATAGCTCGGATGTGCGCTATGCGATCGCCGGTGGCCTGACGGTGCGTGAGCTGGATCTGATCCTCGAGCGCGACGAGCGACTGTGGATGGCGACGGTGAATGCCGAGCACTTCGACCTCAAGCGGGTGAAGCTGCCGGAGCTGCTCAGCGAAGAAGACAGCGAGAAAGTGAGTGAGCGTCTGTCGCTGATCGCCGATCTCGACGGAATGCTGAAAGCGGCGTTCGCGGTGTTTTTGCACGATCGTCTGAGCAATCGCTGGCAAAAGCAGACCATTCCGTCGCTGCGTGACTGGCTGAAGCGATCGATTTTGGAAGAAAAGTACCTGGCGCGGGAAGCGTAAGCGGGGAAGCCGTCTCTCGCTCAGACGGAGCGAGGACGGGAGCTTGTGCTACGGCTCGCGGGTCATGTCGGCCCGCATGTGGTGCAGCATGTTGTTCTTCGGGCTGTTGTGCTTGATCGTGCCTTCTTCGATGGTGTCGTGGTAGCGATCCAGCTCCGCGTTCACCTTCTTGAGCAGGTCGCTCTTTTCACGGTGCGGCAGAAACGCGCTCTTGAAGCCAGCGACGATCACATCCTTCAGGTCTTCGAGCGTGAAGCCGTAGTGCTCGTGACAGAGCAGCAGCTCGCGGCTCACCGTCGTGTTGGTGACGAGCCGGTTGTCGGTGTTGATCGT
>CALMML010000197.1 GCA_937868485.1 uncultured Myxococcales bacterium | reverse complement strand
TCGACTTAAACCACTGCCGCCGCTCATCCACCAAGCTGACGACGGCAATTGGGGTTCCGGTCAGCACCGAAGCCGCCAGGGTCAGCTCATGCAGGATCGGATCGGTCGGAGTATCCAAGATGTTCAGACTACGCAGCGTGTTCATCCGCTGTCTTTCATTGGGAAGCAACAGCGGACGACGCTTTTCCATCAGCACCAGGATGTCTTGCGCAAGCAGTGTGGGCGATGCGCCTACGGCCACTCCTTGTGCACCAATCTCGACGGAAACTGGGTGAAGCGCAGCCTGATTTTCGCGGGTCAGAAGCAGGATCGGAAGCTGCCGAGTCTGCGCATCACTGCGGATCAGCTTGCACATCCGCGCACCATCTACGAGCGGCTGATCCATCTCGATCGCAACATAGTCCGGCTTGTGCTGGTTCAGCGCGGCGATGACGCCACGCGGATCGCAGTGAAGGACACCACGGATTCCCAGATCCGCAAGCGCAGCGACGAGAGTTGAAGCCTCTTGTTCGCTCTTATGCAGGATGACCACAGTCTTTTTCATCACGAAAATCCCCCCACTCACCAAACGGAAAGGGCTTAGCAGATAGACAATTCCTAAGCGATTAGACGCTTCATCGGAACAAAGCGTTTCTTCATTGTAGGACGCATCGAAGTCAGAGCAAGACGTGGCTATTTTCCCTGCAAAGACCAGTGTGTCTCACCTATCGCGAGTCCTAAGATACGTGCGGATTCTGTGCCCATTGCTTCGCGCAAAAGCTGCGGAGGTTCGGCCATTGGCTCGTCGCTGAGCTGAAAAGTTCCCCAGTGCATCGGCACCAGCTTGCGGGCACCTAGCTCACCAAAGGCAAGCACCGCTTGCGCGGGATCAATGTGCTGCGGACTCATGAACCAGCGCGGTGCATACGCACCAATCGGAAGGAGTGCGAAGTGAATGTCAGGAAAGCGCTTTCCGATCTCTGCAAACGCAGCGGGATAGCCGGTGTCTCCTGAAAAATAAAAGCGTGCGGCAGCAGACTCGATCACAAAGCCGCCCCACAGACTCTGGTTGTGATCACGGAGTCCTCTTCCTGACCAGTGCTGCGCCGGAACGAACGTGAAACGGACTGCGCCTCCGTTTGCGCGCACGGTGTGGTCATGCCACCAGTCCAGCTCGACCACGCGACGGAGTCCTCGCTTCACAAACCAGCCGGCAAGTCCCAGCGGAACGATGTACAGAACATCTGGACCCAGCGCTTTGACACTCGCTTCATCCAGGTGATCTCTGTGATTGTGGGACACAACCACTGCGTCAATGGGAGGAAGGTGGGACAGAGACACGCCGGGTGGGGCTGTGCGCCGAATGGTAAACATCCGCGACGCAAAGTTTGGATCGGTCAGAATCGACAGACCGCCAAGCTGAATCAGCAGAGTCGCATGTCCGATCCAAGTCACCGACACGTCGCTGCGGTTGGCACGCAGAAGCGATCCATCGTTTTCAACCAGCGGAGGCACAAACTGATGATCGCGCGCGGGACGATCGCCAAGCTGCCAGCGCAAAACGTCGCGGATTCCTGTTCGCTTCGGCCAGTGAGAGGGATTCTGAAACCGATCCTTGTGCCACTGCTGGGAGTGCGGATAACGACTCATGTTTTGTCTGTTTAGCGTACTGCGGAACGGCTCTGCCTTTTAGAATGGCGGCATGTCTTTGATTCCGTACGACGCGGAGCGGCTCAGTCACATCGCCGAGCAGATGATGGTCAGCACAAGAGAGCTGGCGCAGCTTGGCTGGACTCCGGCGACGAGCAGCAACTTTTCGATGCGCATTGATGACCGTCACATCGCGATTACCGTCTCAGGTCGAGACAAAGGACGACTGACGAGCGCGGACATCATGGTCGTGGATCTCGATGGTCGTCCGGTGTTGTCAAACCTGCGACCTTCGGCAGAGACACCGCTTCATACGCAGCTGTATCGGCGCTTTTCCGATGTCGGCTGTGTGCTGCATACACACTCGCGAACCCAGACTGTGGCGAGCCGGATTTTTTCGTCAGATGGTCAGGTTCGCTTGCGCGGCTATGAGCTGCTCAAAGCGTTTTATGGACAGAGCACGCACGACACGACGCTGGATGTTCCGATCCTGCCAAACAGTCAGGACATTCCGATGCTGGCGAAGAAAGTCGACGAGCTGCTCGATAGTGAGCCGCTGTGGGGATACCTGATCGAATCGCACGGAATGTATGCGTGGGGACGCGACATGGCCGACGCGAGAAGGCACCTGGAAGCGTATGAGTTTCTGCTGTCTTGTGAGCTGGACCTAAGGACACTACGACCATGAGCAGACTCCGAATCTTTGCGGAATCCGACGGAAATCAGCCTGTGTTTGTCGCGGAAGATCACGCGCAGATCGCAGAAAAGCTGGGCGCACGCGGGGTCCGATTTGAGCGCTGGGAAGCCAGTGCTCCCGTCGCTGCGGGCGATTCCCAAGAAGCCGTAATTGCCGCATATCAGCACGACATCGATCGGTTGAAAGCACAAGGCGGCTACCAGACCGTCGACGTGGTCAGCCTGCAAGCGAGCCATCCGCAGAAAGACACGCTGCGCAAAAAGTTTCTGGATGAGCACACGCACGGCGAAGATGAAGTGCGATTTTTCGTCGCTGGCTCGGGTCTGTTTAGCCTGCACATTGGCACGGAAGTGTGTGAGGTGCTGTGTGAGCAAGGCGACCTGATCTCGGTTCCGGCGCTGACCAGACACTGGTTTGACATGGGCCCGGAGCCGTCGTTTGTCGCGATCCGTCTGTTTATCAATCCGGCGGGCTGGGTCGCGCAGTTTACCGGCAGTCCGATTGCGTCGCAGTTTCCTCGCTACGATTCGCCGAGCGGATCATGAAGCGCGCGATCGTCGTCGACATTGAAGGCACGGTTGGTTCGATCTCGTTTGTGCGGTCGGTGCTGTTTCCGTATGCGAAGCGGATGCTGCCGGACTGGATCGCGCGCCATGGACAGCAGCCAGAGACCCGACGCTGGCTAGACCAAGTGTCCGACGAGCTACGCGCAAGCGGGAAGCCGTCTGACGATGATCACGTCTTGTCGACGCTGCTGCGCTTTGTCGACGAAGATCGCAAGCACACGGCGCTCAAGGCGCTGCAAGGGCTGTTGTGGGAAGACGGCTATCGTCACGGTGAGTATCGCGCGCACATCTATCCCGACGCGGCGACGAAGCTTCGTGACTGGCATGCCGACGGACATCGCTTGTATGTGTACTCGTCGGGGTCGGTCGCGGCGCAGCGTCTGTTTTTTGAGCACACCGAGCAAGGCAACCTGCTGCCCCTGTTTTCGGGCTTCTTCGACACCGAGATCGGCGGCAAGCGTGAACCGCAGAGCTACGAGCGCATCAGGAAGCGGATCTCCGACGGACAGTCAACGGAAGCGCCCCTGTTTTGTTCCGATGTGCTGGAAGAGCTAGACGCGGCGCGGGCTGCGCAGCTAGAGACGCTGCTCGTCGATCGTGAAATGGACTATCCGTCGCCCCGACTGGACAGCCACGGCCATCGCCGCGTGACGTCGTTTGCCGATTGCGAAGTGAGCCTAGTTCACGTTGGTCGATAGAAACGTCTTGTTGGTGGTGTCGATCGTCCAGCGCTCGTACAGACCCTGCTCGCGATCGCCGTGCGCGGTAAACGACACGACGCCGGTTGCGCCCTGCAGCGCCAGTCCCGCCGACGCAGCGACGCGATTGCACGCATTGAGAAAGCTGGACTGACCGACCTGCACTTTGTCGGCGCTCTGGAAGTTGTTAAGGTGCAGCAGAAACTCCGACACGCGCGTCGGTGTCACTTCACCCGCCGAGCAGATCGCGATGCCCACCGCATAGGCCGCATCGTAGGCATAGGCCGAAAAGGCGCTGGTTCGCGGATCGACACCCGGCCAGCGCGCTCCAAACGACGCCAGAAAGCCGTTGTAGATGCCATTGGCGTTTGCCTTGTCCACGCCCGGAGCCGTGCCCACAACGCGCGCCAGGTTCGTTTTCATGGCCGTTTGCTCTGCGGCTGTGCCCTGGCTCAGTAGATCCAGCACTTTCGAGCTCTTGGCACCGTCGCTCATCAGGATCTGCGTGGGGGGCGTCGTGCTGATGCCATACGTCACAAGACCCGTCAGCACCTTGTCGGAAAACAGGTTCGAGATCGTCACCAGCACCTGCGGCGCGGCCTGCGCTTTCAGGCTCGTGAGCGAGTCGGACAGCGACTTCACCGCCGCCGCTTCATCGGTGCCAACGCCTTCTTTGTAGGTCAGCGACGGCTTGGGTGCGATCATCGAGTTTGCGCCGAGCACCGCCTGACGCATGCCCGTACCATACGAGTCATCGACGACGAACATTCCGACCGAGTTCGCCGAGATCGCTGCTGGTGCAATCTGCTTGGCCAGCACCGGACCTTGCAGCAAATCCGACGGAGCGGTTCGGAAAAACAGACCCGTTCCCGGTAGATCCGAGATGGTTCGCGACGACGCCGACCACGACATGATCGGCACGCCTGCGTGAATCACCTCGGCGGAAATCAGCGATACGTTGCCCGATCCGCTCGGACCCAGGACCGCCATCGCGTTGCGATCGTTGACCAGCACTTGATACGACTTGAGCATGTCTGCTCCCGTCGCGCTCGTCTCACAGACATGCAGCGCAATCGGCGGCTTGCCCGCAGCGCTGAGCCCCATGTTCATTTCGTCGATGGCCAGCTTGGCAGCCTGGAGTCGCAGCAGATCGCTGCCCGTGACGGTATTGACCAGCACACCGACGACGGTTGCATCACTCGACGAGTTTGCTGGATAGACCTCTGCGCACAGCGATCCTCGCGGCGAGCCCACGACGCACATGTTTTCGCTACAGAACAGCGCTTGTCCCAGGGCGGACGCGCGATCCTGACAGTCAGCGTCGACGGCACACTCGGTTAAGTCTTTGCATCCCGCCGATCCAAGCAGCGCGACGGCACACAGCGATAAGCCAAGAAGGTTCTTCGTCATTGCTAAAAGCCTCCACGCAGTGCGACAGAAAAGCCGGAAGCACCGACGGATAGCGATGGAAGAAGGCTCACGGAAGGTGCGGCGGGCGCAGCAGTCGGCGAAGGAGCCTGCGTCGGAGCCGTCTTGGTCGCATGCTCTTTGGCGGCGGCTCGGTTCTTGACGACACCAATCGCAATCAAGGTTCCGCCCGTCGCAGCCAGCACCGCGCCACTGATTCCCGCAATGCCCGCGCCAAGCTGCAGCTGCTGCGTCGTGTCACGCGCGTCGAGCTTGGCATATTCATCGACGGTGCTGCTGTATTCATCAAAGGCACTGGAAGCCTGCGCCCCCAGCACACCGCCCGCAATGATTCCACCGACGCCCAGACCAGCCAGCACGCCACCCGCGATGATAAGGGGTCGACCCGGCTTCGGCGCAGGAGGCGGTGGACCGCTCGGCTGACTGGCGAAAGCGGGCGCATCATCGACGAGCGCACGACACTCACCGATGTACTGCTGCACGCGCTTGGCCGTCTCTGGCTCTGGCTTCGAGTCGGCTTTCTGAAAGCGCTCGTAATACGCCAGCGCTTCCCGAGGCCGTCCCAGCTTTTGCAGCGTCCGTCCGATGTTGACCAGCAGCACCGACATCTGTCGTGCGTCGTAGGCCGCTTTGAACTCCGGCAGCGCTTCCTCGAAGTATTCCTGCTTATAAAACTGAATCGCCTTGTTGTAGTGCTCTCGGCAGACGTCGTCTTTGGTGCAAGCGTCTTCGCTGGCGACCTTGGCCGGAGCTTGTGCCCTCGCGGGCTGCACAAGCGCACAGGAAGCGACCGTTAGAGCGAAACAGAGAGCCTTGCCGTCGGCAAGACCGCTAGTCCACCATTTGAATGCGACCATGACTGGGTTCATCCTTGGAAGGCTGAGGAGGCTTAGGAGTCGGTGTCGGCGCTGGACTTGGCGTCGCGGCCACGGTCTGCGCCATCGTCGGTTTGGGTGATTCCGCAGCAGCGGGCGCGCTCTTGCCTTTGCCCTTTTTGCCACGACCTTTGATCGGAGCCGCATCGGCAACAGGCGCAGTCACCGTCGGCGTTGAAACAGGTTGAGAGCTGGTTCCCGACGTAGCCAGTGGCTTGAGCGACTCGGCAATCCGCACGCTTTCGGCCTGATCTACCGTCACTACTTTTTCGGCATATCCGTCGAGCTTCAGCACCAAGATGAGCTGTCCCGTCCCGGCAGGCTGCGTGCTCGTCCACGGTGTCTTGCCAATCTCTCGGTGGTCAGCGGCGCGAACGACCCGTGCGCCCGCTGGCTCGCTCTGAATCGAAAAGTGAACCATCCTCGTCGGAGCAACTGCCGCATCAGACTTCCGCACCGAGCGAACGCCGACAAAGGAAACCGCTGCGACGGCTGCCCCGAAAACCAGCAGACCAGCGACGAGCGCACCGCGCTTTTTCGGAGCCGGACCGAGCTGCGCCGCCGACTGTCCCAGCGTCGTGCTTGCAGAGTTGCTGACTCCAGGCTGACTGCTGCTCTGGGCGGCAGCGACGATCTGCGACTGCGCGATCGCCCCAACCTGCGACTGACCGATCAGACCGACCTGCGACTGCGCAATCAGCTGAGACTGCCCAATTCCCGTCAGACCGCCCGGCACTGGCGTCGTCGGAGCCATAAACACCGACGAGACGTTCCCGATCGCGCCAATCCCAACCGCCGACGAGTACAGCGAGCGAAGCTGCTCCAGCGCTTGGACAACCTGCGCCATCGGTGGTCGCTCGGCAGCATCTTTGGCCAGTAGCGCCGACACAAGCCCCGCAAGCTCCTCGGGAATCGACGGGTCCAGCTCGCGAATCGGCGTCGGCTTTTCATAAATGTGCATCGCCATGATCGCGCCCGAGCCGTCGGCCAGAAACGGAGGCCGCCCGGTCAGCATGCGGTACATCATCACCCCGAGCGAATACACGTCCGCCTTGTCGGTGATGTTGCCGCTGCCTTTGCACTGCTCCGGCGACATGTACAGCGGGGTGCCGACCATCATGCCGGTGCTGGTCTGCGACGCCACCGCCTCACCCTCTTTCGACTGCGCCGCAAGCTTGGCAATGCCAATCACACGCTCGTCGACAAAGCCAACATGACTTCCCCGCTTGCGAGTGCATCAGCCAGGGAAGTCCGTCTGCCCGTCGCTACAAGTGAAGCTCGACGGAAAACGGCAGCGCCAGCGCCCCCGGACAGATCTTTTCCAGCCGCAGCGCAAGCGAGCGACCACTTACGTAGGCTCCGCGAGACAGCGACAGCGTCTGCTCGTCCGTCCCTTTGAGCGTCAGCACCTGTGGCGTCGCCAGCCCTTCAATATGAAGCCTGTAGCATGCCTCTTTTGCGCTGCCCTCGGTCTTGATGCGCAGCGAAAAGTCGTTCTGACAGAGCAGCCCACCTTGCGCCGTCAGCTTCGCCACCTTCGGCACCGAGCCCGTCTTTGCATCCAGCCGCGCAAGCGATGGGTTTCGGTGCTCACGCAGGTCGCCAAGCAGCAGGCCCTTCCACCGCAGCGGCTTGTCCCAGCAGCTCTGCGCGCCCAGGTCTGTCTCGTCGCTCGTGGTATCGCTCAGCTCGCAGCCGTTTCCTTCGTTGCCGTCGATATCGTAGTGCGAGCCGACACAGCCGAAGGAGCACACGCCTTTGCTGACATCCTGGCACCGCGCTTCGCTAAACGTCGTCGAGCCACCTGGACAGACATGGCCGCAAGTGCCGCAGTTCCCCGTCGTGCTCAGCGGCTTGCACTCGCCTCCGCAGCAGCCTTCCCCGACGGCACAGTGCTTGGTGATCGTGCCGCAGTGCGCCGCCGTGTTTAGCGCCGTGTCGGCGGACACATAGCCAATTCCGTCGAATACAAAGCGCGTCCGCCGCTTGTCCGAGCGTCGCTTTTCGGGCTTCGTCTCGTACTGGATGACGCCATCGGTCGTGCTGGTCGCCATCAGGTCCGGGAGGCTTCGCTTTCCCTTCTTGACGACGGACAGCTCGGTGCGCTCCGAATCCTCGGTTCGCGTCGGCTCTCGCTCGCGCTCACGACGGCTCATATCGGGGTGATCTTCGCGCGTCGTTTCATGGAAGCTGGCCGACGAAAAGCTCAGGATCTTGCGCAGCTCCAGCGGCGCCAGCGTACCGCGTCGAACCAAGACAAACAGCGACGACTCTGTCTCTTTGTCGCGCTGCCAGACCTTGTCCGTTGATTCGACACCACTGACGACAATCAGCCCCCCTGGCAGACCCGGCAGCGCCAGCAGCGACACCGCCACATCTTCCCCCTCGAAGCAGCTCGACTCCCCTTCGCCGTGACACGTAATGCCCGGTACGTCGCTATCGTGCGACACCAAGACCGCATCCGAGTCGGGAGCACTCTTTATCTGCAAGCGACTCGTACACTCCCGAGGCGCATCGCCCGTGCCGGTCTGCCCAGCCCCTTCACACAGCACCGAGGCCTGCGCACCAGCAATCGCCGACAGCTTCTTCACTGCATCGCCGTCCCCCAGCTCGATCACCAAAAAGTCAGCCGTGACCGACGACTCCTTGAGCACCTGACCTGCGCTGGACGACTCCTCTTCCGTCGCGCCACCATCACTTGGGTGTTCCCCTGTCGCAGGGCTCGTTCCAGCGTCCGCAGCCGCCAGCCGATGTGCCCCCCCTTGTCCAGCCACCGCCAAATCAGCGACAGAAACAGCCAGATCTGCTCGGCCCGCAGGCGACGCCGCCACCTCCGCAGCGGAGCCGTCTGCCAGTCCTTTGGTCGCCCCTGATCCGCCGTGCCGCTCGACCTGACGATTACAGCCAACCAACCCCAATAGGACCAGCAGCATCAGCCAATGGCGCATTGGCCTACATCGTATCAGCCGCAGCGTAATTCAGCCGCACAATCAGCACGACGCGCGGTCTGTTTGACCAAACGCAACGACCAACCTCCAGCGCCTGCAACAGCGACTTCCCACCCACATCCTGCCGCTGGAAAACACCTAAAATCTCCGACGAAGCGTGGCAAGCTACGATTCGCAATGCCAAAGTCGAGGATCTTCGCGCGCTCACCGCCTGGCGCTTCCGGGTCCGCCACGATCATCACGTTATCGGGCTTTCTATCTAGTTATGAAAGCGCTCGTCGATTCATCATCACTTCAGGTCCGCGTGGGGAATCATTTTGGAACTCATGAGTGATATATATTGAAGTGTATTCTGTCGCCTCCCGCTTTCGCCGCGCAGCTCACTTGCGCATAAGGAGTCCTCGCGATGAGATCATTTCAAACCTTCACCGTCCGACTGGCGGCCTTCTTGCTAATCGGCACGCTCTGCGGCTGTCCCGACGGAACGCCCAGCCCAGGACGCGATGGCGGCGGCGACGCTGGCATTGTGGACGGCGGCCCAAGCGCGTGCAGCGACGGAGGAAACCAGGACATGTGCTACAAAGATCCCGTCGTCGGGCGATCCTGTGGACCGGGAAACTATTGTCCTTGCGGCTACTTTTGCCCGGCTGGAACCTGTGAAGTGGCCGAATTTCATCCCGCCTGTGACCTGAAGTAGCGGATGGATTCATCCATCGAGCGAAGGGCCAGACCGGATCGCGGCTTTCAATTTGAACTTGTCGATCCGGCGGCACCGGAGCGCGGTCGGGTCTAGCCCCCACCGTGCAACGTAGCTAGTTCAGCGGCTCCACGGTCCACTGATTCCCGACGCCCGTGCCCCACGTCGTGACCGCCGGGTTCCCGTCCGGTCGGTGCAGGTAGTCACCCTTCCAGGACTTCAGCTGAACCTTGCCCGACACGATCTCGCTCGTCCAGACGTTGCCCGGTCCCGTGTTCCAGGTGGTGACGGCGGGATTTCCATCTGGACGGTGCAGGTAGTCCCCCTTGGTCGACTTGAGCTGGAAGCTGGTGCCGCTACACTCGACCTTCCAGGAAGAGTCCGCGTTCCCCGCCGTGGTGGTGACGCCCTGCGCCTGCGCGGTGCGGGTCAGGAAGTCGTTCTTCCACGACTTCAGACGTACGTTCTTGCCGCACGGCAGGCCAACCACCGGCGACAGCGCGTCAAACGTCATCGTGATCTTCTGGTCCGCTTGTCCCATGAACGTGACCGTCTTGGCCGCAGCGTCGACCTTGATGGCGTACACGTAGCGCGCGCCCGGCTTTTCCCACTGCGCCACGACCTTGCCCGCAGCGTCATAGGCGACGATGCCCATCGCGACCCGGTTGTCGCTATAGCTGAACGCCCAGTACGTCAGCCCGTTCATCTTCAGGATGGGGCAGCTCGGCGCCGCCGCCCCCGTCCCTGGACCCGGCGTACATGTAACCTTCATCCCTGCCGGAATCCCGGCTGGCGCCGCGTTCGGCACCTGTTCGACCGTCTGCGCTTCCGCCGATGAAGCGGAACCAAGCAGAAGACCAAGGGACATCATCGCGAGAGACATCGACTTCGCACGAAAGATCATGGAACCAGACTCCTTTTCCGTAAAACAGACTGCGGACGGACCCCCCAGGCATCTCGAGATCGGCATAGTGGCCGAGCCCCAAACCCGGCCCGAGTGTATCACTGGTATGCAGCGAGAAACAGGTGTGAGACACCGCGCGACAAGCTCCCTCCGATTCCTCACGAGCCAAGCCGCTCCGAGCGCCATCACGCGAAAAGACTTCCGCAGCGGCAACTTCCGGCTCGATCCGATTCAGGCGGCGATCCTGCGGGTGAAGCTGCG
>CALMML010000196.1 GCA_937868485.1 uncultured Myxococcales bacterium | reverse complement strand
ATGGACTGGCAGCTGCGGCACTCGAACTTGGTCGAGTCGCAGATCAGGCCCTTTTTGTATCCATCGCGACACTCTTTGGTGCCCGAAACGAGATCGAACGAAGACATGCTGTCCGCGCCCTTGCCGCACTGACGACACTGGCCGGTGGTTAGCTCGCAGATCTGTTGCGTGGTGCCCGCAGCGGACTGAAACACGCAGTCTGGCTCGCTCGCTGCGCAGCTCTTCGACTCGCTCCAGTCCGCAGGGACCAGCTTGCGCGCGTCGCATCCCGAGAGCAGAAGTGAAACTCCGATGACCAGCCAAGCACGTTGCATCGTCGACCTCAATGAGTAAGAAAATCTACGTTAGAAGCGTCCCTGGACGACCAGACCGGTGCCACTGCCGACCGTGCCCACCGACACGTTCTGGATGGCGCTCGCGAGGCTCTTGCCGTCGCTGGTCTTCTTCTTTTCACCCGGAAGAGCCAGCAGCACCACGCCTCCAATGAGAAACGCTGCGCCAGGCACGATGAACGCGATGCCTTTGGTCTTGGTGTCGTAGACGCGGGTGAAGTCCTCTTTGCCATCTTGCAGGACCGCTTGACCGTCGACCGAGGCAACGAGGCCTCCGTATCCGACCAGCGCTGCGCCCACTGCGATGCCGACGATACCCAAGCCAATCCGCCAGGCCGGACGCTGCACCACTTCCGTCGGGACGTAGACAACTTCCTTCGGGGGCTCACCGGGCTTAAGCTGAAGCTTGAGCGACGTCGGGCCACCGTCAGAGACAGAAACCTTCTGATCTTCCAGCCAGTAGTCGGTCTTGCGCAGCTTGAGCGTGTGCTTGCCCGTAAACGTCTTGATGACGAGCGGCTGACCTTCCGGCGTCTTTTGAACCAGCTCGACACCGTCGAGGATCACCGAGACTTCACCCGGCGTGGTCGTCAGCTCAATCGTTCCGCGTGCCTGGCTCTTGTCGGCAATGAGCAGCTTCTTGGCCAGCTCTGCGATGTTCTGTGCGGCCTGCGCGGAGCTGCACTGCGGACACTCACTCGGCTGGTTCTGCGCGCTTTCTGCCGTCGCTGCCAGCGTGACGTTGAACAGGCTGGCCTGGAACTTCCAGTTCGCGACTGGTCCCGTCGGTACGGGCGGCGCTTGCACCTGGGCTTGCGCTTGGACTTGAGCCTGGGCCTCGAGCGCCTCTTTGGCGTCCTTGGACTCTTTGGCTTCCTTGCCCTTGCCCTTGCCCTTGGTCTTCTCTTTTTCGGGCTCTTTTTCTTTTTCCTTCTCTTTTTTCGCCGGGACTGACTTGGCGGGCGTCTCGATCACGTCGGAAGACAGCGAGATCTTGTAGCGCAGCACGTAGCCCGCATCGAGCAGTCGTGCGACGCGAACTTGACACTCGGCGCTCTCGCACTTGCCGGCCTTTTCGCCCTGGAGCACGTCGTCTAGATCGCGCTTCGAGATCGGCGAGTAGCCCATCTCTTTGACGGCTTCGGCCAGCGCCTTGTCGAGCGCTTGTCGCTCTATTTCACCGAGGCTGCCGCCTTCGACCTTGGGCTCGAAGATCGCCACCTGCTTTTCGGCAGCCAGCGCGGAAGAAGGGCCTCCCAGCGCAAGCAGCGAGGAGACGGTGGAAAAGACAAGGCCAAGGCTGCGTTTGCGCCTGCGGGCCGCGTTCTGGGAGGAACCACGGAAGGTCGTCATGGCGTCCTTTGCGACGGAGTTTTGTCCCGAAAAGAGAGGCTGCGTCATACAGCCAGACATCTTAACATGATGCCACTCACGGCAAGTGCGCCAATTGCTGGCCCAATTACCGCACCATCCGCCGAGAACGCATTTTTTGGGGCAGTTAGCTGTGTGTACGCACGTTTTCAAACAGCGCTGCGATGCCTTGACCGACGCCGATACACATCGCTGCCAGCCCGTAGCGGGCCTTTGATCGAAGCAGCTCGTGCGTGAGTGTCGTCGTGATGCGCGCGCCGGAACAGCCGAGCGGATGACCGAGCGCAATCGCACCGCCCAGGACATTGACGCGATCGATCGGTAGCTCGGGCAGCTCGCGTAGCACCGACAGCGCCTGCGCCGCGAAGGCTTCATTGAGCTCAATGCGACCAATGTCCGTCGGAGAAACCGCCGTTCTGCTGAGCAGCTTGCGAATCGCAGGCACTGGACCAATGCCCATGTAGCGAGGATCCACACCGGCCACCGCTCCGCTCACCACTCGCACAAGCGGCACAAGACCGAGCGCTTTGGCCTTGGCTTCCGTACCGATCAAGACGGCTGCCGCGCCATCGTTGAGCGTGGATGAGTTTCCCGCCGTCACGGTGCCTCCCGCGCGAAACGCAGCGGTCAGCTTGCCGAGCTTTTCGACGCTGGTGTCGGCGCGCGGTCCTTCATCGACGCTGAGCTGACCCATTGGCTGGCCTTTTCCCGGCGGTGGTAGCTCGATCGAGACCAGCTCATCATCAAACTTGCCTGCCTGCTGGGCCGCGAGCGCGTGCTGATGACTACGCAGCGCAAACTGATCTTGTTCGACCCGCGTGAGGCCGTAGCGCGTCGCCAGGTTTTCCGCCGTTTCACCCATTGGCTCGAGCGGAAACTGCGCGGCCAGCTTCGGGTTTGGAAAGCGCCAGCCCAGCGACGAGTCATACACCGTGACATTTCCCGACGGAAACGCGCCATCGGGCTTGGGCATCACGAGCGGGGCTCTCGTCATCGACTCGACGCCGCCCGCAATGATCAGATCCGCCTCGTCGGACTGAATACAGCGCGTCGCTTGCAGCACCGCTTCGAGTCCCGATCCGCACAGGCGATTCACCGTGACACCCGGCACCGACTGCGGCAGTCCCGCGAGCAGCAGCGCCATGCGTGCGACGTTGCGATTGTCTTCTCCCGCTTGGTTCGCGCAGCCACAGATCACATCGTCGATGCTGTCGCCAGCAATCGCGGTCCTTTGCACCAGCTTGGCGATGACCTGCCCGAGCAGATCATCGGATCTGATGTCCCGCAAGCCACCGCGAAAGCGACCAATCGGACTACGAACGGCTCCTAAGATAAATGCCTCGGCCATGGGGCGGCACGATAGCGCCATCGCTGCGCAGAGACAACGATCGGTGCAGCTTTGTCCGCCGCTGCGAATGCGGGCTCCGAATGGGATGGGCATCGGTGCGCCTGTCAGAGCGATCGTGCATCTGTTGGCGCTGGGGCTTTTCGTCCGGTCGTCTGCGCAGATTCCACAAGCGGCTGGGCACGGCTCTTGCCAGAGAAGTCCGTTCAAACGCTTCACAGGATGGCTTGCCGTGATTCACAACCGCCAGCTTTTTAGCAGCCCTGCCTCGTCGGATAGTCTGGTTGCGCGTCGGCTCCCAGTGTCGCCGGTTTCCAGCGTGCTTGCCGCGCCTCGGCGAGCGTATTCGCTCAGCGAAGCATTTGGCTACTGCGAGCGCATGGTGCAGACCCGTCACGATAGCTTGCCGGTCGCTTCGCGATATCTACCGGAAAGCAAGCGCCCGCACGTCTTTGCGGTCTATGCGTTTGCGCGTGCCGCCGACGACTTCGCCGATGAGCCGGAGTTTCAAGGCCAGCGCCAAACCGCACTAAGCGACTGGGAAGATGAGCTAATTCGCACATTCCACGGAGAGTCTGACCATCCGATCTTTTCCGCTCTCCAGCACACGATCGAGCAGTGCGATCTGCCGATCACGCTGTTTCAGGATCTGCTGTCGGGCTTTCGGATGGATCTGGCGCCGCGCACCTTCACGACGTTTGAAGAGCTGCGCACCTACATTCGCTACGTCAGCGAGCCGCTCGGAGAGCTGATCGTTCGCGTCTTCGGTTGTCGTCAGCCTGCGACGCTGGCCTTTGCGCGTGACCTGAGCGCGGGCTGGCAGCTTGTGTCGTTTTTGCAAAACCTCGGACGCGATCTGCCGCTCGGACGACTGTATGTTCCGCTCGAAGATCTGCGTCACTTTGGCGTGCTGCCGGAAGGTACGCGGACGGCTCCGGCTTCGGCGCATCTGCTCGGTGCTTCGTCGCGGTCCTGGCGCGATCTGCTGCGCTTCCAAGTGGCGCGGGCGCGGACGCTGCTCGAGCGCGGTCGTCCGCTGCTTGATCTCGTCGCTGGAGAGCTTCGCTTCGAGCTGCTTTTGACCTATTACTCGGGACAAGTGCTGCTCGATCGGATCGAGTCGCTCGGCGACGATGTCCTGCGTGAGCGACCGCTGCTGTCGCGGACCGATCGTGCGCGCGTGCTGGCTCGGGCGGCAGCCAAGCAGGTTCCGCAGCTCTACTTCCGTCGCAGCGAAGACCTGGTGGAGTAAATGGCTACCGCTACCTCGATTCGTTCTGTTTCCAGTCGACCGACGCCGTCGGAGCATCTCGTCGCGGAGCACACGTTGGAAAGTCGCAAAGCCGCTTCTGCTGTGACCGCTGGCAGTGGATCGAACTTCTCGTTTGCCTTTCTGTTTATGCCCAAGCTGCGACGGCAGGCGATCCACGCGGTCTATGCCTACTGTCGGGTGGTCGATGACATCGTCGATTCCGATGATCCCGTCGAGGTCAAGGAAGCTGGGCTCGCGAAGTGGGAAGACGAGCTACACGCTGCGTTTGTCTCGGGCAAGCCGCAGCATCCCGTCGCGATCGCGCTGGCTGATGCGCATCGTCGCTTCGGGGTTCGCTATGAAGACGCGCTGCTGGTCCTGCGCGGCTGTCAGGCTGACTTACATAAGCGACGCTATAAGACGTGGGCCGAGCTGTACGATTACTGCTATCACGTCGCGTCGGCGGTGGGCCTGATGTGCATTGAGCTGTTCGGCTGCAAGCACCCGGATGCTCGCCAGTACGCGGTGCACCTGGGACAGGCGCTTCAGCTTACCAACATCTTGCGAGACATCGCCGAGGACGCCGCGCGCGATCGCATCTATCTGCCGCAAGATCTGCTCGCGGAGTTTGGCCTGACCGAGGCCGACATCTTGGCGGGCAAGCGTGGCACTGCGTCGCTGTGGCTGGTTCGTCACCTCGCGGCGCGGGCGCGCAAGGAATACGCGCTGGCCAAAGCGGTGCTGCCGCCATCCGACCGTCGCGCGCTGCTTCCCGCCGAGATCATGGGCAGCATCTACTTTCGCTTGCTCGAAGAAGTCGAGCGTCGTGGCGACGAAGTGTTGGTTGCGGGCTCGCGCTGTCGGCTAAGCTCTCGTCGCAAGATCGAGCGTGCGCTGCACACCTTCGCGAGCGTCCTTCTGCCGTTTGGCGATCGCCTGCTGTCTCCCGCCTACTGATTTTGTGCCGGTCTGCGCTATAACGCAGCGATGGGAACCGGCATCGAAGTAAACGACACCCTCCAGCTGACCGTCGAGCAAGGCTTTCCTGCTGAGCTGTTGTCGCGACAAAAACACCTGGAACAGCCGATCTCGCTCGAGTCCGTGAAAGGTCGCGTCTTTTCCTTTCGCAAAGAAGGCGCGCGAATCTTTCACCTCGATCCCGTGCGGGTCTTTTTGGTGCAAAACATCAATGGAAAGTGGCTGTGCTGGGGTCATGCGCTGATTCAGTCACAGCAGATCGCAAAGCAGCTCGCGCCCGATGGACGTTGGAATGGACAGTGGGAAACATCCGGCACGTTTGTGATCCGAACGATCTACGATCCAGTTGAACAAGAGCAGGCTACCCGTCGAGAAACTCCGCAAGGCCGCAGCTACTTTGACTGATCCGGCCCGCTGGCCCAAGACGGAATAGCACGGGGTTTGCAATCTTATTTGGCAATGAGCCGGATTGCAGCTTCCACTCCATCGATGACTTGTGCCATTTTTTGATAATTCAGTGTATCGGCTTTGTCGTTTTCTGTGTGGTAGTTCTGATTCCGATAAAAGGCAGTATCAGTAATCATCACAGCCGGCCAGCCTTCATCCCAATAGTTCTGGTGATCGGAAAAGTCGATACCGGGAATCAGGCGCGGCGCAGAGATCGAATAGACCGGCAGCGACGACGCACCTCTCATCGCGGACTTGATGCGACGAACCAGCCCGCTCTGACCGAGCTTTCCGACGACAGAGATGTAGTTTCCCTTGGTCGGATACAGCAGCTTGAGCGCCGAGACCGGAAAGCCTTGGCTGTCTTCGGCGTCGGAAAAGTAGCCAATCATCTCCAGCGAGATCATCGCACGCACGCGGATTCCCGACGTGGCGAGCGAGCGCGCATGCACGGCAGAGCCCATCTCGGCGGTACGAAAATACGGCGGCTCTTCGAGCGACCAGGCAACCAGCTCGACGGGCAGCATCGGTGGCTTTTTCGCAAAGAGTCGGGCCAGCTCTAGCAGACCAGCCACGCCCGAGGCGTTGTCATCGGCACCGGGATTTTCTTCGCCACATGCATCGTAGTGGGCTCCGACGATGACGCGCTCGGTTCCGTCGCCGCCATAGCGTGCGATGACGTTGCGATAGGTTCGTCCGTTGGCCTGCCAGGTCTGCTCGCTGACCGTCGCGCCGGTCTGCTGTAGCTCGTCGCTGATGTAACGCGCCACGGCATCCAGGTTGTCAACGTGGCGGTGATCGCGCGGAACATAGCGCTCGGACAGTGCTCTCACCGTCGCTTCGAGCCTGGCCACTCGCTGCGGATCGCTCGCGTCTTTCGTCGCTGCATCGCTTGCGCGTACAAATGGTTCCGTCAGCAGCCAGACTGCGACGGCCATCAGCAGCCCACAGACAGCCAGCACGCTCAGCGTGAGTGTCACCGCGCGTCCCCCAAACATTTGGTCGAGCATATCGCAAGGTCGCCAGCTCAGCCAGCCGACGGAAACAGGCATCGCAGCCAGCGCCGCGCGGTCTCCGTGATATAGTGCGCAATTGACCTTCGTCGATGATCGAGCCATTACGCAGTCCCGACAGCAACACGTACCTGCTGGGTCAAAAGATCGGCGCTTATCGCGTGTTGCGAGAAGTCGGTCGCGGCGGAATGGGCGTGGTCTTTGAAGCCGTTCACGTCGACACCGGCGAACAGGTTGCGGTCAAAGCGATTCACGAAAAGCTGCTGTCGAACCTGACGGCGATTCAGCGCTTTGTGGCCGAGGCGCAGCTGATGGCTCGCGTCGACCATCCGGGGCTGACCAAGGTGATGGAATCGGGACAGCTTCCGGGCGGGCGACCGTACTTCGTGATGGAGTTTCTGGTCGGTGAGTCGCTGCAAAGCCGTCTGAAGCAGCGCGGTCGTCTGTCGCAAAAAGAAGCCGTCGCCATCGGGGAATCACTCGCCCAAGCCCTGTCCGCCGCCCACAAGGCCGGCATCATTCATCGCGACCTCAAGCCAGATTTTGTTTCGTGCGTCGCTGGATGGGGACTGGAGGGTTCCGCTGGGCGAGGGCGGGCCGTAGGGAAGTGCGCGCGATCGGCTTGGATGTGATTTTTTGCCACTCCGTTACAAAATGTCACAGTGCGGGCTGGTCGTCGGAGTCGCGCGGTGGTTGCGGTCGGCGTCTCGTGGGGGACGGTTGATCGGTCGCTGACGCGCGGATGATTCGGGTCGACTGTGGCTGATTCTTCGTCGGACATGCTGCCCGACAGCACCGCGCAGGCAGCGTATGAGAGCGCGCTGGTATCGGATGTCATTTCCCGTCGGATACGCGAGGCAATGAGCCGATGGCCTATCGCTTGCAGTGCGTGCTCCGTCGATGTTGATGTGTCCGTTTCCTCGTCATGGTCTGTCTGCGCTGGGTCGTTCGCTGCTGTTTGGGCTCTTGTTGTGTGTCGCAAGCCCGACGCTGGCTGGCCCAAGTCCAGACCCAGCCTGGTTTCAGCCTGATTCCGCTACGGACCTTCTGTCGCTGATGGCAGTGGTTCGTGATCGCGCAGCGTCCCTTCAGAGCGATCACTTGGAAGTCGATGTGCGTCGCGCGGATGCCCAGCAGAGTCGTCTGTTTGAAAATCCGGTGCTTGATGCAGCGGTGGGAACCATTCCGGTCGGTCCGATCAATCCACCCGATCTGCCCGAGCCGCTGCGCAACGTGCCGAACTACTCGGTGGGGCTTGGAATGCACCTGGACTTGGCGCGGCGGAGTGCTCGGATGGAGCGCGCGGAGCTGGCGGTGCAGGCGGCGGATTCACAGCGCTCGTTTGCGATTCGCGGACAAGCCATCAGCCTGCTGCGTGCGGTGGGTGACTTGGCGGTGGCGACGCTGCGCTTTGCGGCGGATCAGCGCCTGACGCTGCAAGCCCGACAGTCTTTGGACCTTGCGCGTGAGCGCGTAAAGACCGGGTTTGGACCGCCGCTTGATGCCGATCGTGCAGAGATTGAGCTTCTGCGCTTGGAACAGCAGGTGTCCGCCGATCAGGGAGACATTCTGTCCGCGCAAGCAGCCTGTGCAGAGCTGGTCGGAATGCGCTGTGGCGCGTTTCCTAGTGAAGCGGGGGCCCGACAGCTCTTGTCTCGCTGGATCGTGTTTGCAGAGCAGCCGCCGCTGCAAACGGAAGAGCGCGCGGATCTGAAAGCGCTCGTGATTCAGCAGTCCGTTGCATCCGCGGAAGAGCGCTTGGCGCAAGCGGTGCGCATTCCTGATCCGACGGTGCGCGTGGGCTATACCTACGATTCCTTTGTGGCGTCTGGGAATCAGCAGCACTCGATGAACGTGAGTGTGACGTTGCCGCTTGCGTTTGTGGATCGCGGACAAGCAGCGATACAAGCAGCGCAGGCGCGCAGGCTCCGTTACAGAGAACAACATCGGCTGATGCTGGCTGCACTGGGGGCGCGTGCAGAGTCGCTTCGGAGCGCGCTTGTGTCTCAGCGTCAGCGTCTGCGCATGCTGCAAGAACAAGTGCTTCCGCGTGCGCAGTCCATCTTGCGCGACGTTCGTCGTGCGTTTGAAGCGCGTGCCGTTCCGCTGACGGACTTGAACCAAGCGCAGCGTGCGCTGGATGAGCTTCAGCTTCAAGAAGCGAGCGCACTGTCCGACATCTTTCGGCTCTCTGTGGATCTGGTGGAGCTACGTGGCAACCATGACTAAAGACACTTCGCGATCGGCTGATTCCTCGTCTGAACAGACCACCGTAGAGGCATCCGTACAGACGTTTACAGACACTTCATTGTGGGGTCAAGCCAAGCGCTCTCCGCTGCTTCTGATCATCGGTGTTTGCATCGGAATCGCAGCCGCTGGTGTGATTCACAAAGTCCTGCGTAGACATCATGCAGCGTCCGGCTGCGTCGGTGGTGGCGCGTATGTGATTTCAGGAAGAAAGGGAATCACGCTGTCTTCGCACATTCCGCAGCCGATTCCTTTTGTCACGGCGGAAGCGAAGCTGGGTGCGCCGCTGCCGCTGCCTCCGATCACGGCGCGGATTGCGACGATTGAAGCGCACACTTCCCCTGCGTATGCTCCGCTTGAAGGCCGGATTGATCACGTTGAAGTCAGGCTTGGTGAGACGGTCGCGGTGGGTGCAAAGCTGGCGCTGGTGCGCAGCGGAGATCTGGCGACGATGCTCAAAGATCTACGCGCGAGTGCTGCGATGGCACAGACCAAGAAAGCGCTGACCGAGCGCATGACGGTGCTGGTGGAATCGCGGGGTGCATCGGCCAATGATCTGCTGGTTTCGCAAAATGATCTGCGTGATGCAGAGCTGCAAGCGAAGACGGCGGACTCTCGGCTGAAGTCTCTGTCGATTGCGACAGCGGGAGACAACTTGTACTGGCTGCTTGCGCCGCGTGGTGGTGTGGTGACACAGATCGATGCCGCGCCCGGTCAGCAAGTGGGTCCAGGTCGTGACAGGCCCGTGGTGACGCTCGCGGATCTGGATGAAGTGCTGGTTCTGGCCGATGTTCGGCAGCATGATCTGGGCGGACTTCGCGTCGGAGATCCGGTTGACATTCGCATTCCCGGAGACAACGACAGCATTGGGACGGGCGCGATTGAAAACATCTCGCAAGTGGTGGATGCAGAGCGACAGACGGTTCCGATTCGCGTGCGTGCCAAGAATCCTGATCGACTGCTGCGTCCCAATGCGTTTGTGGAAGCGCACTTTGGTGAAGGGGGCGCGAGTCGCCCCAGCGTGGTCCGGGTTCCGATAGAAAGCGTTGTCAGCGACGGACTCGAAGCGGTGGTCTTTGTCGAAACAGAGCCCGGACACTTTAAGCGTCAGGAAGTAACGCTGGGCAGACAGAGTCAAAAGCTGGCGGAAGTGCGTGCTGGTCTTTCTGCCGGAGCGAAGGTGGTGACACGCGGCGCGCTGCTGCTCCTGAACTCGCTTGGTGTGGAGCAATAGCGATGTTTGAATCTCTGATTGCCATGGCATTGCGGAGTCGTGCAGCCGTACTGACAGCGACGCTGTTGTGCATGATCTGGGGTCTGTATTCCTTTCGCGAGCTGACGATTGAAGCGTTTCCTGATCCAACGGATACGCAGGTCAACATCATCACGCTGTATTCGGGACAGCCAGCAGAAGAGCTAGAGCGTCAGGTCTCGATTCCGATCGAGCGCGCGGTCAACGGAACGATGGGACTTACCAAAGTTCGCAGCACCAACTTGTTCGGTCTGTCGTTTGTTACGCTGACGTTTGCCGATGGTGTGGATCTGCTGTTCGCGCGCGCGCAGACCTTGGAGCGACTGCGACTTGCGGAGCTTCCGGTGGGAGTCACTCCGCAGCTTGGATCGCTGTCGACACCCATTGGTGAGATCTATCGCTATTCCTTGCGCGCAACCGATGACAAAGGACAGCCAACGCATGGTGATTCAATGCTGCTGCGGACGCTTCAGGACTGGGTGGTTCGTCCGCGTCTGTTGCAAGTGGATGGCGTCGCAGATGTCGTAAGTTACGGTGGTCTGGTTCGCGAGATTCACGTTCGTGCCGATCCCGCGCTGCTGGCTGCCAAAGGACTGACGCTGCGCGAGCTGGAAGATGCGCTAGAGAGTGCATCCCAGAATGCATCAGGAGGTGTTCTCACCCGTGGTGCAGAGCAGCTGGTGATTCGCAGTGAAGGACTGTTTTCCACGCCGCTCGATATCGGTCAAGTCGCAGTGGCCACCCGCAGAGGAACGCCGATTCTGGTTCGCGATGTCGCGTCGGTGAGCGAAGGCTGGACTCCTCGCCAAGGAATCTACAGTCGCGGACAAGATACCGATGCGGTGGAAGGAATCATCCTGATGCGGCGCGGTGAAAATCCTTCTGCAGTTCTGTCTCGTGTTCGCACAAAGATCGATGACATCAATGCACGCGCGCTTCCGCAACATGTGCATGTCTGGCCGTTTTATGATCGGACAGAGCTGATCGGAAAGACGCTGTATACCGTCGGAAGAAACCTGATTGAAGGTGCGGTGCTGGTGATCTTGGTGCTGTTTGTGTTCCTGCTGGATGTGAAGGCTGCGCTGATCGTTGCGACCACGATTCCGCTGTCTCTGTGTGTGGCGTTTATCTATCTGTACGCACGCGGAATGTCAGCCAACTTGCTGTCGATGGGAGCCGTTGACTTTGGTGTCATTGTCGACGGTGCAGTCGTGATCATGGAGCACGCAGTCAGTACGCTTCATCATCCTCCCAAAGAGGCACCAAGCGATCTGCGCGGACGGATTGGCTGGGCGGTGACGCAGGTGGCCAGACCGACGATCTTTGCGCTCCTCATCATCATCGCCGCGTACCTTCCGATCTTCATGCTACAGCGCGTGGAAGGACGGATCTTCGC
>CALMML010000195.1 GCA_937868485.1 uncultured Myxococcales bacterium | reverse complement strand
ACCAACGGCTTCAACCGTGTGAGGATTGCACTCTACCGCTGAGTTAAACGCCCGAAATGGTTCGCCAAAGCGAACGGTTTGGAACCTTAGTGCAGACTCGATGCCATGGCAAAGAAAATCTGCACGACGGCTGGCTTTTTAAGCCTTTTCGACGGCACCGCTGCGGAGACAGCGAGTGCAGACGCGGATGCGACGGCTCACACCGCCCACCTTCGCGTGAACACGCTGCAGGTTGGGCCGCTGCACCATCTTGGTCTTAATGTTCGAGTGACTGACCTTATTGCCGACGAGGCGGCCCTTGTCACAGAGATCGCAACGATTTGCCATGGTCGTTTTGCCAGAGAGTTAAGTAGACCGGAGTTCAGTCGGGATCTGCCCCAAAAACGGGGTCAGCCAAACGAGAGCCGAATATCTATCACGGCCAAGTTCGCTGGATCAAAAGAAAAATCGCGCTTTGTTGGTTGGAAGTACGCAAATGAGACCGGAAGGTAAGATCTCGACGGTAACTGAGCCAAGCTGATCGGTGCGAAGGATCTGGCTGCCCAGCTTTTGATAGCGCGCGACGACCTCTTCATGCGGAAAACCGAAGCGATTGTGGCGTCCTACCGAGCAGATCACCAGGCGCGGCGCGACCGCTTGGACAAACGGCTCGGTGGAGCTGGTGCGACTACAGTGATGCGGCGCTTTGAGGACATCGGCTCGCAGCGATTCGTCGCCAGATAGTAGAAGCTGTTCGCGCGGGGACTCGATGTCGCCGGTGAGCAGCAGCGAGGCGTGGCCATAGCGGATCCTTGTCACCACCGAACCATCGTTGAGTCCAAGAAGCGCTGGCTGTGGCGCGGGCAAGACGCGAAGCTCTACCGGACCGGACCCAAGCGAGTGCGGCTCCGTCACGAGCGTGTTCTGTTGCGCGGCGAGCTGACGAAGGCGCTGATAGGCAAGCTCGGCGGCGTCGACTTCTTTGCGGTGATGCTGGCTGGCATCGGGTGGAAGGCTCGGAAGCGCTGCGAGCCAGAGCTCCGTCACGGAAAACTCGCGCAGGAGCGCTTCGACCCCGCCGCTGTGATCGGGATGCGCATGCGTGATGAGCAGCCAGTCGATGTGGGAAATGCCTCGCTTGCGCAGCATCGGAGCCATCACGGACTGTCCTGCGTCTGAGCCGTCTTCACTGCGTGGTCCGGCATCAATGACGAGCACTTTTCGCGTTGGTAGCTCGATGACCAGGCCGTCTCCTTGGCCGACAGACAGCGCGCTCAGCCGAAGCGCATCATGCGGTCGCAGCCAGTCGATCAGATACAGTCCAGTGGCAAGCAGGGTGATCGTGTAGCCGTGAGTGCGACGCAGCATCGCCAGCACCAGCCCGATTCCATACAGGATCAGCCAGGCCAGGGGCGGAGCCGGCACCGTCCAGGCAAACGGAAGCTGCGCAAAGCGATCGGTCAGCCATAGAAACAGCGCGGTCAGCTTGAGCGACAGCGTCAGGATCGGCAGCCCGAGAGCGGGAATCGGCAGCCCGATGATCAGTCCGAGCAGTCCGATCGGCAGAACCAGCAGCTCTCCGAGTGGGACCACGATGCAGTTTGCGATCACTCCCGTCGCTACAAACTGTCCAAACCACAGCGCGGTAAGCGGTGCGGTCGCGAGCGTGGCTCCAGTTGTGGCGGACAGCATGCTGCGCAGCCGATCGAAGAGCCGCGTGCGAAGCGGCGATCCGGGCTGCATGCGATCGGGCCACAGCCGGTCGAGCGGACGTAGATAGCCAAGTCCCAGCGTCGCGGACAGGGACAGCAGCCAGCTTGGTTCCAGCAGCCGCTGGGCATGTCCCGCTGGGATCGGTAGGCCCATCCAAAACACTGCGATCGAAAGACCGTGCGCCAGGTCCGTGCGACGACCACAGGCCACCGCGCACAGCCAGAGCAGCAGCACACAAGCCGCTCGCACCGTCGGAGGTTCGGCTCCCGTTAGCAGCGTGTAGGTCAGCAACAGCGGCATGGCGCACACGGCTGCCAGTCTCTGTGTCGCGATTCGCTGGGCCAGCCAGGGCAGACAGCGCAGTAGCCACGATAGAACGTGAAAGCCAAGCCAGCCCAAAAGCGCTAGGTGCAAGCCGCTCACCGACAGGATGTGGGATACGCCTGCCGCGACAAAGCGTGACGTGAGCGTGGGCTGACCGGCGTGCTGGCGTGCTCGATCGATCGTGAGAAGCTCGCCGCGAAAGCCCAGGCACAGCGCGATGAGCGTGGCTTTGGCGTCCGAAGATCCCGGCGTGACTGCGATCTGCTGACGAAAACGAACGCGAAGACGCTCGATCGATCGGCGCGTCCGAAGCAGCCAGTCGGCTTCAGGCTGCGGCTGACAGACGATCGCTGGGCTTGGCGGAACCACCACGAGCGCGCTGGCTTGGGCGAAACCCGCCACAACGCTGTCCGGGTCGATCGGTGTGTCGTAGCGATCGGCGCTTTCTGGTTCGATCGTCGATCGCAGCCGGGTTCGAACGCGCAGGATATCGCCGGGAAGCAGGGACTCGGTCGGCGTGCCTTGCAGCCAGAGCATGCCGCGCCACGCTTGGTCGAGGCAGCCACCACTTCCGTCGCTGCGATGGACTGCGAAGATCGCGATGGGAACACGCAGTCCCGCGCTGGTGGCAGACGAGGGCAGGCGCACTTGTGCCGAAATCCACTGCGGTTCGTCTCGTGGATCGCTGGTCAACAGCGCTCGGATCTCTGATCGGCTGGATGGCTCGGGACGCTGCTTACTGGCCCAAATTCCCGTCGCACAGAAGCCAAGCAAGAGCAGCACGCCGATCCGTAGACCTCGCCACGCTGCGATCGCCAGCGCGATCCACATCAGCACGACCAAAGAGGCCGCGTGCTGGGAAGACATCGGAAGCGCACTTCCGAGCACAATGGAAAGCCCATAGCTAAGTGCGCAGAGTGGCAGCGCTTTTGGCATGGCGACGGTTTTCGGCTGTCGTCAGATGTAGTTGCGGGACTAAAAAATCGTGATTTCAAAAACCATGATTCTTGCGTTTGGTGGAGCGTGATACACTGACCAAACACGCATGCTGGGGTCTAGGATCGACTCGGACATCCCGCCGAAGCTGGTGGCCGCACTTGAGGCCAACGTCAGCGTTCCGCCGCGGTTACGTCAGGAAATCATGTCTCTCTCGCTACAAAACCGAGAGCAGATAGAAAACCTGGCGGCGAGCATTGTTCGCCATATCTCGCTGTTTGCAGGAACGGAAAACATCCTGCCGATCTTGACCAAGCTCGATCAGGCAACGAGCGGAGTCCTGTCGCTGGTTCCACGCGATGACAAGATGCGCGTCGACAACGAGGCCTCACTGGTCTTGGCGCGACGTGCAGCGATCACGCTGGCTGCCAAGCTGGGCTTCGGTCCTGTCGAGCGAACCAAGGTCGCAACCGCCGTCTCAGAGCTTGCGCGCAACATCGTGATGTACGCAAAAGTTGGTGAGATTCGACTGTCGGTGGTGACAAACGCGAAGATCGGTCTGGCGATCGAGGCGCGCGACAACGGCCCCGGCATTCCTGACATCGATAAGGTTCTTTCGGGTGGTTTCCGCTCGAAGACCGGACTGGGAATGGGCCTGCGCGGCGTCAAAAACATCGCGCAAGAGTTCACGGTTCAGTCGGCGCCAGGGCAGGGCACTCGCGTTCGCGCGGTGTTCTACCTGAACATGCGCTAGGAATCCCATGTCGAGGTCTTGCCGTACAAATGCGCTTCGTCGACCAGCTCGGTTCGACTTTGCTCCGATGAAGCGGCTTTCCGTTGACGGGTATCGGTCAACGCTCCGAGAGGCATTCCGATGATTGATCGTATTCCGATCCTGCGCATTCGCGACCTGTTGCTGGTGTCGATCCAGGCTGATCTGCACGATATTCTCGTCGAGCAGCTCCAGAGCGACATCTTGAAGGAGCTGGAGCGCAAGAGTGCGCGAGGTCTGGTACTCGATATCTCGGCGCTCAATATTTTGGATACCTATACGGCGCGAGCGTTTGTGCATACAGCGCAGATGGCTCGGCTGATGGGTACGCGAACGATCGTGTCGGGCATGACGCCAGCGATCGCGATGACGCTGACGGAGATGGGCTTTTCAGCCGGTGGTTTCGAGACCGCGCTGGATCTGGAATCCGCCCTGACCGCGCTGTCGACCCAAGACGCAGACGAGGACTAAACCCTGAGCGCCGACTCCTCGCAGCCGCAGTCGGTTCCTCCCGCCGACGCACGCCAGCCCGTAAGTGAGCAAGTCTCGCTGCGGCTTGCTGAGTCGAGTGACTTTGCCAACGCGCTAAGCTCCAGCAAGACGTTTTGTCAGCAGCTCAACCTCGATCGCAACAAGGTGACTGGCATCGTCGCGCAGCTAGATGAGCTGCTCGCGCGAATCCGACGGCTTCAAGTCGAGCCAACGACGCTGACGCTGGTCAAGCAAGGCGATGGGATCGCGATCGAGTGGACAAGCAGCAACCTCAGGCTGCCGAAAGTGGAAGCGCGACCCTCGTCGCTGAGCAAGCCTCCTGAGCCGATCGCGACGACAGTCGTGATACCGACCGCGACGACGGCAGCGAATCAGTCGCGCGTTCGTGGGGCCGGATTTCGCTGGAGCGACGAGCCGCTTGTGCAAGTGGTTCATCTGGAGCGACCTCATCCACGCGAGACAGTGTGCGGCGACATGGCTTTGGTTTCTCGTCGAGGATCGCTGCTTCGTTTGGCTGTTGCCGACGGTCTAGGCCATGGTCCTGCGGCTCGAGAAGCTGCGCAGATGGCCGTTCGCTGGCTTCTTCAGACGCAAGGTGAGCGGATCGAAGACGCAGTGCTGACCGCTCATGAGCAAGCTGCGACAACGCGCGGTGCGACGCTTGGGCTTGTGGATCTGGATCTGCGAACGCAGACGGTAGCGGCAACCACCATCGGCAACATTCGCGTTGGAATTTACCAGAGCGCAGGCCGAGTCTGGTCGCCGTGTGGAACGGATGCGGTGCTTGGCCACGGACGAGGCAGCTTCCACGGTAAGCTCGATGTCCGTGTCGAAAAGTTTCAGCTTCCGCCGGGCGCGCAGCTATTGCTCTTTTCCGACGGACTCAGCAATCAGCTTCGTCTGCCATTTCAGCGTCAGCAGTCGCTGGAAGAGCTGGCCGCGCAGCTGTTTTCGACCTTCGTTGTAAGCTCCGACGATGCGAC
>CALMML010000194.1 GCA_937868485.1 uncultured Myxococcales bacterium | reverse complement strand
TGTGGGTGAGCGCCGCCTGGGTCTGGTTGTCTAGGGCACTGGTCGCCTCGTCCAAATACAAGATGCGCGGCCTGTGGACAATGGCTCGTGCAATGAGCAGACGCTGGCGCTGCCCTCCTGACAGGGCTCCGCCTCCTGCCTGCAGCGGTGTATGCAGACCCATCGGGAACTGGGCCAGATCTTGATCGAAGCTGGCAATCCGTACGGCTTCGCTCGCATCGGCAACCGTCAGCCCGGCAGAGCCTACGATGTTGTCGAAGATCGATCCCTCGAAGACCTTGCCGTCCTGCAACACGACGCCAAGCTGCCGACGAACCTCGCCTACGTCCAAGGTTTGAAGATCATTTCCGTCGTAGTAAATGGCTCCGGCACTCGGCTTTTCAAATCCCAACAGGAGTCGAAGCAACGTCGATTTGCCACTACCTGACGGGCCGGTGATGGCCACAAATTCTCCCGCCGCAATGCGCAGACTGACATCGTCCACGATGGCGGGACCATCGGGCTGATAGCGGAAGGAGACATGTGCGAGCTCCAGCTCGCCGCGCAGTGAGCCAGGATAGAGTCGGCTGGACGGAACCTCGGGCGCCGTCTGGAGGATCGGTTGCAACCGTTCATACGCAGGGGCGCTGGCCAGCAGCCGCAAAAGCGCCTGTGAGGCCTCCAGCGTCATCGATAGGAATGTCTGAAACGTCGCAAAGAAACCGACGAACAGTCCGGCGGAGTGTGTCGATCCCGAACGCCCAGCCATGTAGTACAGAATCATCGTTGCGGCCAGCGGAACCATCGCATCGAACACTTGCAGCGGTGAGCGAGCCAACAGCGCCAAGCGACGCGCTGCCACAAATTCCTGAACCCAGAAAGCGAACGCGCGTGGCTCTGCGCCCGTGACACGCAGCTTGGGAATGCCGGTGATAAGCTGTAGTACCGTTGCGCTCAACCGTCCACGGAGCGTTGACAAGGGGCGCAGCATGCGCTGCTGATGCCAGCCCGACAGTGCGGTGACCACGGCGATTCCCATCACCAGGGCAGTACCGACCAGCGCGAGCGGTACGTCGTAGGCAAACATCAGTGCCCCGCTAAACAGTCCGTAGATTCCGGCCAGCAGGGCGTCCAGGGTATGTCCCGACAGCGCGCCAAAGATTTGCTGTAAGCCCATTGCACGCTGGGTGAGATCCCCTGCGCTGTGGCCACGAAAGAAACGAACTGGCAGTGCGAGCAGGCGATCCCAGACCGCTGCGTTCAAGTCCGCAGACAGCTTTCCTTCGATACGCGCAAACGTCAGGGTGCGGGCGACGCCAAATAGCGTCATGGAGAAGGCAGAGACCAAAAGGGCCAGGCATAGCTGGGCAAGCTGGCCGCGCTGGGATGAAGGAATCACGGTTTCCAGTAGCAGCCCCGACACCGCTGGCGGCACTGCGGCCAACAGACCACTTGCCACCGCAATGAGTGCCAGGGTGAAGATCTCGCTGCGTGTGCCAGCCGCACAGAATCGCACCAAGTCTACGGCCTGGAGCGCTCGCTCGGGGAAGCCTCGATAAAAGCTGTGCGCCGATGTTGCCAGAGTCTGCGCAACGGTCGAGGTCACTTCTTCCTGCGTGCCGCGCGTGTCATCGAATAGTTCGTAACGACGTGCCGAGGTTGGGATGAGCGCCACGGGATTGCCATTCGCCTGCCGCGTGGCCAGAAGGGGGCCGTGATCTTTTCGCCACCAGGTCCCCTGAAGCGTCACGGGTCTTGTCCGCACATGCGCAAGCTGGGCCAGCCGATGGAGCGGATCGGCCCCCTTGGGCATTTCGGTTCCTGTTGGCAGGGCGGGCACTTGGATTCCCATCGCATGCCAAATCCGCAGGCACGCGGCTCGTAGCGGACCTTCTCGATCGATGGGGGGAGCGGCATCAGCAGTCGGCGGTTGTAGAACCGCGGCAAGCTGTGAAAGCGACCGAGAAATGAGCTGCGACTCGTCTTCTGCCAAGGAACGCAGTCGCAGCTTCTCTTTTGCCCGTTCGCGTTTGTCTCCGCTGACAAGTCCTTGCAGCATGGCCTGTTGAAAGCTGGTCAGCCGCTTTCGCAGCAAGGTTTCGGAATCAGGAGGAAGCGTAGGAATCACTGCTGCCCCTTGGGTCTGCGAGAGCGCTTCGACACTGTGCGCCAGGCGCTGCATCCAATCACCAAGCGCACGCAGTCCTGACTCCCGATCTGGCGAGGCTTGGGATGAACCGGACCCCTCGGGCACCGCAGCGTTCGGTAGCAACTGCGCCAAAGTGACTCGGCGCAGGGCAATGTCAGCGCTACCGATGGCGACCAGATCTAAGGGCTGTTGCAAGGGGGCCAGACCAATCCCACAGAGGAACTCGCCAACCCCAACGGAAAACAGATGTCGACGCCCGGTCAGCTCACCGCGCAGGGTGAGCCGAGAAAGCAGCACATCGACACGCCCCGCCGTCACTTGCCACAGCGCATCTGGCCCCCCAAAAAGCAGCGGACGAAGGGGCGTCACGGTCTCTTCCCGCAACGTCAGTCGCTGTAGCAGCGTGCTTCGATCCGGAATGATGTCGTCCGCGCTCTGAATGATTGCCTCCCTACGCGCTGTGGATGAGCCGGGCATAAGCGCCCCCTTGCCGAAGCAGGTCCTCGTGTGAACCTCGCTCGACGATCTTTCCGCGCTCGAGCACCAAGATCTCTTCACAATCGCGAATGGTGCTCAGCCGGTGCGCGACGATGATGCAGGTGCAGCCCCGCCAGCGCAGGTTGTGGTCAATCTTCTGCTCGGTCAGCGGATCAAGGGCGCTTGTTGCTTCGTCCAAGACAAGGATGCTGGGGTTTAGGACCAAGGCGCGGGCAATCTCCAAGCGCTGCCGTTGGCCACCACTGAAGTTGCGTCCGCCTTCTTCTACCGGGCTGTCATAGCCACGCTCTCGCTGCGAGATCTCATCGTGGATGAGCGCATCTTTGGCCGCGACCACCACCTGTGGTTCAGGAATGCTGGCATCCCACATCGTGATGTTTTCGCGAATGCTGCCCTCAAACAAGAAGATGTCTTGGTCGACGACGGCCAGCGAGTTCTTGAGCAGCGCACGGGGAATGTCAGGACGCAGCTCGCCATCAAAGCGAATCTCACCGGACCAGGGCTGCAGAAGGCCTGCAACCAACTTGGCAACGGTGGATTTTCCGCTGCCCGACCCCCCAACCAAGGCAACACGACGACCGGGCCGCAGCGTCAAGTTGAAGTTCTCAATGAGCGGCGGAGCGAGGCGGCTGTACCCAAAACAGATGCTGCGCAGCTCGATGGTTCCGGTCAGGCGAGT
>CALMML010000193.1 GCA_937868485.1 uncultured Myxococcales bacterium | reverse complement strand
ACTCCCTAACGCACTCCCTAACGCACTCCCAAGCGGTGATGCGGATCGAGACGGCGTGGTGACGGTCACGATTCCAGTTCCGGCGCGCGACTGTGTGGTTGCGGTGTCTGCGGAAGATGAAAACGGAAGCTCTGCACCGGCGATCATCCGTCTGCGCTACCGAGCCCGGACCGCAACCGCCGATCCAAGTGGACGAACAGCGACGGAGGCAGCCAGCCTAGACAAGTCCCGCACGGAATCCGCATCTTCCGCGACGCTGCGTGTGCTGGCCATTGGCGTCGATGACTACCTTCGTCCCGAGCTCGCGCTGCGCTATCCCGGCAAAGATGCAACCGATCTGGCGGCGATCCTGACAAAGCGTGCGAACCAGAGCGATCCAAGTCGTCGCCTGTATCAAGCGCTGGATGTTCAGACAATCACCGGACGCGATGCCAAAAAGGATGCGATCTTGGCTGCGCTCGATGCTGTCAGCCGTCGCGCCCGCGCATCGGATACCACGATTCTGTTTTTCGCAGGTCACGGAATCAACGATCGCGCAAGCGGAGAGTATTACTTCCTTCCCGTCGATGCAGAGCCCACGCAGCCGCTCCAGAGCATGATCTCTGCGTCCACGCTGCGACAGATTCTGGAAAGCACCCAAGGACGAATCCTGCTGCTTCTGGATACTTGTCACGCTGGCAATGTGCTGGGACCCGGCGGACGAAGGACACGCGGAATCAGCGCACAAGCCCCGCTGCTACGGGTCGTATCCGAGCTATCCAGCGTCGAAGGTGGCATCGTCGTAATGGCTGCCGCAACCACCGATCAAGCATCGCTCGAAGAGGAAGCGTGGAAAAACGGAGCCTTCGCCAAAGCCCTGATCGAAGGTCTGTCTGGACGCGCCGATCTCCGCAGCAGTGGACGCGTCACAGTGAACATGCTCGATCTATATGTCAGTGAGCGCGTCAAAGAGCTAACCGACGGAATCCAGACCCCAGCGACGGCGAAACCCGCAACCATCGCGGACTTTCCAATCCTTTTGTCTCGCTAGTCTCTGTCCCAGTCCCGCCGCATCTCTCGGACCAGGCAAAGTTTGCGCGGCACACCAGCACGCGCGCAACTCTTACCTTCCAACGCCCGGTCAAGTCGCGCAATGTTTGCCTTCGGGTGGGTAGGGAATCGATGTCTCCGACGGAAAATCATCCAATCCAAGGCTTGGCACAGCACCTGCTTTAGCAGTCTGTCAACGCGCCACTGACCAACCAGGCGCAAAGGAGACTGCACATGACGCTACGTACTCTCTCTCTGTTCGGACTGGGAATTGTCTCTGTAACCCTCTCGGATGCACGTCCTGCGCTGGCGCTTTCAGAAGTGACGGCCTATGGCGTGTCGAGCTTTGGCGGAACTGGACAGTGTGGAACGTCTGATCTTTCGCACTCTGCTCACGTCAAGAGCGCCGCTGCATTTAGCAGCATGTTTTCGACGCTGAGGATCTTCGGAATGTGGGACACCGTCACCAGCGCGAACAACACCTCTGCACGCGGCAGCTACTTTACGGACAGCACCAAAGGCGGAAGCTGTATGTGCAGCGCAGATGATGTCTCGACCACTGCGGGATCGGATGCGGCGGATGTCATCTACATTCACACGCACGGAAATCACGACGCCACCAGCAGCGGTCTGATGATGGGAAACAGCGGCTACGACTGCGAAGCGCGCACCAATCAGAACATGCTGTTTGGGAATCCCAAAGGCAGTGGCGACCTAGAGATCGCCGTCATCAAAGCCTGCCAGTCCGGCGACTACGATGTCTGGAAGGGCGGAAACTATCGCAAGCAGCTCGTCACCACGGACAGCACCTTCACGATGTGGAACGCCTTTCACGGAGACTCTTCCTGTGGCTCGCATGTGACGGACTACGTGGGAACGTACTCCAATCACTCCATTTTGGATGGCGCGGGAGAAAACTGGATCGATCTGGCGTACGACAACGACTCTGGATCCGATACCGATGACTGTCCGGTGTCGATTGTGTTCGGTAGCAGCACCAGCGCGCGCGTCAGCATGTACGCAAACGGTGGCTGGCTGGATCGCAAGAACACCGGAACCAAGTCAGCGTCGACGATCTTCTACATCAGCGGCTGCGATCCCTCGAACGGTCGCGTGCTTCCGTAGCGGACATCGTTGATCACAGAACGAACAGACACCTCACAACGTACCCAGATTTCTAGGAGATTCCCATGAAGCGCTTCAGCCTGATCATTGCCCTCGCCCTGCCCGTCCTGACTTCCTTTGGTTGCGCCGTGGAAGGGAGCGATCTGAAAGAGATTGCGCAGCAGAACCAAGCACTGTCCGGCTTCACCTTCGACGCCAGTGCGCTGTCGTTTGTTCCGCCGCGCACGCTGCCGACCGGACTGATGTCCATCAGCTCGTTTTCCGATGATGTGATCGCACGCAGCTTGGTACAGACCACTGAGCCATTTACAAGTGGGGTGCGGATTGGAAACATCACGGAACAAGTGAGCGCGAGCTGGAAGTTCGAAAAGGACGCCACCCAAGGAACGATCCTGGTGCTAAAGACCGTCGACAGTGGCAAGCCCTCGCCGCAAGATGAAGCCACGATGCAGCGACAAGCCATCTCGCGTGCCAATGCGTTCGGAATCCCCAGCATCGAGATCGGACGCACGCTTCAGCGCAAAGCACTGCTGCAAGATCAAGATGACAGCGGTGTCTCTACACCGGAAGTGCATCGCTACAAGACGTTCCTGTTTCGTTCCATCAATCGCATTCCGGTCGAGGGACACCGCATGGTGGTCAGTCACGCTGGCGACGGAACCTTTGCCCGTACAATCCTGAAGTGGCCCGCGATTGCGCGCAGCGGACACCTGCTGACCACAACGCTGACAAACACCGAGATCGAAGAGCGCGCAGTCCGTGCGCTGACCGCAGAAGGAGAGTCGCGCGGCAGCGTCAAGCTGAGCTGGAAGTACGTGCCGACGCCTCAGCCGAGCGGCGAAGTGACCCTGACCCTGAAAGCAAGCGCGCGTCTGGCGGCTTCGTCGGTGAATCCAGAGCCGCGTGAGATCGATGTCGATGTGGATGCCCGCTAACGCAGAAGGCAAGCGACGCGGAACCAACCCCGCGTAGCCCGGCTGCTAACTGGTCCGTGTGTTTCGCTTCAGTCGATGCGCACGACGCTCTTCCCCTCGCGCTTGTGACACACGAACTTCCTCGTCATCCAGGAGGAGCGGCGTCACCGGAATCGGCTTCAGCTCCTCACTGATACAGACAAAGGTGAGATACGCGTGAACACAGGGCCAGCGTCGTCGCGTCGACAGATCTTCCCCCGACACCGTCACTTCCACTTCCATCGATGTCCGAAAAGTCGCCGTAAGCTGCGCCCGCAGGTGAACGACTTCCCCCACTTTGACCGGATGCTCGAACATCAGATCATCGACAAATGCAGTGACGGCCATGTGTCCCGCGTGTCGCTGCGCAGTGATCGCTGCACACAGATCCACCCAGGCCATGATCTGACCGCCAAAGACATTCCCCAGCGCATTGGCGTGCTGCGGCAGGACATACTCTGTCATCTCGGTGATCGACGCACTGCGCGATCGAGGAGCAAGCAAAGGAGGTACAGACATGTCCTGCATCCTAAACCGCGCACGACAGAAAGTCCCACTTCAAACTGCGCGGAGTCGAAGACAGAAGCTGCGTGCTGCGCGATTCCTACCGCGAAGGAACCAAGGCAGAGCGCGCTGCGTTCGCGGGTTCAGGCAGCGAAGCCCCCGATCCACTTCCCAGCGCGGACAGTACAGAGGACCAGATCCGCTGATACTCCACCTGCTGTCCCAGCAGCGGACGAAGCTCTGTCAGCATCGCCTGCACCGTCAGCAGATCTGCACGCCGATTGGGAGTCCGCCCGGCCAGACTGCGCGCAAGCAAGATGCACGCTTTGACAAATCGCAGCGACGGTTCACCAGGCTGTTTCTCGATCGCCAACGACAGCGCAGACAGACCCTGTGCAAGCTCGGAATCGGACACCGAGGCAGCCGACAGCTCGATCTGTGTACGCAAGATCATCGCCGAATACAGGGGCAGTGAAGCCCAGGAAGGATACATCGCTTGCAGGCTCGCAAGACTCTGCTTCGCCAGCGTAAGCGCCGGATCAGGACGCTGCTTTTGCAAAGACAGAGAGCGCGCAGACAGAAGATGTAGCTCTAGCTGCTGCGCCAGCGAGTCCACATCACTGGGCTTTCGGGACAGACTCAGCGACAGCGACTTCTGCGCCAGCGAGACATCAACCGGCTGACCAGATCCCAGCTTGACCTTGGCCTCTTCAATGAGCAGACAGGTCTGATTCTGATAGCCAATGTGAAGATGCGGCGCGAGCGAGATGGTGTGCTGACACGCCTCTGTTCCTCGCTGAAGTGCGGCGCGATTGTCCTGTCCAAACAGCGTCTGCTGTCGACCCAGCTCACACTGCGTTGCGCACAGATCATTCCACATCACAAACAAGGGAGGACTCTGGCGAATGCTCGCTTCCAGGATCGCGGCTCCCTTGCTCAAGTACGGACGAGGATCTTCCCCCGTTCTGTCCGCATAAGCAGCCAGCACCAGCTGTAGGTTGTTCCGAAGCAGATCGACCGTCGCAGCAGTGGCTCCTCGCTTTTCACTTTCCGCAAGAATCGCTTCCGCTTCCCGCACCTCTTTATGCGGATCTTGTCCTCGCTCTTGCTTCTGGCGGGCCAGATAGCTGTATCCCACCGCGCGCTCGGTCAGCAGATCGGGATCATCAGGAGTCACCACTTCCTGTTCCCGACTTGCGCGCAGCATCGCTTGCAGGTTCGGCTCGATCGATCGGTGCTCAAACAGATCCTGAAACATCGCTTCGCGATAAAACAGAGACTGCATCGCGTACACAAAGGGAAGACTCCGCGCGGTCGTCTTCAGCTGCTGAATCATCGCCAGCGCCCGCACTGCAGCCTGTTCAGAGGGCGCACGCTGACCTTGCAGATACATGGATACATACTGGTAGATCTCGATGGAAAGCAGGAGCTGAAGCGGCTGATAATCCCACGGAGCTTTGGCAGCCGCAGACTGCGCAGACTCACGCGCTTTGTCGAGCGCACCTTCGTAGTAGTACAGCCATCCTTCCGCGAGCAAGTTGGAGTCAAGTCGTGCATCCCGACTGCGCGCCAGATGATCACGCGTTGGCGCGAGTAGCTCTGCATCGATCTGCTTGCGCTTCGCGGTGCGGACTTGTGGATCGTACTCTTGCTTGTTCTTCTGAATCCGCACTTGATAGAGCTGTCCCAGTGCATACCCGAGCGCGTAATGAACCTCTGGTCGATCGTACTTCAGACGAAGCGCAGCCTCTAGCTGAGCGCGCGCGGGCTCGTACTCCTCTAGCACCAGATAGCCGCGACCCAGCGCATAGTGAGCCGGTCCCCGCAGCCCAACATCCAGTGTCTGTAGCTGGTCCGCGAGCTGCTTTACGCGATTCCGAATCACCAAGCGCTCACGCGTGATGTCATGCGCAGGAAGCAGATACGCCGCGCGCATAAACAGCTCCATCTGCGTGATGTCTTGACCAAGCTGCTGCGACAGCTGTGCGGCCCGCTCAGCCAGCGCACGCTCACGCGCAGCCAACATCCGACTCCGCACAAACAGAGAGAGCAGCACCATCACGCTTAGCACACCCAGCGCCGAGATCGTCACCAGCGCTTTGTTCTTCTGCGCGCGTCGATACGCGACATACAGAAGCGACGCTTTGCGCGCCAGGATCGGCTCTCCGTTTAGGAATCGATCCAGATCTTCTGCCAGTGCTTTCGCGGTGTCGTAGCGACGCTGTGGCTCCTTCGCCATCGCCTTGGACACAATCGTTTCCAGATCCAGCGGAAGCTCTGCATTCACTTTCCGAAGCGGCGCAGGATCGGTCTGAATGACCTGCAAGATCATCGCAACGGTCGTCGTGCCCGCAAACGGAAGCTGTCCGGCCAGCAGCTCGTACAGCATCGCCCCCAGGCTGTAGACGTCGCTGCGTCGATCAATCCGTCCCACTTCCCCCGCAGCCTGCTCAGGAGACATATACGCCGGAGTCCCCATCACCATTCCCGTCATGGTGAGGTGCTCCTCGCTGCGCTGATCGCGCGCCAGACCGAAGTCCATCACCACGGGCCGCAGCCGTCCATCCTCTCGCGTCTCCACCATCACATTGGAAGGCTTGACGTCTCTGTGAATCACTCCCTGGCTGTGGGCGGCGTGCAGTGCAAACGAGATGTCCCGCATCAAGGCCAGCTTCTGTTCTCGATTGAGCTGCGCATGAAGCTGTGACAGCGACTTTCCGCGCACAAGCTCCATCGCGATGTAGGGATGACCGCCGACCTCGCCAACTTCAAAGACCTTGCAGATGTGCTCATGGTTCAGTCGTGCCTGCGCGCGGGCTTCGGTCAGGAATCGCTTGCGCAGCTGCTCATCTGCGACCGTAATAAACTTCAGCGCCACCTCACGCGACAGACGGAGATCTCTGCCGCGATAGACGGTTCCCATTCCGCCCTGACCGATCGGCTCGATCACTTCATACTGCGACCAGTCATCCAGCCACGCAGGACGTGTCACAGACACCCGCGCTGTACGCTGCGTCAGCGAAACGGCACTGCCATCCAGTGTTCGATCAAACGCAGCTTGCTCCGCAGTCCATCGCTCGACTTGTTCTGCGGACAGCTTTCCTTGCGCGATCAGGAAGTCCAAGCGAGGACCAAAGCGCAGCGTCGAAGAACCAGACAAAGAAGTGTCCGCCCGCGCGCCATCTTGCGGCGCAGCTTCGGCCTTTTGCGGCGCACTGTTCGATACATCCGAAACAGACAGCAGCCCAGCGGCTACCGCCTGTGCAAGCAGTGCGTCTTCCCTGTCCCGATCTAGCATTCCCAGAAAGACTCCACCGCTTCTGTGAGCGGTCTACTTGGTGATTCCCTTTAGCTCTGCCATGCGATCGTAGAAGTCATCGTAGTAGTCCGTTCGGAGCTGTTCGCGATGGGTTGCTTCGCCCGGCTTTCCTGACTTCTGTTCTTGCAAAAGCAGCGCTTGCTCTTGCTGATTTCCGTCGAGATTGAGCGCTCCCAATGTCTCTTGCTCGCGCTGCAAGATCGCCATCTTTTGCTGGAGCGCTTCTGGACTTGCGCCCGATGCCTTCAGCTTTTCAAGCTGCGCAGCAGCAGATTCCACCAGATGAGGATACTGCTGACGCGCCGCCAAAAACTCGGTCATCGCTTCCCCTTCTCCGAGCGCCTTTGGATTGATGTGCTCATGTGCGGAGAAGTCCGGCATCGTCTGCGGCGTGTAGTTGTTGCTGCCCGATTCATCCTTCCCATGCTTCGACAGCGACGACATATCAAGGTTGTATGTCTGCGCAAGCTGATTGGTCAGGTTCCACACCGCGCGCTTCTGCTTGCCGCTGATGTCTTCGTAGATTGTATCGCCGTTCCACTTCACCACGTTGTTCAGCTGCTTATCGGAATAACCAAGCAGACGCGATTCCAATTCCGGGGACAGGTTCAGATCTGTCACCTGATCACGCAGCGACTTGTCCTTCCCGGATCGATCCAAGTGAACACCGGGACCGACGACTTCAATGCCCAGCGCAGAGCTGTTGAAGCCTTTGGCGTGATACATCAAGGAATCCGCAGGTGCGATCAGATCCGTCTTTCCTGCTTCATCAATCAGATACTGCGCACCGACGTGGTCGCCGTTTTTGATCCGCTGATTGTAAGCATTGAGCGCACCTTGAGCAGTAGGAGTCTCTGTGCGATGCAGAACCACTCCGTTTGTTTCGGAACGGGTTCCTGCTGCGAGCTTTCCGTATGTTCCCGTTAGATCGGTGACACCGGGATACAGACCCGCAGGCTTGGCTGGCTCTTTCTTCGCAGCGGGTGTCTTGGGATCAGCGAAGTGACCGAGGACTTTGGCCGCTTCCTGATTCGCGGCGCCGGAAGTCGTGCCGGTGTGCTGTTGGCTTGTGACTGGCTGCGCCACCGGATGCTGAGCGTGTCCAGAGACTGTCTCTGGCTTCTTGCTCGTTTGCGGATTCAGAGCACTTGCGAGCTTTTGCAGCAGCTGCATACACGTTCTCCGTTTGATCGCTGTCTTTCGGAGTTTTCGGCAGTCCGCTGGCTAAAGATGCGAAACAAGTGCGTATCAAACCCGAACTTCGATCGTAACCAGACCATCAAACGTCATGTCGTTTGAAGGCACACGTCCCGACGCAGTGGATGAGATCCGCGCACCTTCGTTGATGTAGGGAACCAGATCCACACCGGGATAGCACTGGAGATCGATCTTGGTCAGCCCTTTGGGAACCGGAATCAGATCGGCGACCTTCTGCTTGGCAAGCGCAGTGCCGGACTTGGTGCTCTCCACAAAGATCTCGATGCGATCTACAAAGTCGAAGTTGTCTGTGCTGCGTGGCGGATTCGGAAGGTTGGTCAGCTTGAACGAAAGTCCGGTCAGGCCCGCACTCTGCGCTGGTCCGGTTCCACGCGCTTTGGTTTCCTGATCCAGGTTCACGGTCAGCGCAAACGGAGTCGGAATGAACACCCCGAGCGCGCCAGCCAGGATGTTCCCCATGATCTTCTGTTCTGCGATCGGCTGGCTGATGTCAAAGCGCAGCGCACCACAGCCGGACAGAACCCCCGTCAGTCCCGATGCGCTCAGTCCACCCAGGAATCCGAGCCCTACTTTGAGCACGCTCCGACGAGCAATCCCACGATCCACAAGAGTCAGCGCTGTAGGCTTCTGTGAGTACATTTCATCTCCTTCTCGAAGGTGACAGAGCAGCTTGCCCAACGAATCGGCTGCCCAGCAGATCCAACCAACCTTAGATGATGGGCGGAACCCAGCGGTTTTTCCACGTCCTCGTAAAAGTGATCTTCAAAAGTCCGAATAGATAGGGACTAGGCAGGGCCTGTCATTTCGATATGTTGCGGATCATGAAGCGAGCGCTCTGGCTGGTCTGTGCGGCTCTGCCGCTAACGTCCCTTCACTGCAAGTCTTCGCAACAAGAACAGGAACCATCGACGGCTACGTTTGAGCCCTCGGCACCAACGATGCCGAGGCTGACCACCGCACAGTACCGCAACGCCATCGCGGATGTACTGGGGGAAGGGCTGCCGCAGACCGCGCTTGAGCCCGACACCAATCCCTATCTGTTCTATTCGATCGGTGCCGCGACCACGCTGCTGTCCGAACAAGGAACGCAGCAGTATGCAGAGTCGGCGGCGCAGATCTCCGATGCGATCTTTGCGGATGCCAAGCGGCGTGATGCGCTCATCGGCTGCACACCGAAGGCGGTGAGCGATGACTGCGTACGAGGCTTTGTGCAGAAGCTTGGTCGACAGCTCTTCCGTCGTCCGCTTGCGCAAGCAGAGGTCGATCGCTGGCTGTCGGTCGTGTCCGATACCGCAGAAGGAGACATCTATCGCGGACTGCGTCTGTTCGTGTACGGACTGCTTCAGTCACCGCGCTTTCTGTACCGCATGGATCTAGGTGAAGCGGACCCGGAAAAGCCAAGTTCCCGTCGCCGCTACGATTCCTACGAGATGGCCTCGCGGCTGTCGTTTCTGCTGTGGAACACCGTTCCTGATGAAGAATTGCTTTCGGCAGCAGCGCGCGGAGAGCTGCTCGATTCCCAGAGCCTAGAGACGCAAGCGCGACGGATGCTCGGCTCGCCGCGCGCAAGGGAAGCGGTCCAGAGCTTCTTCGATCAGTACTTTGAGCTCAGCGCACTGTCCCATGTTGAGCGCGATCCGAAGCTCTATCCGGCCTACAGCAAGTCGCTTATCAGCGCGATGCGAACGGAAGTGCAGCTCTTGGTTGATGACTTCGTGTTCCGTCGAGAAACCGACATTCGCGGCATCTTTTCCACCCGTCGCACGTTCGTAAACCAAGAGCTGGCGAAGCTCTATCAAGTCGATGCGCCGGAGGCGAGCGAAGTCGCGTTCGTTCCGGTAAGCCTTCCGCCATCGGGAGAGCGCGCCGGAGTCCTTTCCTTTGGGGCCATCCTGACGATGAATGCGCATCCGACAGACACCTCTCCCACCCGTCGCGGAAAGTATCTGCGCGAGCGAGTGCTGTGTCTGGTCGTTCCGCCGGCTCCGCCCAATGTTCCGGCGCTCACTGACAACACGGGAAGCATGCCCAAGACCCTGCGAGAGCGACTGGAAGAGCATCGCAAAAATCCCGCTTGTTATAGCTGTCACTCTCTGATGGATCCGCCCGGATTCCTGTTCGAGCACTTCGATGCCATCGGTCAGTTCCGTACCACGAACAATGGTGCGCCGCTTCAAACAGATGGGGTGGTCGAAGGAGAGTCGATGTCCGATTCCCGCGATCTGGCGGCGCGGCTGGCGTTTGATCCGCGCGTCGGAAGCTGTCTGGTCAAGCAGGTGTTCCGTCATGCCAGCGCGCGACTGGATGCACCGGGAGATGAAGCCGTGCTGTCTGCACTGACCGATCGCTTTGCCGAATCGGGCTATCAGTTCCGCGAGCTGCTCGTCGAGCTGGTCAAGAGCGAAGGATTCCGTACTGCCGCGTCCAGTGAGGTGATGCCGTGAAGCGCTTGCAACTGTCTCGTCGTAGCTTTTTGCGAGGTACGGCTTACGGCCTCGCGGTGTCCCTTGCGCTGCCGCCGCTCGAAGCCATGTTCGATGCAAACGGCGCATATGCGGACGGAATGCCAGAGGATCCGTTCTTCGGACTCTTTTACTGGGCCAACGGTCTGCCGTGGAATGGCAAGCACGGCGCGATGCAAGGCGCAGGACAGGATCTGTGGACTCCGTCGCGCGTCGGGCAAGGGTTTGACTACACAGAGCTTCTGTCTCCGCTTGCGCGTCACAAAGTCTGCGTGGCGACCGGACTCGAACCCAAGACAGAAGTTCCGCCGCTGCCGCCCGGACAGAGTGATGGACACATGCGCGGCTTCATGGTCGCGATGACCGGCGATCGACCGCGTCCCGAAGGCTTCGATCATCCAACGCACACGCTGACTGCGCTGCGTCCCACGCTGGATCAGGTGGTGGCCAAGCATCCGAAGTTCTATCAGTCTGCGCCGCGCTTTCGCTCGCTGCATGTTGGTATAAGCCGCGCACGCTTTCACGACTACGGACACTGGAACGCGATTTCCTACAACGGTCCAGACTCTGTGAATCCGCCGATCCTAAGCCCCGCTGCGCTGTACGATCAGCTGTTTGCAATTCCGGGAGAGTCGCCAGAGCTGGGACGCAGAGCCAAAGCGCTGGATGCCGTGCTCGCCGACGCCAAGCAGCTCAAAGGACGACTGGGAACGCGCGATGGAATGCGGCTGGATGCTCACCTTGAACAGCTGTCCGAGATTCAGCGTCGGCTTCAAATGAGCGCGGGTGCCTGCAAGATGCCCGGACGTCCCAGCGACGATGCGGATCTACACAAGAAAACCACGCAGATGGCAGATCTGCTGGCGATTGCGGTCAACTGCGGACTGACGCGATCGTTTTCCTTCATGCTCACTTCGCCCGCGACCACGCACGTCTTTTCCAACCTCGGAGTCGGAGACGACATGCACAAGGTCTGTCATGACGGAAGCTGGGAAAACATCCGCAAGATCACGAAGTATCAGATGGAAGCGTTCGCGCTGTTTCTGGATGCGTTTTCCAAAGTCAATTCTCCGTCGGGAAAGTCACTCCTTTCGCGCGCGGTCATCTACGCCACCAGCGAATACGGAGAAGGCTGGCAACACGGCGAAAAGGAACACCCGATCCTGCTGGCCGGAGGCGGCTGCGGTCGGCTCAAGTCCGGCATTCACACACGCGAGCCCGGCGGAAATCTCTGCAAGGCCCAGCTGACCGCGCTCAAGGCGCTGGGACTTCCGTTTACCAGCTTCGGCTTCAACGGTGCAGAGACCAGCGACACGCTGAGCGGGATGCTGACATGAGCAAGCGACTTCCTTTGGTGTTCCTGGCGATCCTCTCTGCATGTTCGCCACCGCCGGTGGTTCCGCATCCAGCTGCCGAAAAAAAGACCGTCGATCCGTCGTGCGGTTCTCTGTCTCGCTGCGGCAGCTTGTGCGTCGACTTACAGAGCGATCCCCAGAGCTGCGGAAGCTGCGATCGAACCTGCGTGATTCCCAACGCCACCGCAGGATGTCAGCGCGGAGCGTGTGTGATCGCAAGCTGTCGCAGCGGCTACTTTGACACCGACAAAGACGTAGCAAACGGCTGCGAGTCGATGTCGCAGTGCACAGCAGGAGCGGACTGCAAGACCAGCTGTGACTCGGTTGGGAAGACGGTCTGCACCGACGGGATACAGAGCTGCAAACAGCCCGTAGAGAGCTGCAACGCCAAAGACGATGACTGCAACGGCATCTGTGATGAAGGAGCGATGGCAGGCTGTCGCATCGCCGTTCATCGCGCTGTGGGAAAAGGACACTTTTACACCACCGATCAGAGCGCTGCGAGCACGCCTCCGTTTGCGATCGAAGCCGCAAACTACTTCTACATCTATCGCGGGGCAGCGCCGGGGCTAACGGGTCTGTATCTGTGTAAAAAGCCAAGTGGTCTGTACTTTCTGACCACCAGCTCGATGTGTGAAGGACTCAACATTGCGGGCTCGCTGCTTGGCTATGTTGCGCCCGATGCACGCTGTGATGCGCAGCCGCTGCATCGCCTGTATTCCGGTGCATCCGACGATCACTTCTACACCACAAGCGAGCCCGAGCGCGACAACGCGGTCAGCAAGTACGGCTATTCCTCTGAAGGCGTTCCGTTCTACGTATTCCGCAGTCCGTAACGGACTCCCTATCGACTC
>CALMML010000192.1 GCA_937868485.1 uncultured Myxococcales bacterium | reverse complement strand
GCTTCTTTAACGAAGCGCGGGCGGCGAACCTGGTGCAGCATCCGGCGATCGTGCGGGTGTTCGACTATGGAACGACGTCGACCGGGACGGCGTACCTGGCGATGGAGTTTCTGGAAGGCGAGTCGCTGCGCAGCCGACTTCAGCGTCAGCACACGCTGTCCGAAGCGGAGACGATTCGCATCGGGCGACAGATCGCCGCCGGACTGGCGACAGCGCACCAGAGCCAAGTGGTCCATCGCGACCTCAAGCCCGAAAACATCTTCATCGTGCCGGACTCGGAGGCGCCGAGTGGAGAGCGGGCGAAGATCCTCGACTTTGGGATTGCGAAGCTGGCGGACACCAGCAAAGGCGCGTTTCGGACGGGCACCAACATGCTGCTCGGGACGCCGATTTACATGTCGCCGGAGCAGTGTCGCGGGGCCAAAAACGTCGGGGATCGCAGCGATGTCTACGCGCTCGGGGTGATGCTGTTCGAGATGCTCTCGGGACGGCCTCCGTTTGAGACGGACATGCCGGGCGAGTACATTGCGCTGCATATCTTTCAGCCGCCGCCGTCGCTGCATCAGTTCGTTCCAGGGGCCGATGAGCGGCTGGCGCAGCTGCTGCTGTCGATGCTGACCAAGGACCCGAAGCTGCGTCCTCCGATGGCAGAGGTGGCGCAGCGACTGAAGCACCTGGGGAACCTGCAGAGCGATCAGCTGGGACGCGGTCCGTATGAGCGATCGTCGGGACCAATGGCCGAGATGCCAGCGCCGGGTGGCAAGCCATCCGATGATGCGACGGCGATCATGCCTTCGACGCCACCGCAGGCGGACTGGCAGCCGATGAGCGTCATCGCGGGCCGTCAGCAGACACCGACCAACCTGCTGCCGACGGTCAAGCCGGGGGCGCAGCCAAAGCGGCCCTCAGACGAGCGCAAGCTGGTGCGACCCAGTGGATTTCTGACGCCACATCGTCGGGCGCAGATGATTGCACTCTTAACCATCAGCATCGCGATCTGCCTTGGGGTGCTGATCACCATGTTTTTGGTGGGGAGCTAGCGTCATGGCGTCATCTGGTGCTCACCGCCTGATGGTTTGTCGACGGACTTCGCGCGTGGCGGTCGCTTCGCGGCTTGGGCGAGCCTTCTTGCTGTGGGCGGTCTGTCTGCTGGTGGGCTGCTTTTCCGGTGAGCGCGAGCTTCCGGTCGAAGGCGCGGTGTCGGTCTATCAAGGAAGCTGGGAATATCGGTACGGTGACTGTCCTCGGGGTTCCGACGGACGATTCCTGTGTACGCGCGCGGACTGGACCGATGGATCGTTTGTGTCGGGACAAGTGGAATCGCCATCGCTGCGAAACGGTCGTCGCGAGCTGTGGCTACGGACGCAGCTGACGGGGCCTCGACTGCTCGATCCGTTCTTGATGATCAAGTCGGTGGATCAGACGTACGAGGCCTACCTAGACGGTCAGCTGGTCGCCAAGTCCGACGGTGAGCTGGATACGCAAAGTCGCATGGCGGGCGTGGTGCGCGCGTACATTCCGCTGGGTCGAGACTACGTGGGCAAGACGCTGACGCTGCGCATTCACTCGCGCTACTGGCACATTGGCATTCATCGCGAGCAGCTCATCGGAGATCGTGCGGAGCTGCTGACGCTGGGCATTCGCCAAGGACTCCCGGCGGTCATGATTGGATCGATGCTGCTGGTGCTGGCTCTGACGGGGCTGAGCTTGGCTGCGCTTCAGCGCAATCGTGCGTTCGCGCTGTACGGAAGCTTTGCACTGATGGCGGGGATTTATGTGCTGGCGCGCTCGACGCTGCGGATCTTTTTGTTCGGCAGCCAAGAGCTATCGCGGGCGCTGGAGCTTTCGTCGCTGGCCCTGATGTCGGCGGCGCTGTGTGGCTTTGTGGCCAGCATGTTCGGACGCGGTCCGCTCGGTCTGTTGCGGATCTTTGGCTATGGCTTCGTCGTGTTCTTTTTGGGTGGTGTGCTGAGCGTGGCAACCGGCGTGCTCCCGATGGAGACGCTGCTGCTTCCGCTTCAGCTCCTGCTGCTCGCGATGGTGGTGGTGCTGCTGGTCAACATGGTGCGGATCGGAACGCAAGGTGGTGTCGACGGTCGCATCATGAGCGCGGGACTCGCGATGGCGCTGATGCCGACGCTGTACGATCTGCTGTCTGCGATGAACCTGATTCGTCGCTACGTGGTGCTGACGCCGTATTCGGTCGCGCTGTTTGTGCTGGCGGTGTTTGTGCTGGTGGTTCGCCGCTTTGTGGTGCTGCGAGAACAGAACCTGACGCTGACCTTGGAATCGGCGCAGGTGCGCTTGCGGCTGGCAGAACAAGATGCGCTGCTTCAGTCGGCCAAGCGGCTGGCGGAAGGTGACTTGGATACGCCGATTCAGGTGTCGCCCGATAGCTCGCTGCGGTCGCTGGCGGCGGCGCTCAATCGTCTGCGAGAAGATGTCCGCTCGCGGCTCTCGCAGCTCTCTGGAAAAAACAGCGCGTCCAAGCAGCTCAACGATGAGCTACGAAGACAGATCGAGCAGCGCTCGCGTCGGCTTCTGGAGCTGATTCAGCGACGACCGATCTTGCAGCCCAGTGAGACGACGCTCAAGGTTCAGTCGCTGCTCGGAGAGCACTACCGGATTGTCTGTCTGCTCGGAACCGGTGCGAGCGGTGTCGTGGTGGAAGTGGAGCGCATCACCGACAACAAACACCTGGCTGCGAAGGTGCTGACCAAAGCCACCGATCAAGCGGGTGTGACGCGCTTTTTGCGGGAAGCACAGATCCTGGCGCGGCTCGATCATCCCAACTTGGTGGCGATTACCGACGTGGATGTCACCGATGAAGGCGTTCCGTTCCTGGTGATGGAGCTGGTGGAAGGACAGACGCTGCGACAGCTCCGCAGTCGGTATCGCGATCCACGCTTTGCGCTGCACGTCCTGCGTCAGGTGGCCGACGCGCTGACCGTGATTCATCAAGGCGGGATCATTCATCGCGATCTGCGTCCGAGCAACATCTTGGTCACCGATGACGCAGCGATGCCGCGCATCAAGCTGTTCGACTTTGGTGTCGCGGCGCTAAAAGCCAAAGAAGGAGCCGAGTCGGGAACCTATCCCAAGCAGAAGCTTGGCGTGTCGGGAGGCGTCTCTGTTTCTTCGGATCGACTGGATGTCTCGCTGCCTGGACTTGCGCTCGGATCGCCGATGTACATGGCACCAGAGTGTCGCGGTGGATCTTCCACAATTGCCGCACCTGCTGATGTCTTCAGCCTCGGTGTGATCGCGTGGGAACTGCTCACCGGAGACCTTCCGTTTGCGCGTCCTCCCATGGAGATGGCTGCGCTCGGAGAGCCGTTGACGCTGCCGTCTTTGCAGAGCCAGACCAGCAACCTCAATCCTGCGCTGTGCGTGCTGGTTGCAAGCTGTCTGCACATCGATCCGCAGAAGCGTCTGACCGCCGCGCAGGTTGCCGCAGAACTGGCGCTGCAAGTCGAAGAACAGAGCGAGCCGTAGCCGCGCGATCGGATTGCTGTTTCCGACGGGATTCGCGTAGACGGATGCGCCAGGCTCATGCTACGCAGCGGATATGCGGATTCCGTGGCTGTGGCTTGCGCTGGTTGTCAGCGGACTTCATTCCTTGCCTTCGCGGGCGGAATCACCTGCGGCTTCGTCCGTGGTTCATTCCATCGGCGCAGACTACGGCGTCTTTCTGTATCAGAGCACCGGACTGCCGATCTCTGCGGGGGGCGCATCGCTGCTCTATCGCGCACGATTTCCCGTCGGTGTTTCGATCTCTGCGGGGGTCCGATTCCTACACGTTGATCGCATGCCGCACGGGGTCGCGTTCGAAGGCTTTGTCGGCGCGCAGCTGAGTCCCGAGATCGGTGTCTGGCGACCGCTGGCTGGCATTGAGCTAGGAACCACCACCTTGCAGTCTGCTTCCCTATCCACAGAGCCGAGCTATAGCCCTGCGGAATACACCAGCAAGCAGACGCCGCTCGGTCCCAGCTACGCGGGCTTTGTGCTGTCGCCGCTGCGCTTCTGTGTCCGTCGCATCACCTTTGGCGGACTGGGTCTTCAGCTTGGCACGCACCTACCGGACTTTGGCAGTGCGGTTCGCATCCAGCTTGTGGCCGCACACGTAGAGTGGAGCTTCTGATGTCTGTTCGCGCGTTGTCTCTGTCCCGATCTTTCGCGTATCTGGGGGCGCTCGGATGTCTGCTTTCGCCGCAGATCAGCTGTCAGCGTGAATCGGGATTTTCCGTCGCTGCGTCCCAATCCGCGATCGCTGTAGCAAAGGACGTCAATCCTGCGAACCTTTCGCAACATGTGCGCGAGCTGGTTCGTCAGCGCGAACAGGAAACGCCGCAGCCGTCTCCCTACTGGGGAAACATGATGCTGCGTAGGCGCAATGCGGGACAGTACATTGATTCCTATCTGGCCGCGCAAGGACTGACCGTGGTGCATGAGCGCGACAGCCAACACAGCATCGACACCGACAACATCTATGTCGATCTGGCGGCCCGTCCTGGCAGCGCGCAAAAGGGACAGTACGTGCTGCTGTCCGGTCACTATGACAACTGGCATGTAGGCGCTGATGACAACGCATCCGCAGTGGCGGTGATGTTGGAAGCTGCGCGGATTCTGCGGACACGATCGTTTTTGCGAACCATTCGCATCATTGCCTTTGACCGAGAGGAAGAAGGCCTGGTTGGAAGCGAGCGCTATGCGCGACTTCATCAAGGAGAGTCCGTCTCTGCGCTTCTCAACATGGACTGTGTTGGCTACGCAAGCCATCAGCCAAACAGTCAGTCCGCGCCACCAGGACTGGGTCTGCGCAGCGTAGGGGACTTTTTGGGAATCTTGGCCAGCGATGCTGGATCGTCGACGCTGGGGAAGGTGATGCGTCTGTCGACAGAGCTTCCGTCTCCTGTTTCTGTGCTCGGACTTTTGGCACCAGGAACCGGACACAGCCCAGCGGCTTCTGCCTTTCTGCGATCGGATCATGCGGCGTTTTGGAAGCAGGGCACTGTCGCGCTGTTTCTGACCGATACCGCAGACTTTCGGAATCCGCACTATCATCGCAGCTCAGATGTGCCCGATACGCTGGACTATGACTTCCTCCAGCGCAGCGCGCAGCTTGTGATTGCAGCGACGGCAGCACTAGCGGATGAGGAGTAAGCGGATGACCACGCGACGACTCCCAAACAGACTCCCAAACGGACTCCCAAACGGACTCCCAAACAGGCTTCCGTGCTGGCTTATCGGTGGACTGCTGGGCCTTTCGCTGACGAGCCCAGTGCAGGCCGCTGCGCCACAATCGGAGGCGCTGCAATCGACTGCGCGGCATCGACAAGAGATCTATGTTCCCGCAGGTCTGGTCCTGTATTCCAGCCCAAGTCGGCTGACAGTTGGCGTCGGTGGCGGAATCGGATATCGCTACGAGCTGGACTCGATCTGGACCGTCTACACCGAAGGAAGAACCAGCTACTTTTCCGGCAGCATCGGAACCCTGGCCGCAGGCATCACCGGACAGTTTTCGCTGGGCGCGTGGAACCCGCAGCTGGGAATCGGTGCGCTGCTGTTCTTCGGAGACAGCATCCGTGTCGTCGGTGCATCCGGTGACGTTCCTTCGCGCGCTGCCTTTGCGATCACCACGCGGATTTCTCCGCTGCGCTTTGTTCGGGGTCGCTATTCGGGCGCTGCGCTGAGCGTAGATGTTGGCTGCGGAATTGATACGGCGGCCCGCTGCGGACTCGCACTGTCCGTCGCGCTGCTGGATGTCGGTCTGCGCTTTTGACGGACGGATTCGCGCGCTTGATCAGGGAAGTGCGGCGTACTGGATCTTGCTGGGAACGGGGGACACATCGGTCATAAAAAAGCCGCTGCTCAGCGCGGACACCGACTGCCAGGTTCCGTTTTCATAACCCGGCAGGAGCAGCAGTCCGCCCGTGCGCCAGCGATACACGACTCCTTTTCCGACCACGATGGCTTCATCGGATCGGCGTGTGCTGATGCGGAGCAGATCTCCTTGGATCGGACTGCCTGCGCTGTCGAGGTTGTCGCGATAAAAACAGGGTGTGCCGGTGCTTTGGTACGCGACGAAGTAGCCAGATTTGCCGACCATCTTGACCTGGCTCTTGGTTGTGCTTGCAGCGACGGACTGGATGTCCACAAGTGAAGTGGTAAATCCACAGCTTGCATCGCTCTTCACCAGCTCTTTGGTGTAGCTGCCGCCGCTGTAATGGATGACCGTTGCGTCGGATCCGACAAACCAGCAGTCGCTTACGGACGTACAGTCCACATCGTGTAGCTCACCACTTGCGATGGCGGTGGGAAGCTTCGTCGCTTGCGTCGCGGTGATCCTTCCGGTTGCTGCGGAATAGATGCCGATGAAGCCATCTGCCAGGCCGGGACTGAAGGCCGAAAACAGCGCAGATCCAGACTCTGCATACACACCGCTAAACGTCAGCGAATAGGTGGAGCTGGCCACCAAATCGACCGGAATCTTGGCTGCATTTCTGCTTGAATCCAGGCGAATCACCGTCGAAGAATCGCTGGTCAGCCAGATGTTTCCCTGACTGTCTCCCCGGATGGCAGTGATGTGGGGCTTGGGACTCCCGAGCAGTGCATCGGGCAGCGCAATGTTTTCAAACAGCGCGCCATTCCAGTGCAGCACCACCGCATCTTTTCCTGCGATCCACACATTGTTTGGCGCGCTCGCCCAGATCTTGGCATCGATGGGATAGCTGACCGGCGCATCGTTGGCGCGACACGGACTAAAGGAAAGTGGCGCAAGCACTGCCGTCGCACGGAGCGGTCCGGTTCCGCTTACATCGGCGTTCGCACTTCCTGTTCCCAGCGCACACGGCAGGCTGTCTTTGTACGCCAAGACTTGAACATCCAGCGTTCCGCTGCGACCTTCAGGAGGCCGGATTCCGAACGAAGATCCAGCCGCAGTGAGTGCGCTGGTCCCGATGGCGCTGGTGCGAAAGGAGTCCTGATCGATGCGAAAGTATGCGCTGATGCTGGTTGCTTCCGTCGACAGATTTTCCAGCGTCACCATCAGTACATGTTCACCGCAGCCGGACTGCGCGATCACAGAGCCCGCGCACAGTGCCATCATCGTGTGAACAAGACCAGCTCGCTTGGGCATGATGAAACCCCTAATAGGTAAGGATCGTCAGTCCATCAGGAAGCTTGTTGCGATAGTACAGACCGACTCCTACGCCGACTCCGATGAGTGCAGCGGCGGCAACAGAGCCCGATATGATGCCAATCAGGAGCTTCTTTTTGCGCGCGGCGTTGGCTTCCTGAACGTCTACGTACCACTGCATCTGCTGGCCAGTCTGTTTGTCAAATCCCGTCGGTGCGGGCTCTTTGCGTCGCTCCTCATCAGCCAGCAGACTGGGCGCTTCCAGCATCGCTTTGGTCTGCTGGATGTACTGCTCAACATCCGCTTTGAGCTTGGCGGGAGGATTCGGCTCTGCCTTGAGATATTGCTGATAGAAATCGAGCGCGAGCTTCGCACTTCCCATCTTTCGATAGACCTGCGCAATGTTGAGCATGACGCGCGGAAACTGATGAATCTTGTATGCAGCCTGAAACGCGTCGACCGCGCCTTCAAAGTCCTTCTTCTGATACAGCGTCATTCCGCGACGGAACAAGTCATCGAAGTCATCGGCGCGCGCAGGCCTGGTCATCGCCAGCAAGGCAAGCAGCAAAATAGAGGAGTATAAAATGCCTCTTATTGACGATCGCTTGTCGTAGCCGTGGGTCCTGCTGTGCATCGCAAGGCTCGTTTCAGTCGATGATGAGATCGACCTGGCTGTTTTCTTTGGTTTTCCTTCGCTTGCTACTGCTGCTGCCGCTGCTGCCGTCTTTTTTGCGGCTCGACTTGGACTCTTTGCGTGGCGCGAGCGACTCGGTGCGATCTTCGTCGGTGCTTCGGCTGAGGACGATCTGCTTGCTGACGAAGCCTGACTTCCGTAGCTCGATCGCGATCTGTCCGCTGTCCATCGTTTCTTCGCTCAGCCACGGGGTGACGCCGAGCTTGCGACCATCGCTGACGCTGTAGACCTCGGCTCCTTGCGGCTGCGAGTCGATGCGCCAGTGAACCAGCGTCGGCGCTTTGGCCACGACGCGCGCGGCAGCGATCCCCGATCGCTTTTGCAGCAGCCAGCGCAGGCTCATCGCACCGCCGAAGATCAGCACCACACCGAGAGAAACCACCGCAAACAGGCGCGTGGGCAGGTTGGTTGTCGACGGCATCCGCACAAGCTGAAGACCGGCGGTCGACGGCGATCGCTGCTTGAGCTGCGCAAACTGGTTGGCCAGCGCTTCTTCCAGCTCGCTCATCGACGGATAGCGACTGGCGGGATCTTTGGACATCGTGCGCAGGACGATCTGATCCAGCTCCGGCGGAATGCGTAGGTTGGGGACGATCTCACTCGGGGGGCGAGGTCGATCGGTCAGGTGCTTGAGCATGGTTGCCGTCGGATGTCCGCCGTCAAACGGCACCCGCCCGGTCAACATTTCCCACTTGTATCTGAAAATACTAAAAAACATAATGATGATCGGAGTGTTTCGTCGCTGTGGGTGATTGCATACATGGTCAGCGCGCGCGGGTCAGACGGAGCCGCTTGGCGGGCCGCGTGGGGCACGGAAGGGACTCGGTGCGATGGGCGAAGTGATCCGCAAGATGAAGGGCAGCCGATTTGTCGGCTACTACATCCGCTTTGTCGACGTCGACGGAAAGCGCAAGATGCGCGCGAGCAAGCAGCCGACGGTGGCCGACGCACGGCGGATGCTCGTCGAGATCGAAGCGCGGGTGGCGCGTGGCAAGCTGGGGGTGACAGAGCGTCCCCGGCGACTGTCGATCGGGCAGCTGCTGGCGCGATTTTTTGCGGAGTATGATCCGCCTCGGGCGAAAAGCCGGACGGCGTGGGAACAGAAGGCGCGCTCGCAGCTGGCGACGCTGCTGCCGCTGCTTTCGGCGTGTGACGCGAGCAGCTTTTCCGCTGAAGATGCAGAGCGTGTGCGAAGTCAGCTGGTGAAGCAGGGCTACAAAGGGAACACGATTCGGCTCAAGCTGACGTTTTTGGGAACCGCGTTTGAGTGGGCGCAGCGAAAAGGAATCGTGCTTGGGAATCCGTTTGCGGGACTCCGTAAGCCGCAGGCAGAGCATCGGGTGGAGTATCTGACGGCGGACGAAGTCTGCAAGCTGCTGCAAGCAGTGGACGCGCGCAGCGACGAGCGGGGCAGGGTGCTGGCGGTCGCGGTGCGGCTCTGTATCTATGGGGGACTGCGGGTCGGTGAAGTGTTTGGTCTGCGCTGGCGCGACATCGATCTCGGTCGCGGCATGATGACGGTGTGTCGAAGTTATGAAGGAACCACCAAGAGCGGAAAGCCAAGACAGATTCCGCTG
>CALMML010000191.1 GCA_937868485.1 uncultured Myxococcales bacterium | reverse complement strand
TAGGCAATCCCCGGAAGGTGATATGGCTCTGCAATTCTCCCCTCAGGCCGACGCCAAAATCAGCGACATCTGTCGTCGCTACCCCAATACCCAGGCTGCTTGCCTGCCAGTCTTGCATTTGGCGCAAGACGAGTTCGGCTATCTGTCCGAGGACGTCCTCGAACTGGTGGCTGCACGGCTCGCGGTGCCGAGCTCGCACGTCTTCGGCGTCGCGACCTTTTACACGATGTTCCACCGTGAGCCGGTCGGGAAGAAGGTGCTGATGATGTGCACCAACGTCTCGTGCATGCTCACTGGAGCGTACGAGACGCTGCGCAAGCTGGAGCAGCGGCTTGGCATCAAAGCAGGACAGACCAGCGCCGATGGCGAGTTCACCTTGATCGAAGAAGAGTGTCTGGCGGCCTGTGCCGACGGACCTGCGATGATCTGCGGTGACCGCTACTTCCTTCGTCTGACCGCCGATAAGGTGGACGCGACGTTGGATGAGTGTCGCAAGCTGCCTGCGCAGCATGGTCATCACCCCCACAGCGACAAAAAGCACTAAACCATGCCGGCAGATCGCAACTTCAAGATCGTTACCCGTCTGTTTGGGGTTCAGAACTCGAACCGCATCGATGTCGCGATGGCAAACGGAGCCTACAAACGGCTTCCGACTGCGTTCGCGATGCAGCCGCAGGCTCTCGTCGATGAAGTAAAGAAGAGCAACCTGCGTGGTCGCGGCGGCGCGGGCTTCCCGACGGGCATGAAGTGGGGCTTTATCCCCAAGGGCGCGGACACCGTCTATCTCGTCTGTAACGCCGACGAGTCGGAGCCGGGCACTTGCAAGGATCGCGAGCTTCTCTTCTGGGACCCGCACCTGCTCGTCGAGGGCATGATCATTGCGTCGTATGCGCTCGGCTGCAAGCATGCCTACATCTACATTCGCGGTGAAATGATCCGCGAAGCGGCGGTGCTGCAAAAGGCGGTCGACGAAGCGTATGCCAAGGGCTTTCTCGGCAAAGAACACCAGACGGCGCTTGGTCCGTACAAAGTGGATCTGACGGTTCACCGAGGCGCGGGCGCATATATCTGTGGTGAAGAGACGGCGCTGCTCAACTCGCTCGAAGGCAAGCGTGGCTGGCCTCGTCTGAAGCCGCCGTTCCCCGCCGTCAAAGGTCTGTTTGGCAAGCCGACCATCGTGAACAACGTCGAGACGCTGATGAACATCCCGTTCATCGTCGAAAACGGCGGTCAGAAGTTCGCCGACGTCGGTACTGGCAAGTCGGGTGGCACGCGCATCCTGTGCATGAGCGGTCACCTCAAGAAGCCGGGCGTCTTCGAGCTACCGATTGGCATCACCTTCCGTCAAGTCATCGACGAGGTCTGCGGCGGTACTCACTCCGGCAAGCGAGTGAAGGCGGTGATTCCGGGTGGATCGTCGATGCCTCCGCTTGATCCGAGCGAGCTGGACGTTCCGATTGAGTTTGACGCGCTGATGAACGATCCGCGCATCAAGCCCGTGCAGTACAAGCCGGGGCACAACTTCGAGCTGGCGCCGGGAAAGCCGCTGCGTGCGATGGCTGGCTCGGGCGGCATCGTGGTGATGGACGAAGACACCGACATTGTCGCGGTGTGCGCGCGCATCATGCGCTTCTATGCCCACGAGTCGTGCGGTCAGTGTACGCCCTGTCGCGAAGGCACCGGCTGGATGTCGAAGATCTGTACGCGACTGGCGGATGGCTACGGTCAGCCGGGCGACGTGGATCTGCTCAGCTCGATTGCGTACGGCATCGCTGGCAACACCATCTGTCCGCTCGGTGAAGCCGCCGCGTGGCCGATGATGGGCTTTATCACCAAGTTCCGTCCAGACTTTGAGGCCCGCTTGGCGCAGAGCCGAGGGCTTCCTCCCGCTGGCTATCACGGAGCGCATCCATGATTGCAGTCGCAACTTCTGACCTCGCTTCGCTGCTCATGCAGGTGGCCCAAGTTCAGCCGGTTCCAGCTTCTTCGCTGACGCCCGCTGGCTGGACACCGGCTTGGGCATTTTGGATCCTGTCGGCGCTGGTGGTGGTGGGAGCCATCTCGACCATTGCGCAGCGCAGCCTGATTTCCGCCGTGATGTCGCTGGTCGCCACCTTCTTTGGTCTGGCGGGTCTGTACGCGACGCTGTCGGCGCACTTTCTGGCGGCGATTCAGGTGCTGGTCTACGCCGGAGCCATCATGGTTCTGTTCGTGTTCGTCATCATGGTGTTAAACCGTGATGAAGTGGAGCGCGTCTCAGACCGAGGTCTGCTCGACAAGGCAATTGGAGCGGGCGCGCTGGTCTATCTGGCCGTTCGTCTGGGTGAAGTGATTGCTTCGCCGGTCGGTCCGGTGTCGCGGATGAGCAAGCCCGCGCCGGAGTTTGGAACGGTTGCCAAGATCGGCGAGTACTTCTTCACCGAGTTCCTGTTCCCCTTCGAGGCCATCTCGATCCTGCTCATCATCGCGGTGATTGGCGCAGTGGTGGTTGCCCGGACCGTGGTTTCGCGTCCGACGACTGGCTACGAAGTGCCCAACGCTGCGGGCCGAGCCGGTGAAGGTGGCGATGATCATGCCGATGGCGATGCTCACGGCGCTCACGGAGGCCACTAAGCCATGCAGTTGCTTGTGCAGAACCTTCTATCCGTCGGCCTGCATCACTACCTGATCTTGGCGGTGGTGCTGTTTGGCATTGGAACCTTCGGTGTGTTTATGCGGCGCAATGCGCTGACCACGCTGATGTCGATTGAGCTGATCCTAAACGGCGGCAACCTGACGCTGCTGGCGTTTGCGCGGTCGCATCAAGACATGCGCGGTCAGGCGCTGGCGCTGCTCGTCATAGCGGTCGCGGCGGCGGAAGCAGCGATCGGGCTTGCGATTGTGGTCGGCGTGTTCCGTAACCGCCATAACACCAACATCGACGAGCTAAACCTGCTCCGGTACTAGTCCCCAGGAAAACAGACTATGACCGAGAACTTTCCTCTCTATCTCATCATCCTGCTGCCGCTCCTTGGGGCGGCGCTGAACCTGCTCTTTGGGCGGCGCTTCGGCAACACGTTCGTTAGCTTGGTGGCGTGCTCAGCGGTGGCTGGAGCGGCGCTCGTGGCAACGAAGGCGGTGCTGCTGGTGGCGTCGGAGCTTCCGGCGCGTGGCGCGCTTGTTGATCAGCTTGTTTCGGGAGACTGGATCGTCGCGGGTGACTTCAAGCTACAGGCCGGGCTGATGCTCGACCGGCTGTCGTCCGTGATGGTGATGGTCATCACCTGGATCGCGCTGCTGATTCACATCTATGCGACGGGCTACATGGAGCATGAGCCCGACTTCGCGCGCTTCTTCGGCTACCTGAACCTGTTTACCGGCGCGATGCTGATCCTGGTGCTCGGAGACTCGCTGCCGGTGACGTTCGTGGGCTGGGAAGGCGTCGGTCTGGCCAGCTACCTGCTCATCGGGTTCTGGTATCACGAAGACAAGAACGCGACGGCGGGACGCAAGGCCTTCATCGTCAACCGCATCGGTGACTTTGGCTTCCTGCTCGGCATCTGCTTGCTGTTTACGGTGGTGGGCACGGTCAAGTACGCGGACTTTGGCAGCATCGCCGGTCGTCTGATGACGCCGTGGTGGATGGGCTGGCCCGCTGGCTACTGGATCGCGATCCTGCTGTTTGTCGGCTGCTGCGGTAAGTCGGCGCAGATTCCGCTGTATGTGTGGCTCCCGGACGCGATGGCTGGACCCACGCCGGTTTCGGCCCTGATCCACGCTGCGACGATGGTGACGGCTGGTGTCTATGTCGTTGCGCGCTGCCACACGATCTTCGACACGTTCCCGGAAGCCGCCAAGATGACGGTGGCGGGCGTTGGCGCACTGACGGCTCTGTTTGCAGCGACGATTGGCATCGTGCAGCGCGACTTCAAGAAAGTCCTGGCGTACTCGACGGTGAGTCAGCTCGGCTTCATGTTCGTTGGCGTCGGTACGGGCGCTTACACCGCAGGCGTGTTCCACCTGATGACCCACGCGTTCTTCAAAGCTGGACTGTTCCTGGGCGCTGGCTCGGTGATGCACGCGATGGGCGGCGAGGGTGACATCGTCAAGATGGGCGGACTCGGCAAGCACATGCCGGTCACACGCTGGACGTTCTTCATCTACTGCTTGGCGATTGCGGGCATCGTGCCGTTTGCGGGCTTCTTCTCGAAGGATGCGATCCTGGCTGGCGCGTTTGCGGCTGAGTTCCGTATGTCGACGCAGATGACCGGCGCGCAGGCTCACTTGGTGGCGCTGTATCCGAAGCTTCTGTGGGGAATGCTGGCGACGGCGGCGCTGTGCACGGCGTTCTATATGTGGCGGCTGTACTTCGTGGTGTTCACCGGCAAGTTCCGGGGCACCGAGGAGCAAGAGCATCACCTTCACGAGTCGCCGCTGTCGATGACGCTGCCGCTCGTGCTGCTGGCGGTCGGTTCGGTGCTGGCGGGTCTGATTGGTGTTCCAGCGGTGATGACGCACGGTCTGCCCGAGTCACTGGAGCATGTGCTGACGTTCTTTACTGGCTGGCTGAGCCCGGCGATGGTTCCGGCGTCTCCTGAGCCGCACGAGCACTGGCTGGAGTGGGCGCTGATGGGCGGCGCGCTGACGATCTCGCTGGTCGGTATCGGTCTGGCGGCGGCGCTGTATCGCGGTGGCATCTCGCAGACGGCAGAAAACCTGAAAGACAAGCTCGGGTTTGTCCACAAGCTGCTGTGGAACAAGTACTACATCGACGAGCTGTATGACTTCTTGCTGGTTCGTCCGCTGCGTCGCGTGTCGGTGGTGCTGTGGAAGGTCGTCGACAACATCTTCATCGATGGCGGTCTGACCAAGGTTGGTCCGTTCTTCGTTGATGTCTTCGGTGCGGTGGCGCAGCGGTTCCAAAACGGCGACGTGCAGCGCTACATCATCGCGGTGATGGTCGGCACGGCGGGCATCCTGTTTGGCTCGACCTACTGGCTGGCCTACCAAGGCATCCAGGGCGAAGTCAAAGTCGAGCGACGGACGGTGACGCTGAAGCTTGGGGATGCGCGGATGCGTCCGGGGCAGCTCATCTACGCCATCGACTGGGACGGCGACGGCAAGTTTGACGACACCAACGTTCGCTTCAACAGCGAGCTTAAACATGAGTACGGAAGCGCCGGTCAGTACAAGATCGTCGTCGAGGCTCGTGACCCTGTGTGGAATATGGTCAAGCGTTCTGACGACTGGTTCTTCGGCGCAAGCACTCCGCTTTCCGCCAAGGTTGAGTAGGAGAACATCATGGGCATGATCCTACCCATCGTGACGTTCCTGCCCCTGGTTGGCGCGCTGCTCTGTCTCGCGCTGCCTCGGGAGGAAGAACAGATACATCGCGGCGTCGGACTCGGGACGGCGCTGGTGACGTTTTTAACCTCGCTGTTTTTGCTGCCCGGCCTTGAGCCGACCAAGATGAACCATGTGGTGGACTTTGCGTGGGTCGAGTCGCTCGGCATCCGCTTCCACCTGGGAATCGACGGCATCTCGATCTGGCTGGTGCTGCTGACGACGTTCCTGATGCCGATAGTGTTTCTGTCGACGTGGTCAGCGATCTCGGACAAGGTTCGCGAGTTCGTGGTCGCCGCGCTGATCCTTGAAACCGGCATGCTCGGCGCGTTTTTGTCGCTCGACCTGTTCGTGTTCTACGTGTTCTGGGAAGTGATGCTGATTCCGATGTACTTCATCATCGGCATCTGGGGCGGAGATCAGCGACTCAAGGCCGCGATCAAGTTCGTCATCTACACCATGGTCGGCTCGCTGCTGATGCTGATTGCCATCCTGTACGTGGTGGTGAAAGCGCATCAGGTGACGGGTCAGTGGTCGTTCGCGCTAGAGACGGCGCAGAAGCTGGTCCTGACGAAGCCGGAGCAGATTTATCTGTTCCTCGCGTTCGCGCTGGCGTTCTGCATCAAGGTTCCGCTGTTCCCGCTGCATACCTGGCTGCCGCTTGCGCACGTTGAAGCGCCGACGGCGGGCTCGGTGATCCTGGCGAGCGTGCTGCTCAAGTTCGGTCCGTACGGTCTGATTCGCTTTGCGATTCCGATGTTCCCGCACGCGGTCGAGACGGTGGCTCCCTGGCTGGCCATTTTGGCGGTGATTGGCGTGGTCTACGGATCGTGTGTGGCGTACGCGCAGGACGATGTGAAGAAGCTCATCGCGTACTCCTCGGTGGCGCACATGGGCTTTGTGGTGCTGGGCCTGGCAATGCTGAACAGTCGGTCGGTGAACGGCGCGATCTATCAGTGCTTGGCGCACGGTATCTCGACGGGCGGACTGTTCCTTTGCGTCGGTGTCATCTACGAGCGTCGTCACACCCGCAAGATGGCGGAGTTTGGCGGTCTGTGGAAGCGGATGCCGGTGTTTGCGGCGACGCTGCTCATCTTCACGATGGCTTCGATTGGTCTTCCGGGCCTGTCGGGCTTCGTCGGTGAGTTCCTGATCATCCTGGGAACCTTCAGCGCCAAAGAGCGCGCCTTCGACGGCATTCCGGCCATCTTCGAAAATGCTCGGCTGCTGTCCGCATTTGCGGCGACGGGCGTGGTGCTCGGAGCGGTCTACATGCTGTGGCTGTTCCAGCGCGTGATGCTCGGACCGATTACCAACCCGCAGAACCGCAAGCTGACCGATATGACCCCGCGAGAGACGGTGGTGATGCTGCCGATGCTCGCGATGGCGTTCTGGCTCGGTATCTGTCCGAACACGTTCCTTCAGCACATTGATCCGGCGGTGACGCAGACCCTCGTTCAGTTCCGCGAAAAGTACAGCGCGGGCGCGGCGGAAGGGGAAGCGCGGATGCTCGGCGACAGCGCCAAGGCCAAGGTCGAGGAGCCGACGGCCCCCGGAGGAAATCCATGACCTTCGATACAAGTGATCTCGTTGCCAGCCTGCCGCTGCTGTTTTTGACGGTGGCGGGCATTGTTCTGCTGCTCCTGGATGCGTTTTCGCGGGTGGTGCTGGTCGGTCGTGAGCATCACCTGAAGCTGCCAGCGGAGACGAGCGAAGCGGTTGCTGTCCCACCGCCGGGCTCGCGCAACTACCTGATGCCGGTGACGCTGCTGTTTCTGCTGGGCGCGCTCGCAATCATCGTGTGGCAAGTCGGAACGCTTCCCGAAACCAGCCTGACCATCTATCGCGGCATGCTGGTGGTCGATCGCTTCGGTCTGTTTGTGATCGGAAGCTGTGTGGCTGCGGCGGCGCTCGGGATTGTCTCGGCTCCGGCGTATATGCGCGCGCACAAGATGGAGTTCGGTGAGTTCTACGCGCTGGTGGTCTTCGCGCTGTGCGGAATGATCATCTTGGTGCAGGCCGCCGATCTGGTGAGCGTGTTCCTTGGCATCGAGACGATGTCGCTCGGCGCGTACGTGCTGACTGGCTCGTGGCGACGCTCGGCGCGATCGTCGGAAGCCGCGATGAAGTACTTCCTGGTGGGCGCGTTTGTGTCGGGACTGCTCGTCTATGGCATCGCGCTCATCTACGGTGTGACGGAGACGACCTCGCTCATCGACATCAAGCGGATTGCGATGTCGCGCGGTGCGGCGCCGCTGTTCTACATCGGCTGGATGCTGCTGCTCGTCGGCTTTGCGTTCAAGCTGGGCGTGGTTCCGTTCCACATGTGGGCACCGGACACCTACGAAGGAGCACCGACCCCAGTCACGGGCTTTATGATGTCGTGCATCAAGGCGGCGGGCTTTGCGGGACTGATTCGTCTGCTGCAAGGAACGCTGCCGATGCTGGCGCGCGATCCGTTTACTGGCTGGACGTTTGTGCTGTCGTGGCTGGCTGTGCTGTCGATGTCGCTCGGTAACTTGGCGGCGCTCAAGCAAGACAACATCAAGCGGATGCTGGCGTACTCGTCGATCTCGCACGCGGGCTACCTGATGGTCGGTGTGGTGGCGCTCGGCACGGTGGGAGACGCGGCGCGTGGACCGCTTCTGTTCTATCTGGCTTCGTATGCGCTGACCGTGGTGGCGTCGATGGGCGTCGTGGCGTGGGTTGGCTGTGACGAGCGCGGTGAAGAGCGCGTCCGTCTGTCGGACTGGGCGGGCCTGGCCAAGCGAGAGCCGATGGCGGCGCTGCTGATGACGATTGCGCTGCTTTCGCTCGGTGGCTTTCCTCCGACGGCGGGCTTCTTTGGCAAGTTCTACCTGTTCCAGTCCGCGCTCGGTGAAAGCAAGCTGCTGTGGCTGATCCTGGTCGCGATCGCGAACAGCCTGGTGTCGGTGTACTACTACCTGCGCGTCATCACGGCGATGTACTTCCGCGAGCCGGCTCCCAATCCAGCGACGCTGCCGATTCAATCGACCGCGATGAAGGTGGGCGTGCTGGTGTCGACGCTGCTGGTGCTGGCGATGGGACTGTTCCC
>CALMML010000190.1 GCA_937868485.1 uncultured Myxococcales bacterium | reverse complement strand
CAGGTGGCGCTGTCTGCGAAGTAGGAATCGAAGTAGGAATCGGAGTAGGAATCGGGGACGGAGCGCTCTGGGCTTGGACGCGCAGCGGATACAGCAGCACACCACAGAGGATCCACTTCACAACGGATGACTTCATCAGGGAACTCCCGGCCTCCTCGGGCCGCATCCGCTGTTTGCAAGGGATACGCCAGCGGACTTCCCGTCACAGCCTGTTGTGCCGCGCTTGCAGTTTGCACGGACAACCCTCGCCGGGCCTTGCAACTTGCAAGGTCGTTTGTGTCGATGCATCTGCGAAAGAAATGTGCATGTCAAATGCTGCTTTTATGTGCAGTCTTCCCATTGCTTTCTTTGCAAAAGATATCTGCGCTGCGTCATAAAAAGGTTGAACCGAAATGCGAGGCATCGCTAGTATCTATTCATGATCAAAAGTCACATCGAATCGAGCGTGTATCGTCGTTCTTCGCTTGCGCGCATGCTGATGTTGTGCGTGTGTTCGCTGGTTGCTTGCCACGAAGAGTCCGGCGACGAGCGATTCGGGTATTGGCAAGAGCCTCCCGACGCGGGTCGACGGATGGATGCGGCGAGCGTCGTCGATATGGCCAGTGGCATCGACGCGGCCAAGCTGGTCTGCACGCCGTCGTCGATTGGCGGTGGGTCGCTGCTCGGCTCATCGGGAACGGGCAAGACCGCTGACGACGATGATGACGACGACGACGATGATGATGACGACGATGACAACAAGCGCATCGTGCCTGATCCCAGCTGTCGCTCGGGCTATCGCTGGGCTGGCGGCGAGCACGAGTCCGACTGGATGATGCCTGGCTCCGACTGCAACAGCTGTCATCGACCGGGCGGCTCACACGACGCACCCAGCTTCACCATCTCTGGCACCGTCTACAGCAGCCTGACCGAGCGCGACGACTGCCTCGGCGTGTCCGGGGCAAGCATTCGCATCACCGACGCCACGGGTCGCCGCATCGAGCTGCTGAGCAACCGCGCGGGCAACTTCTTTCTGAAGACCAAGAGCGCACGCATTGCGCTGCCATTTCAGGCCGAAGTCACCGTCGCTGGCAAGACCCGCGCGATGCCCGTTGCGCAGTGCGAGCCAAGCTGCAACAGCTGCCACTCAGCGACGGGACAGAGCGGAGCCAAGGGCCGCATCATCGTTCCGTAATATCCAAACAGACGGCTGGCTATGTTGCTTTCCGTCTGGCTAATTCCACTCTGCGCTGATACCGATTACGGACAATACAGACCATCTGGATGTGATATACAGCGCATCGAAGAAGCTTGTGTAACCAGCTTCCAGTTGGCAAGTTATGTGCCAAATTGAATCAGCCTGATCAGTCAGTCGAAACTTGCCGCCCAAGCCGCCTGTGTAGGTGTTCAGCTTGGACAGCTCTCGATCGCCTGTGCGATAACGAGGAACGGTCCATGCTCCTTCTTCGGTCGGGAGAAGCTCGTAGGCGCGCTGCCAGAAGCTCGCTCCCGACTGCGCATGAAAGCGAAGGTGCGGCCAGATCATCACGCGTGATCCCAGATCGATCATTACGCGCGCATCGGTCGTCGTGGCTGACACGCCCCAGCTGTCTGTGTAGATCCGTTCATCGATGCGAAGGGTTGCAGGGCCGCGACGTGCTGCGATTCTTCCCGTGACTGCGTAGCGATTCCGTGCCGAAGGAAGACGCTCAATGGGCCGCTCTGGGATTCGCTTGGCATTCACTTCATCGATCGCAGCACCGACGGGAATATCGGCTCCGGTTCCGGGCGCAAACAGCGGAATGTAGCGATAGGGCTTCGCCAGATAGCCGCGCTCAAAGTCCGCATCAAGCTGCACGCTTGCGATCATGAAGTGGTTGATGACAAACGTCGCACCGAGCTGAAGACCGCCTTTTTGCAGCAGCTCCCAGTCCGCGCGCGGACGTCCTTTGACACCGACATCATCGTGTCCGTAGCGGAATCCCACAAAGGGAGTCAGGTTCTTTTCCAGCAGATCCAGCGACGCGGAGGCACCAGCACTTACCGACAGATAGTCAGGCTCCCGCGAGATGCCAGCAGAGCCACTGACATGCAGCGGACCTCGCTGAACCGACGCTTCGAGCGAGCCCACATGACGCACTTCATTCCAGCGCGGAGACGCAGTGGCCACGATGTCTACCGATGCAGCGGACACCACATCGACCAGATATCTGCCGCTGACGCTTACGCCAGATTCAGCGTCTGTGACCGATGCCGCGACCGTCGGTGATGCCACATTCACATGGGTCGAATCGGTGTAGCCCGCCAGCTCCGTAGAGGCTTGGGCGGTCAGCTTGCGCGCATGAACAGAGAGCACCTGCGCACGCAATCCGCAGATCAGAATCAGCAGCAGCCACGCACGCTGTGCGATCCAGATCGCTTGTCTGCATCGCGCGCGGTGTCTCCTCATCGCTTGCGCACGGATTAGTTGCAGCCGCATCCGCCTTCCGCTCCCTGACCGCCGCCGCTGGCGCCTTCCTGAATGGCGTAGACGTGCGATTCTGCTGGACCGCTCTGGTTGGTAAGCAGCATGGTCGGATGTGCCAGCAGCTCGCGTCGATACGGAGGCACCCGGACACAGCCCGCAGCGCAGATCGTCCCGAGCAGCAGCAGTGCGTAGCGTGTCTTCATGGCGTAAAGTCCAGGCGCCGTTTGCCAAAGCTTGCAGCGTCCGCAGGTGTCACCGAAAACGGAGCGCTCCCCTTTGTAAACGCGACACAGTCTGATGGTCCCTGTCCGTCGAAGTCGGTCAGCTCAAAACACACTTGATAGGATCCGTCCACGACCAGCTTTCCTGTGGTGTCTGTACACTTCCAGGTCGCGCTGCGGACTCCGTGTGAGCCCAGCGTTGCGCTGCTGATGGCATCCACCCGACTTGCGGGCAGACTGGCTGCGCTGGTGACTTCATTCCACTTTCGTAGATACTTGGCGCGCTGTCCGGCCCAGACATACAGAGACTTCACAAAGCGTCCACTTCCGTCGGAAATCCAGATGGCTCCGATGTTGCGCGGTGCGTATTTTCCACCTGCACTGCTGGTCGTAACAGACACGCTGAGCGTACATCCTTGCGGCGCTGTCAGATCGCTGACGGATGCATCTTGAACGCTGGACAGATCACGGACTCCCAAGTCGATCGTTGGTTCTTCCGATACAAGTGCATCGGGAAGCTCGTACCAGGGTCGCCAAAACTCGCGAGGTCCGTCGCTGTCTGGACTACATCCCAGCTGCATCAGCAGCGAGCAAGCGACCGCGAAAAGGAATCGCCCTGCGGAATGGAAGGTGCGCACCGTGGTCATGATCTTCACTCCCGAACCGGCGGAGACATCAGGACAGACTGCGGTCTTGGCATGCTGGATACACGCTGACAGGATGCGCTGTGAACGCTTCCCGAAAGCCACGAAGTGAGGCAGCGATCGAGCGGATCTCCGACGAGCATCTGTACGCCTCCTTTGTGCGCATCCTTGCCGCGCGCTTTGCGCACAAGCACAAGCTCCGCCGGATCCAGTCCATACAGCAGCACATCGGTGAGCCGCTCTGGTTCCAGTCCAACGAGCGATCGAAAGCTTGCGTCGTACTCGCGCTGGGTTGTGGCTCCGTCCGCAGGATTGTCACCTGGCGCAAGGCGCAGACCCCGTCCCCCAAACAGACGCAGGTTCCGTCCCCACTGTCCATGACAATCGAGCGTTCCGCAGCTTGGCGAAAGTGCATCCGCAACCAGCGGAAAGCTTCGTGGATCGGGGGTGTGTAGCTCATCCTGTGCTTGGTTCTGCGGATAGCAGGAACAGAGCATCCCAAGCACCCAACCGGACAGCATCACGCGCAGACACATCATCGCTTCTGTCCTTGGCACTGACTGTTCATCATGCTGCTGCCAGCGTCGGAGATTGCCGACAAAAAGACCGGACCTGCGGACTGACTGCTGATGCTGGGCGCGTGACAGGTTGCGCAGTCTCCGTCTTTGTTCATCGGTGATTCCATGACGACTGCCAGCTCGCGCGTGCGAATCGAAACCCACAGTGGCATCACCGGCTGAAACTCTGCGGGAGACACAAAAAAGTTTCCGGCGCAGTTGCTGTACGCAACGTAGCTACGTCGTGCGGAATCACGAAGCTCCACCGCGACACCAGCAGCGGGACTGCGCGCACTGGGCGTTTCGTAGATCGTTCCGGCCACCGTAAACGGCGTGCTGGTTCCCCCTTCGGAATGACACAGCAGACAAGGCTGTCCCGCGCGATGCAGCGCACCCACCGGCGTGCTCGCTTCTTCGGGACCGAGCGCATCGATCTGTTCGCGCCGCAGCGGGTCCAGACAGCCCGTCCACGTACCGATCAGAAGTGCAGCCGCAAGCCACGACGCGCTGCGTCGATGGATCGATCTGTGGAACGTTCTCGTGGCTGACATGTGCTTATGCAATTGAAAATCGTTTTCAGAAACGCTTGGTACTTGGTTCACCCAGGGTTTGTCAAACACAATCCGCGAAGCGCGACGCTCCGTGCGTCACGGTGGCGACGATTGACAGGACTCTCCGTCGCGTGGTCTAATACTTCGGTGAATGATACGCACTGGCATCGGCTCGATGCGCTGGTGGCTGCGCTGGCGGAAGACAGCATCCTCATCCAGAAGCGAATCGATCAGCATGCGCATGCGCAGCAGCAGTCCTTTGTGTCGGTGCTCGCGCAGACTCCCGAGTCGCTGAGAGGACTCCTTTTGTCGCTTGCTCCCTCGTCGCAGCGCGTGATCTCTCACTCCGTTTCCTGTTCGGTTCGGATGACCAAGCAGCACGGAATCAGCGGATCGATCCTGGTGTCTCCCTTGAACCTGGGATTTGCGCTCCTGCATCACCACAGTGCGCAGGAAGAGTCCTCTGTTTCCGTCGATGTCATCGCTGTTCCGGTTCCTGCTGCTGACCCTTTGCGCGCGGCCAGTCGCCGTGAACGCACGTCCTAGTGCTTGCTTGTTTTTCCCTCTTCGCCTTCGGCCTTCCTCATGCCAACAGACACCGCACAACAGACCCTGATCCTTCAGCTCCGAACGGAAATCGATCGACTGTATGACTGCGCGGCGAATCCGTCCGGCAGTCCGTTTCGCAAAAAATACGAAGAGGTCGCTGCGCTGTGGGACAAGCTGCGCAGCCAAGTCGACAAGTCCAATCGCGGAGAGATCGCCGACTTTTTCGATGCCATTGGCAGTGGTGTGATCGGTGCACAGAAGCGGCTTGATCGTGCATCGGAAGCCTACGTTGCCAGCACGCTCCGTCAGCAGAAGGCGGAGCTGGAAAGTGGAACACCAGCGACGGAAGTGATCGCTCCCAATGCGTCGATGTTTCGCATTCCGCGTGTGACCGCAGAGCTGAAGTGTTCGATCGAGACAAACCGCGACAAGAAGCTCAACCTGGTCTTTTATTCGGATCGCACCGATGTAAAAGAGCTGCATCAGCAGACCATCTCGCTTGAAGTGGTGGCGGTTCCGGTTCCGCCCGATTACCTCAATCAGCTTCGCGCACGAGCCGACTCCGCAGCGCCCGCAAGTGATGTGGATGCTGCGCAAGCAAGTGATGCGGACACGTCTACTTCCGAAGACGCAGAAGATACGCCACAGCCAGGCAATCGACCGCAGATCTTTTCACTGTCAGCCTCTGCAGAGAGGCAGCCGCTGTCTCTGTCCGATGAGGCAGACGCTGCGCTGGCCCCGCGCGCTGGTGAAGAGACGGAAGACGAAGAGACGGAAGACGAAGAGACAGACGACCGCGTAGACCCTGAACCGGCTGGGCGTTCACGAAAAGAGGCATTTCAAACGACTCATATTGATCTTGCGAGTGATTCGCAGATCAGCCATATGATCCCGATTCTCGACGGGGCAGGGCGATCGATGCTGAGTCAGACGCTGCTCGCCGCGCGTGAGCGTGATGAAGTCCTGACCTTGATCTTGCAGCACTGCGAGGAAGAAGCGCAGCCCGCGCAAGACGATGCGTCTCCAACGCGGTCAAACTTGCGAGACGTTCGCAACTTCCTGATCCCTTCCTGGAATCGGGTGCTGCTGTTTGCGTCCGGTCCCAATGTTCGCTTTCTGCTGCTGGCGACGACGGACAAGCGACCGCGACTGCTTCTGTGGCAGCTTCAGGTGCAGCCACTGTCGCTTCATCTTCTGTATAAGCTGCCCAAACAGAAGGACGAGCAGAAGCGCTTGCGACGACTGCAGCGCTTTGTGGAAGAGCTGGGACAGCAGCAGGACATCACTTCCCGCAGTGAAGAGTAGCGGGCGATGACGGCTGTGCTGGCGCCGCTGGAAGCGCTTCCGACCACGACCACTGCGCTTGTGCGAGCGACGCTGCATGCGCAGCAAGGACTGATCGAGCGGAGCGCTGCGCGACTGCTGTCTGCGACGGTACCAGACGGAGTGTGGATGGTGCGACGTGCCTCGCTGACACTGCGCTTTTTCATCGCGCGATCCTCTGCGCAAGTCCTGTTCTTTTTTGCGCGCAGAGACCTTCCCGAAGTCCGGCCCCTGTCCGCGCAGCTCGATGTAACGGTGCAGGCTGTTCCGCCAGCGATTCCGACCGATGACGCAGCGCTGCCAGCTTCTGATCAGCCGATTCATCACCTGACTGTTCCCTCATTTCTGGTTGTGAAGCCCAGCGCAGCGGACTTCGCACAGCACACGCTCTCGTTCACAGATTCGCGAGACTGCATCTTGTTTCGCTTTGGAACCGGGCCGTCCCACTACTTGGGAATTCGCCATCCCGAGCGCGGTCCACAAGCGCAGCTATTTTATCATCAGGAAGGCCATCCAGCGACGGAACTCACCGCGCTTCCTACTTCCCTGTTTTTGGCGCTGACAGAGACGATTCGCCGCGATCTGACCGCACAGGACCGCGCTGCGCAGACGCTTCCGGTTCAGATTCCGCACGATCCCAGCGCGCTGTCCGATGTGGATGTCGCGCTGTTTTGGCTGATCGAAGGATTCCGCTTGATGGAGAGCTGCGCGACGGAACAGCGCAGTGATGTAGCCAGTCCGCTCCGTCCGCTCGCGCTTTCCTATGCGCCGTCTGTCTATCAAGCAGAGCTTGCGCTGCGGGTGAATCAGCAGGGCTTCTTTGTGTCCGATCCACAGGAGGATGCGATCGCGCTGGGACTCCGGGTGTCCGTCTCGCGGGAGCGTGGGGCGCTGCTCGCTCGGCTGTCGCTGCTGCCGCCGGATTTTCTGTGTCAGGGGCCGCTGCGGGAAGCGTTTCTGCGTGCGCTGCGGCACAGTGGGAATCGATCCCTGCGCAGCCAGCTTGGACTGCGTGATGAGGATGCGTGGTCGTCTTTTTTGGACAGCGCGCAGGAACGTGCGGTGATCTTTCGCGTCGATCGTACGCGCTCCACAGATGTCAACGTGGTGGTGCTCGCTGCTGCTGAAACCGCTGCGTCTGCGGCCCGCCAGATCATCATTCGCTGCCAAGCGCAGGTCGATGTGAAAGAGAGTCCACCGTCGGTGAATCTGTCCGATGTCTCGCTTCGTTATGACTCCTTGCTGGGATCAAAACAGGTGCTGGATGGCGAGACCTTGCGCTACTTTTTGCGGCTCGCAAGCGCGCTTCAGCGCTGGCTTCGCCTGCTGTAGGAATCGTTCCGTTTGGTGATGCAGCGACGGAAGATCCTGCTATTTGGGTCGGTGTAGCGTGAACTGTTCGCGCGTCCGACAGTAGCCATCACCACCCATTCTTCCGATCAGATCCAGTCGATCTGCCATCGGATCTCCTTGTGGATCGATCACGCTGTCATCGATGTGTACAAGGACAACGCGGCCCAGCACCAGCGTTGCGGAAAGTGGACATTCTCCGACGGGAATTAGCTGCTGTAACGTACACTCAAACGCCAGCTTGGCCTGCTGCACGCGCGGGGGTGCAATCCGCTCCGAAGGCTGCGCCGCAATCTGGTA
>CALMML010000189.1 GCA_937868485.1 uncultured Myxococcales bacterium | reverse complement strand
CCAACAACCCCGCTTCGTGCCAGGACAGCGGCTACCAGACCGGCGTCCTTCCCACCGCCAAGGTTGGCATGGGCTTTGTGTCCGACAGCCCCGGCAGCAAGGTCGAGACGCTCTTTTTGGCTTCGTTTGGCAACCCGTCGCAGCTGTGGAAGCTCAATCCGCTCGACGCCGCCCCGCTTCTGCCGTCCAAGATCGGCACCTTTGCCACCAGCACCACCTCTCCCGAGATGACCGGCACTGGCGCCGCTGAGCTGTATGCCTACTTCCCGGCGGCGGATGCCTCGCACCGCATCATCCGCGTCAACAAGACGAGCGCGCAGGCCGACGTGACCTATCCGCTCCCGGCGCTGGCTTCTGCACCTGGTGCGTGGGCCTTTGCGCAGTGGGGCGGGCGCTTCTATGTGTTTGTCACCGAAAACAGCGTGAGCCGCGTCTATCGCTACGACCCCACGCAGCCCGACAACATGAAGTGGGTCAAGGTGCAGGACAACCTGGCGACACGAATCGTCGGCGCGGGCGTGTCCACCTGCGCTCCGACGACGGTTGGTTAGCGTGTAAGGAAGAAGAAGCGAGGCGAGAGCTAGCGGACGTCGCTGATGAAGATCGGCGGGTGGTGCAGCATCGTGATCTGCGACGACCGACCGTGGCGCGAACGACCCATCGAGATCGCCTCCGCCAGGGTATCGGCCCGCTTCCAGCCAAACAGGTCCGGCACAGTGCGGTTGTCGGCTCCGACCGCGATGACATCGCCGCACCACTCGCGTCCAGCCTGGCCCCAGTAGTACATGTAGAACGGGTGCGCGCCGTGGTAGGCGTTGCCGCGACGATACATCTCGATGTAGGTCGGGTTGTAGGCGAACTCGTCCTGGTAGCGCTTTTCCAGGTAGTAGGCGTCGCGCGACTCGGGCAGCAGGCGGTTGAAGAACTCGATGTAGCTCGGGTGATGGACCGGGTCGAACGCGTCGGTGCAGGGGTGCGTAAAGATCAGCGTGCCGCCCTTCTTCAGCGGGCACTTGTTCCGGTACATGTTGAAGAAGTAGCCGAGCGCCATCACCTGCACGAGCAGCGGGTTTAGCGCCTTCGAGTTCACGTTGTACGGCGAGATGTACGGGATGCCGGTGATCAGGATGTCGGCCTGGCCTTCGAGCGGGACGCTGTACTGCTCCCACGACTTGGCGAGGATCTTGTTGTGAACCGGATCGGTCTTGCCGGCATGAACTGCAATCAGCTCGTACGGCGCGGGCACCCGCATGAAGATCTCGCGGCGCAGCGCCCTCGGCGTCTTCTTGAGCGACCACTTGATGGCCTGAAACTTCAGCGTATCGGCCTCAGTGAACTCGTCTTCGTTCTTCATCAGGAAGTCGAGCGGCCCCGAAAACATCCGGTTGTTCAGCACCGTCTCGATGTGGAACACCTTCATGTGCTGCTCGCACACCGCACCGATCCGATTGACCGAGGAATGCAGCGCCGAGTTCTTCGGGTCCATGTACGAGTTCGAGTCCACGATCGTCTTGGGCGTGTGGTGCGCCTTCAGGCTCTCGTAGCCGCACAGACCGACGCCGACCGACTTGTGTCCGCCGTCCATCGGGACCAGGTTGATGTTGACGTAGATGACCAGATCGCTCTCGACGGCGCGACGGTTCGTCTCGACCACCTCGTTGTGGCGGGTCTTGCCAAGCGTGACCATGCCGTCCGGGTCGCAGGCGTCGTGGTTGTACAGCTTGTCCGGCCAGTAGGCATCGACGATCTTGTCGCCGAGCATGTAGCGGACTTCACGCTCGGTCATGCGGCGATGCAGGCTCGTCGCGATGATCATGTGGATGTCATCGACGCCGTGGTCGGCCAGCATCTCCAGCACGATGCTGCAAATCGTCTCGCGGATGTCGGGGCGCGCCATCGGCGGCAGCGGCAGCGAGATGTCATCGATCGCAATCGTCACCTTCATCCCCGGAAACAGCAGCGCGTGCAGCGGCTCCATCTCCTCGGGGTGGTGCAGGGCGTAGCGAATGGCGGCGCGGGGGTTCGGCAGACCGCTGATGGGACGACGGGGATAGACAACGCGGGTACCGACCGGCAGGTCTTCGCACAGGAAGTCTTCGCCGTAGAACAGGATGCGCGGCGCGCTGTCGGTATCGATGGTGATGACGTTTTCGTCGGCAGTATCAGCAGAAAACTGGCGCATGAGAGGGCAAGCTATCGCAGGTTTTTTGTGCGCTGACAAGATACATTGGCCCCCAAGAACCCTCCTGGTCCGCATTGGCTGAGCCTCTGCATAGGTGCGGTTTTGGCAACCCTTGCTGGCAAGCTTTGCCGGGTGGCAGTGGCTGCCGGGAGAGCGAGGACGGGCGCGGGGGCGGCTTGGGACGGGCCTGGTGGAAGCTCGGCGCTGGCACTCGACTTGCTTTTATGCTGGGCAGACCTGCTTTGCTTGGAGAACGCCCCATGACCCGGCAGACCCGCTTTCCGCTTGCCTTGGCCTGTATGACCTCGCTGCTGTGTGCGACGCTTTCGGGCTGTAGTGAAGACTATGTCCTACGCGGCGACCACCTGGCGCAGCTTCGCAGTGAGCGCGAGCGTGGCGTCCCGGCAGAGCGCCTCGCCATCGCCGCCCAAGACAGCGCGGACCGGCAGCGCTTCTTGCGCGCAAACTACCTGCCCGAGCTGCCGCCGCTCCAGAGCGCGTCGACGCAGGTGAAGATCCGCCACCCCGACTCGCGAGCCAGGCGCATCACCGGCACGACGCTGTTTGCGATTGGGCTGGTTCACTTGGTCGCGCTGGCGGGACAGATTGCGGGGACGGCGGCTTCCTCGGCGAGCTGCGCCAAAGACCCGTACTGCATGAATGAAGACTGGAGCCTGCTTATCTCGGGGCCGATCCTGGGCACCGTGGGGCTGTCGCTGACCATTCCCGGTATCTCGCTGATGGTGTCCGGCTACGGCTTCCCCCGCGACGCCCAGCCAGGCCGCCCCGACCTCCGCTACGTACCGTAACCCCACCCAGCCTACAGGCACGCGAGCTTGCTAGGTGCCCTCAACAGGGCAAAAGGGAGGCTCGCGAGCTTGCGCGGAAGCCTCTGGAGGGCAAAAGGGA
>CALMML010000188.1 GCA_937868485.1 uncultured Myxococcales bacterium | reverse complement strand
GTACGAGTCGGAGCCTCGGGATCACGGGGCTTCGGCGCGGGCCTTGCCGACGATATCGACGGGTTTTCTGCGGAGCGTGTTTGCGGAGCTTTTGCGCACGAGCGATGACCTGAACGCTTTTGCGCTGGACTACTTCGGGACGGTTCATCGGCAGTTTTCTTCGGGGATGACGCGCGAGGCACGGGAAGATCTGCTGCTGGCGGGCGTACCGTCGTGGGCCGTCTATGAGGCGCTGCGCGCGGCGTTTGGGTCGAAGGTTCCGCCACCGCCTCAGACTGCGGCGGGGACGATGCTGCCGAATCCTTATCGCGGGTTGCTCGTCTTTGGGGTGAAGGATGCGCCGCTGTTTTTCGGACGCAAAAAGAAGACCGACGAGCTGCGAAGGCTGTTTGATGCTGCCGTACAGCCACCACCGGATGCAGGGGCGGTGCCGCCGCGCCTTGTGGCAGTGATTGGCTCATTTGGGAGTGGCAAATCGTCGCTGGCTCAAGCGGGGCTGTTGGCGGATTTGCAGCGAAAGCCTCCCGTCGGGGTGTCATATGTAGCGGCGGTGATGCGGCCTCAAGGTCGGCCCTTGCGAGCCCTGGCGCGGATGCTGGCCAAGCTGAAGCATCCGACGAAGGAATGGCCGCTTGGGGAGATTGACAGCATCGTCGATCGGCTCCGCAGTAGCTCGGCGTCGCTCGGGGATCTGGTCAGCGACGTGCTCACAGAGCCGGAGCAGCGCTTGCTGCTGGTCGTCGATCAGATCGAGGAGCTGTATTCGATGGCGGATTCGTCGGATGCAGGGACGGCGGAGCGACTGGCGTTTGTGGCAGCAGTGCTCGCGGCGGCGAGTGAGCAGCGGGGGCGGCTGGATGTGGTGGTGACGCTGCGCGCGGACCTGCTCGGAGAGGTGGGGGCCGATCCGCTGCTTCAGACAGCGCTGACGACGACGGGACGGGCGCTGCTGCTCGGGGCACTTGATGCCGAGGATCTGGCCGAGGCAGTGGCTGGCCCAGCGGCGCGGACGGGGCGACCGCTGCCCCCCGATGCGGTGGCGCTGCTGGTCAAAGAGGCGGAAGGGCAAGCCGGGGCGCTGCCGCTGCTTCAGTTCACGCTCGAAAAGCTGTGGCGGGCCATTGACGAGGCGCCGACCCGACCGATTGCGGAGACGCTCGAAGAGTTAGGCGGTGTCGGCGGAGCCCTCGCGAACGAGGCCGAGTCGCTGTATCGCGGACTTCATCTTGCGTGGCCGAAGTCCTCGGATGCGCCCGAGCCGTCGCCGAGCGCTGCGCAGGTGCGAGCACGGCGGGCGTTTTCGCGGCTGCTACAGACTCGCGACGGGCAAGTGCTGGGACGAAGACGGCAGACTCTCGCAGAGCTTGTCGGGGACGGTGAGTCGCTGGCCGACGTGCGCGCGGTGCTGGATCGGTTTGTGGCGTCGCGGCTGCTGGTGCTCGACGGCGAGGGGGCCGAGGCCATGGTCGAGATCAGCCACGAGTCACTGGGGCGAAGCTGGCAGCGGCTCGGGCGCTGGCTCGGTGAGGCGTCGGCGTATCTGCCGGTGCTGCTGCGGCTGTCCGAGGACGCGCGAAGGTGGCAGAAACAGGGGCGACCGGGTCGGCTGCTGCTTCGGAAGGAGGAATTGGCAGAGCTGCGGCGGGTTCTTCCGATGCTAGAGGCCAGCGGCAGCTTGGGCGCAACAGAAGCGGCGTTTGCACGGGCTTGTGTCGATGGTGCCAAACGCTGACGGGAGCGGCGAGCGGCTGCCATCGTAAAACAGCGTGCCATGCGAGCGGCCAGCATCGCGCGACACATGGTTGAGCGGGTCATCACGCGGCTCGAAAAGCTACCTGGAACAGCAGATCTTCGGAAGGAACTGCTGGCAGAGGCGATGCTTGAGCTGGATGCATCACTCG
>CALMML010000187.1 GCA_937868485.1 uncultured Myxococcales bacterium | reverse complement strand
GTTTAATCGGTGCCCTGGAGTGGCGCGTTGGCGATCGATGTCGAAGAGCTTTACAGAAGGTACGGTCCGATGGTGCTGAGACGGTGTCGTGGCATGCTCCGCAGTGAAGCCGAGGCCGTCGATGCCATGCACGATGTCTTCGTCGAGCTTCTGCGTCGCAAAGACACCATCGATTCATCGGGAAGCTCAAGCCTTCTGTATCGGGTGGCCACCAACGTCTGCTTAAACCGGCTGCGCAGCCGGACGCGTCGCAAAGAAGAGCCAGGGGCTGAACTGTTAGAAAGAATCGCCGTCGCCAGTGCGGAAGATCGCAGCGAAGCCAAAGCGCTGCTCGATCGGCTGCTGTCGCGAGAGCCGGTGTCGAGCGGAACCATCGCGGTGCTGCATCTTCACGACGGCCTGACGCTCGAAGAGGTCGCGCGCGAAGTCGGCCTGTCGGTGTCGGGTGTGCGCAAGCGGCTGCGACGACTGGAAGAGCGACTGCGAGCACTGGAAGTGGAGGCCAAGCCCTAAATGTCGAAGCCAAGCTCAAACGATCTGCGGCTGGAACAGGCTCTGTTGTCCGAGCTGCCCGAAGGTGTGCGTCTGCCCGATGACCAGGCCGAGTCGCTTGCGGCGCTGCGGCGGGATAACGAGGCCATTCTCGACAAGTATCCGGCAGAGCGGGTGGCCAAAGAGATCGAGCGCAGGCTGGCAGCGGAGCGCGCGCCTCGGCGACTGTGGCTGTGGAGTCCGGCGGTGCTGGCTCCGGCGCTGGTCCTGGCGGTGCTGTGGATCGGCAAGCGTCCGGTTTCGCCGGGACCGGACCCGGTGGGCGAAGACGCTCCGCTTGTGGGGATTGATACCGATGTGCAGCTCAAAGGCCAGCGGGCCGAGCTGCGGGTCTATCGCAAGCCGGACGGCCAGGCGGCTGCGCAGAAGTCGCCCGAGCGACTGCGCGATGGCAGCGTCGTTCATCCCGGTGATGTCCTTCAGCTCTCGTATCTGGCGGCGGGGCAGACCCAGGGCGTGATTGTGTCCTACGACGGGCGCGGCTCGGTCGAGCTGCATCACCCGCTACGCGGCGCAACTGCCCTGCTGCGCGGTGGAGAGCACGCGCTGCCACGGGCCTACAAGCTCGACGATGCGCCGCGCTTTGAGCGGTTTTTGCTGGTGACGACCAAGCAGCCCGGTGCGCTCGATGTCGCCCAGGTGGTGTCGACGGTCCACGCGCTGGCGAGCGGCGCCGATCCCGAGCATGCGACGCTGACCCTGCCGGATACCGAGGTGTTTTCGCTGACGCTGCGAAAAGTGCTGCCGTGAGGTTCCCCATGGACCTGCTGCGCTCCTCGCTGGTTGTTCTGTGGCTGCTCGCCGGACTGCTTGCTGCGCCGCGTCCTGCCTGCGCCGATTCCGCCGATGCCGCTCTCACCCGGCGCTTTACCTTGCTGGTCGCCAGCACCGACGGAGGCCGCGAGCGTGCCCGCCTGCGCTATCCCAGCAAAGACACCGATGCGCTGCGCCGCGTGCTCACCGAGCTGGGTGGCGTGTCCGAGGGCGATGTCGAGCTGCTCATCGATCCCGATGGCGCGACGGTGGAAAAGCGGCTCCTTGCCATCAAAGCCAAGGCCGCCGCGACGCCGGGACGCAAGCAGCTGTTCTTTTATTATTCCGGGCACTCCGACGAGCGAGGTCTGCTCCTCTTTGGCAGTCACCTCGAATACAGTCGGCTGCGCGCGCTCATCACCGACATTCCCGTCGATGTTCACATCGGCATCTTGGACTCGTGCGCGGCGGGCGTGTTTGCCCAGCGCAAAGGCGGAGCCAGCGTCGATCCCTTCCTCCTTGAGACCTCGCCCAGCCTCAGCGGCCATGCCTTTTTGACCTCCACGTCGGAACGAGAAGCCGCGCAAGAATCCGGGCGGCTGCGTGGATCGTTCTTTACCCATGCGCTCGTGACTGGCCTGCGCGGCGCGGCAGACAGCGACGGCGATCAGCGCGTAACCCTGCAAGAAGCCTATCGCTTTGCCTTTGATGAAACCCTCTCGCGGACCGAAGCGACGCTCGGTGGACCGCAGCACGCCACCTATGACATTCAGCTCGTCGGACGTGGCGACCTGATCCTGACCGATCTGCGCAGTGGCTCGGCGCGGCTGACGATTCCTGAAGGAGTCGCCGGACGCCTGATCGTGCGCGATGCCCGAGGTGCCCTGGCCGCCGAGGTGTCCAAGCCCCAGGCTGGTGCCCAGCTCGCCCTGTCGCTGTCGCCGGGAAGCTATCGCGTGACGCTGTTTGAGCCCGCGCGCGTCCGTCGTGGCCTGGTCACGCTGCCGCCGCAAGGAGTGCTGCTTGCGCTGTCGGATCTGCGGGAAGTCCCCCTGGAAGTCGCCGTCGCACGCGGTCCCAGCCTGGACGCCTTCGAGCAGAGCGAAGCCGCCGTCCCCGCCGAGGACGATCCCACCTACCGCGTCCTGCCCGGCAACGCTGGCATCATTCCGCCCTGGTCCGTCAACGCCATCGAAAAGAGCCGCCCGGTCATCAACTACTTTTCCCTGAGCCTTGGCTTTGGACGCGCCGCCCGACTCTACGGCGCAGAGCTAGGCGTCCTTGGAGCCTACGTCACCGAAGAAGTTGCCGGACTCCAAGCCGCCAGCCTGTTTGCCGTCAGCGGCGGTCGCCTGCGTGGCGCGCAGACCAGCTTTGGCGTCAACGTCGTGCGCGGCGATGCCTTCGGCGGTCAGTTCGGCCTCGTCAACGTCAGCTCGGCGGATCTCACCGGGCTTCAGGCCTCGGTCGTCAACTACTCCGGCGGAGAGCTGCGCGGCCTTCAGATGGGCACCTTCAACCTGGCGCGCGGCGGTGTCTACGGCCTGCAAGCGGGCGCTGTCACCTACGCCTCACGCGTCTACGGCCTTCAGCTCGGCAGCGTCAGCCTGGCCGGTCAGGTGTCCGGCGTGCAGGTCGGCGGCATCAACGTCGCCAGCGGTCGCGTGCGCGGCGTTCAGCTTGGCGTCATCAACGTCGCCGACGATGCCGACATCGCCATCGGCCTGTTTTCGATTTCCAAAAAGCACGGCGCGTTTGTGGACTTGTGGATGAGCGACAGCGCCGCCCTCAACGTGAGCCTCCGCCTACCGGCTCGCTACAGCTACTCGATCCTGTCGTTTGGCGTGCATCCCGCTGGGGCGGGCGCGGGCTGGCAGTACGGACTCGGCTTCGGCTTCCA
>CALMML010000186.1 GCA_937868485.1 uncultured Myxococcales bacterium | reverse complement strand
CGGCGTCGCCCAGTACAAAAGCAGCAGGCCCGTGCTCACCAGATACGCCACGTCCCGATAGACCACGTTTAACACCGACGTCGCCAGCGTAATCCCCGAGATCAGCGCCACCGTCAGCAGCAGCAGCAGCGGCACCATCACCAGCGCCGGCGACAGCTGAAACGCCCCCGGAAAGATCGGAATGAATGCCAAAAGCACCACGCTCTCCAGCAGGAAGTTGATCCCGTAGCTCAGCACGCTTGAGATCGGCAGCAGCGCCCGCGCAAACACCGTCCGCTTGATGATGTCCGCGTTGCTCACAAAGATCGCCGTCGCGCTGTTCAAGCTGGTCGAAAACCACTGCCACGTCAGAAGCCCAATCAGCAAAAAGATCGGGAAGTAGCGCTCTGTCGACCGAAACAGCTGCGTAAAGATCACGCTGATGATCCCCATCATCACCAGCGGGTTTAATAGCGACCACACGATCCCGAGCGCCTGCGCCCGATAGCGCGCCCGAAACTCCGTCCGCACCAGCACCCACAGCACTTGCAGCAGGCTCTGACGGCTCACCAAGGCGGCGGGCTCGTCGGGCGCTTCCTGATACTGCGCCGCTGCGGTCGCCGCTGGTCCGCTTAAATCGGCATCGACCCCGATGAGCGGTCCGTGCGTGGCGCCGCGACTGGTGCGATGCGTGAAGTCTTTGGGCAGCGGTCGCATGCGCCGCTGGGACAGGGGAAGGGCTGCCGGGATGTCGTGCACTGCCAGATCCTTACGTAAGCCAAGTACCGAGAGCGTTTGCGCTGTCAGTCGATAAGTCGGTCGTTTGGACAGCCGGGGCTGCCCGCAAAGAGGCGGCAGTTTACGACGGCTTTTCGGAAGGATAAAGTGCTCTGCTATGCGATCACTGCATGCTTTGCTTCCCATTGCCTCGGCGCTTCTTCTGACCGGATGCCCGTCGGAAAAGCCCAAAGCCGCAGCCAACTCGGCAGCGTCCCACTCTGACCCAGCCGCCGCGAAAGGAACCGACGTGAACCAATCTTCCAAGCCAGAGCCCGGCGATCTTCCCGCGCCATCCGATGTCGGTGCAGCCCCCGCGGATGCTGAAAAGACGCCAAGCGGCCTGGCCAGCAAGGTCATCAAAAAAGGCACCGGCACCGAGCACCCGGAAGTCCAAGACACCGTCAAGGTTCACTACACCGGCTGGATGACGAGTGGAAAGATGTTTGACTCGTCCGTGAAGCGCGGCCAGCCCACCGAGTTTCCGCTCAAGGGCGTCATCCCCGGCTGGACCGAAGGCGTCCAGCTCATGGTGGTGGGCGAGACGCGCCGCTTCTGGATTCCCGGCAAGCTGGCCTACGGCGACACCCCGAATCCGAGCCGACCCTACGGAACCCTCGTCTTTGATGTCGAGCTGATCGAGGTCAAAAAAGGCCCCAAGCCGATTCCCGCCCCCGAAGACGTCAAGGCCGCGCCCGCCGACGCCCAAAAGACCGCAAGCGGCCTGGCCAGCAAGGTGCTCAAGAAAGGCACCGGCACCGAGCACCCCGCCGCCACCGACACCGTCGAAGTCCACTACACCGGCTGGATGACCACTGGCGAGATGTTTGACTCCTCCGTCACCCGGGGCCAGACCGCGACCTTTCCGCTCAACCGCGTGATCCCCGGCTGGACCGAAGGCGTGCAGCTGATGACCGTCGGGGAAAAGCGCCGCTTCTGGATCCCCGCGAGCCTCGCCTACGGCGACACGCCGCGTCGTCCCGGCGGACCCCACGGCACCCTGGTCTTTGATGTGGAACTCATCAAGATCAACGCCGCGCCCAAGGCCCCCGCTGACGTGGCTGCCGCCCCCAAGGACGCCAAAAAGACCCCGAGCGGACTCGCCTATAAGGTGCTGCAAAAGGGCACCGGCCAGAAGCACCCGGCGGCCACCAGCACGGTCGAAGTCCACTACAGCGGCTGGACCACCGACGGCAAGATGTTCGACTCGTCCGTGGTTCGTGGCGAGCCGACGTCCTTCCCGCTCAACGGCGTCATCGCTGGCTGGACCGAGGGCGTGCAGCTGATGGTCGAAGGCGAAAAGGCTCGCTTCTGGATTCCCGGCAAGCTGGCCTACGGCGACACCCCGACCCGACCCGGCGCGCCTGCGGGCACGCTCGTGTTCGACATCGAGCTGCGCAAGATCCTGACCCCGTAGTCCCCCGAGGCCGCGCTCCCGGCTGCGGCCCTGTCGCTCGCCCCTTCTTCCGTCTTACTGGCACAAAATCGGCACGCTGCGGCTGCCGTTTGGACCCGACACCATCGCGGTGCTCGTGCCGTTAAACGTCACCGTCACCACCGTCTGTCCCGGCGTCACCGTGTGCGTCAGCGTTCCCGATGGGCAGCTGTCGCTGTCCACGCTGCGGCAGACCTTGTAGTCCCGCGACGTGGTCGCATAGACCTTGGTGCCCACCGTGGTCGTGCCCGATCCGCTCACCGTCCGGCAGCGCGTCGTCGTGTCCACCATCGCCGTCCACGCGTTCGCATGCGTCACCGTCTCGCCCTCGGCGTTCTGGCGCGTCCAGGTCGAGCTGCCCTTCACCGTGCGCGTGGTCGCCGAGTCCACCGTGATGGTGCGGTCCATCGCAAACTGCGCCGTCTTGCCGTTCACCGTCATGTTGGTGCTGGTCGCCTTCACGTTGATCGTGCCGTCCGCATTCTTGCTGTACGTGGCGGTCAGCGTGCCGCTCCAGCGAATCAGGCCAAACGGACCCGTGCAGTTGGTCAGCGTGATGGTGGCGATGGGCTGCGTCGGATCTTTGACCCCCGTGGCGCAGCCGGACGGCCACTTCGGAGACGTGGCCACCGCCGTGGCTGCCGCCGTCGCATCGCTCGTTTCCACCGGGGCCGTCAGCAGGTATTCCACCTGACCCGACTGCGACACCGCTGCACTGGCTTCGGTTCCGTCGTCATCAATGGCGACACCGCCACAGGCAGCCAGGGTCAAAGACAGGCACAGCGAGACAGGGGCAACGCATACCGCAGCAAACTTGTTCATGGTTGGGCTCTCCTTACTTGTTGGGGACAGCCCTGAGACGATGCCTGGCTTGCGTTGGTTCCGTCCGATCGCTTAGCTCGGTGGTCGCAGGTGCAGGTGACAGGTGCCGCCGTCACATTCCCCGCGCGCCACCGCCCGTCCCCACAGCGCGTAGCGATAGCGCGCCACCAGCCGATAGCCCAGATCGCCAAGCTGCCGCAGTCCCGGCAGGTAGTACAGCTTGCACAGCCAGCCCAGGACGGGCCGGTGCCGCAGCGCCACCACCACCGCCTCCAGCCCTTGATGCCGACTGCCCTGCGCCGTCACCAGCTGCATCGCCGCCATCGCTTCATCAAACGGGATGCCCAGCTCTTCCAGCAGCCCCTCTTGCTGGAGCGGTCGCGTCGTCAGCCGATTCCCCGCCCAGCGCTGGAGCCGGTCCGACTGCGCGCGGCAAAAGCGACACTCGCCGTCAAACAGCAGCAGATCGCGGCCCGTAAGCTCGGGGCAGCTCGGCGGCGGGTACGGCACCTTCTGCTTGGCCATCTGCCCTTCACACTGAACCGCTCGGTCCGTTTGTGCAAGCTGCCGTCGGCTGCACAGGGCCTACCGCGCAGGCTGCGCCAGCGCTTCAAACGAGATGTCGCTCATCGGGTAGCGCTGCCAGCCCTGATGGTCAAAGTGCCACCACTCGGTCGCCAGGCCGACAAACCCCGCCGCCTGCATCGCCGCTTGCAGCTTGTGGCGGTTGCGCTTGGCTTCTTCGGGCAGCGCCTCGTAGCTGCGGTGCGCCTTTTCGGTGAAGTCGTCAAACGGCGTCGGCATCACCAGCTCCTGCCCCGCCTGGTTCACCAGCGTCAGATCCACCGCCGCCCCTCGGTTGTGCCGCGAGCCCTTCTTCGGGTCCGCCACGTAGCGCTCATCGGCCACGATCTCCCACAGCAGAAACTGCACCCGCCGGGGCCGGTAACAGTCAAACACCTTGAGCCCCAGGCCCTCTGCCCGCAGCGCCTTGTCCACCGCAAGCAGCGCCTCGGCCACGTCCCGCCGCAGGTAGCAGCGTGCCGACTTGGGATACAGCACCTTGCCGGTAAAGTTTTCCGCCGTGGCGTAGCGCAGATCCACCACCACCTGCGGCGCCACCTTGCGCACATCCAGCAGCGCCAGGTCCGGCGAAGTCTGTTCAGCCCGTGCGCCTACGCAGCCCACGGCCCCCACCATCACCAGCAGCAGCAGTACCCAGCGCGTCATCGCCCGCGACTATAGCGAAGACCGGCGCTAGCTGGGGCCCGGCCCGCACACCAAGCTGCGGATCGCGTCCATGTCGAGCGTGCTCGCCAAAAACACAATCTGCGTCCCCGGCGACAGCACCACATCCGCCGTCGGGTTGTAGATGAACTGGTCGGCATCGGGAGGCCGCACCGCCACCACGAGCGCGCTCGTCTTGCCACGCAGGCTGGCTTCCGACAGCTTCTTGCCCGCTACCGGGGATCGCTCCGTCACCTGGAGCTGCTCGAAGCGGTGGGTCGATCGCCGGTCCCGCATCATGTTGTCCAAGAACGTCACCACCGTGGGGCGAACCAGCTCGCTCACCAGCCGCAGCCCGCCGATGTGCGTGGGGTTGACCGTCGCATTGGCCCCGGCAATCGCCAGCTTGCGACGGCTGCTGTCTTCCAGGACCTTGCTGATGATGCGCAGGTTGCGGTTCATCTGCCGCGCGGTCAGCGTCACAAACACGTTGTCTTTGTCTTCGGTCAGGCAGGCAATCAGCCCCGCCGCGCGCTCGATGCCCGCTTGCAGCAGGACTTCGTCCGACTCGGCGGACCCGACGATGTAGGGGAACTCGCCCAGCTCTTCGCACAGGTGACGCAGCTTGGGCTCGTTGTGATCGATGGCCACGATCTGGCGGCCTGTCGACAGCAGCTCGTTGACGCAGTGGACGCCGGTGGTGCCGACCCCGCAGATGATGATGTGGTCCTTTATCGTGGCCAGCTTCTTTTGCATCCGTCGTCTCCGAAACACATCGGTAAACAGTCCCTCCACCACCAGCGCGGTTACGTTGGACACAAGGAACGCCGGGACCGCAATGCCGACCAGGGCCAAAAACATCGTAAACAGCTCGGCCAGGTGCAGGTTGCGCAGTTCCAGCCAGTCGCCGTAGCCGATCGTCGTCAGGGTGATGACCACCATGAACAGGCAGTTCATGGGCGTCCAGTCCGGGCGTCCGTAGTGCTTGCCGAGCAGCCAGTACACGCCGGTCGACACCAGCGTCAGCACAAGCAGCAGCAGCGCCCCCCACTTCATAAAGCGGAACGGGTCGTAGCGCGGCTCTTCAAAGTGCGGAATGGGGCTATCGGCAGAGCTCACGGCGGCAGGCCCATCGTAGCAAGAATGTTGGTGCAAGCGCGGCTCGGCTGCCATCTACGCCAGCAGTCTGTGCGCCATGCCGGACCAGCTGACCCTAAGATAGGCTCACACACCGAGGAGTCCCGACATGCTGACCTGGACCGACGTAACCGTTCGCATTCGCCGTGGCAACCCGCCCCCACCTCGCCGGGTCGAGCGCAGCGAAGCCGAGTGGCAAGCCCTGCTCCCCGCCGCCGTCTTTGCCGTCACCCGCCACAGTGCCACCGAGCGCCCTTTTTCCAGCGACATGTGCGGGCTGTTTACCCCAGGCCGCTACCACTGCGCCTGCTGCGATACGTTCCTGTTCGACGCGCAGACCAAGTTTGACTCGGGCACGGGCTGGCCGTCCTTTACGGATCCAGCGGCCCCGGACGTGGTGGCTTACCATGGCGACGACAGCCACGGGATGATCCGGGTGGAGACCACCTGCGCGGTCTGCGATGCGCACCTGGGCCACGTCTTTCCAGATGGTCCGCCACCGAGCGGTCTGCGCTACTGCATCAACGCGCTGGCGCTGAAAAAGGCCAAGTAGTCGGCGCGCTCCGGCCCGCCTGCCCAAGCCGCCTGGGGTTTTCGGTATCCTGATTGCAAAGGAGCCGCCATGGAAAACCAGCTACCTCGCGCCTTGCGTGCCGCTGCCTTGCTGGGCTGTGCCCTGTCGCTTCACTGCGGCAGCGATACCGGGGCCGACCCGACTGCGACCGCCGTTCCGGTCGATGACGATGGGACGACGATCGTGGCGGACAAGGCAGGGATCACGGCGTACCTGCAAGCGGGGACCTACTTAAAGTGGGAAGGGGAGGCGGCGGTTCACGACTCGGTTCGGTCGCACGGGGGGAGCGTGCGCACGTACTTCAACAACAAGTACCTGTTTGCGCGGCGGACGGGGAGCTACCCGATGGCGGTGGGCTCGATGGCGGTCAAAGAGCTGTATTCGAGCGGGTCGGTGTCGGGGTACGCGGTGGGGGTGAAGACGCGGGCGGGGACGACGGCGGACACCTGGACGTGGTACGAAACGACGGGGCTGCCGGATGTGCAGTACTTCGGGGTGGCGAACCCAACCTGCGAGGGCTGTCACAGCGCAGACAGTGGCCGTGACCGGAGCCTGACGCCATCGGTCCCAGTGGCCACACGCTAGCTCCAGCAAGGTCGAAGCGGGGGGGCGCGGG
>CALMML010000185.1 GCA_937868485.1 uncultured Myxococcales bacterium | reverse complement strand
CCGCCGCCACCGTGCTCAAGACCAGCTACGTCATTGAGCGCAACCGCTTTGAGCCAGGCGGCCCCTCGCAGAACTGGACCTACGACGGGCTGGATCTGCTGTTTCCTTCATCGGCCACCACACTGCCCGCTGGCAGCAAGCTTCGCGCAGAGGTTCGCAACAACGAGTTTCTGCGGACCCGCTACGAAGGCATCTACATCACCGCCGGGATTCCGCTCCAGAGCGCCGACCAGGCCGATTCCAAGGTCATCATCATCAACAACACCCTGTCTTCTGACGATGGCAAAAACGCCATCTGGGACAACTCCCGGTCGAGCGGCTACCCGATAGTGATCAGCGCCAACAACCTGTTTGTCGGCAGCTCCATGCCGCACCTGGGACGAACCCCCAGCTACGAAGGCAACAACCTGACCGGGACAGCGGCGTCGTTTGTCAACCTGGCGGGCGATGACCTGCACCTGGCACCAGGCGCTTCAGCCATCGATGCGGCAGATCCAGTGTGGGCCCCCAGCGATGACCGCGACCAGCGCATGCGACCGCTCGACGGCAAGGGCAGCGGCAAAGCCATTGCCGATGTGGGAGCCTTTGAATACGTCCCAAGCGGACGATAGATCGGCGTCTCTGCTATTCACTGCGCAGCCAGAGCACAACAGGCAGCGCCATCGCCAACCCGAACGCCATCAGAAGAAGCCCGCCACGCAGGTCCTGCCGCATCCCCAGCCCACCCAAGACAGCCAGTCCAACGCCCACAAGGAGCTTGAGCCACAGGCCGACCGTGACCAGCCGTGACCACAGATCGCGGCTGCGCAGGCTCGGGACTTCTGGCTCGTTCATCATCCCAAAGGCTGGGATGCCAGCCAGCCGTCCGCGATGCCAGGTGCAGACCAAAGTGCTACAACCTGCACACACCAAAGGACATCCGCCCATGGCATCCAAACAAAGCACCGTCGACTACATCGTCGACCAGATGGCAAGCGCCGGGACCATTACCAGCAAAAAGATGTTCGGCGAATACGGCGTCTACCTGGACGGCAAGATCTTCGCGCTCGTGGCAGATGATCTGCTGTACGTAAAACCCACGGCAGCAGGCCGCGCGCTCATTGGCAGCCCGACCGAAGCCCCGCCCTACCCCGGCGCCAAGAACTACTTCCTGATCTCGGGCGATCGCTGGGACGATGCCGAGTTCCTGTGTGAGCTGGCGCAGGTCACCGCGCGTGAGCTACCCGCCCCCAAGCCCCCCAAGGTGGCAACGCCCAAGGCAGCCAAGTCGACCGGCACCAAAGTGGCGAAGTCCAGCCCGACCCAGTCGGCTCCGCGCTAAGGAATGGCGGCCAGCGCTTCGATTTCAACCAGCGCCGCATCCTCTAGCAGCCCTGCCACCACAATCAGCGCCATCGCCGGGAAGTGTTTCCCAAAGACGCGGCGATAGATCTGGCCAAGCTCCCTTGTGTGCTGAAGATAGCGCTGCTTGTCGGTGACGTAGAGCCGCAGGGACATCACATCGGTCACATCCCCACCAGCGGTCTTGACCACGGTCGCCACGTTTTCCAGGGCCTGGCCAAACTGAGCGACAAAGGCATCTTCTCCTTCTTGGGGCGAGATCATGGATGCATCGGGCAGCCAGCCAATCTGACCAGCCACGGCCAACAGACGACGACCCGCAGGTGCCACCACCGCATTTGAGTAGCCACGCGGCACAGCCCAGTCTGCGGGATTCAGGAGCTGAAGACTCGACATACGCCCCGCTTACTACGCAGAGCGCCCCAGGCGCAATCATACTGAAGGGAGTTTCAGCCAGGGGGATCGCTGTCCGTGTTCAGCCAGCCAGTCGACTTTGCCACCGATGCCACCTGCTTTGTCATCCCAGACGCCGTGTCGCCCAGCGACTGCCAGGCACTCATTGACCGAGCCGAAGCGGCTGGCATCCAAGTCACCCAGCCTGACTATCCGCCGTCCTACCGCAACAACGACCGGCTGGTGTTTGATGATCCAGGCCTGGCAGCATGGCTGTACGAGCGGCTGAGGCCATTTCTGCCCGCACACCTGTCCGATGACGATGGGGAGCTAGACTGCGCCGGTCTAAACCCGCGCTTCCGGGTCTGCCGCTATCAAGATGGACAGTCATTTCGCATCCACCAAGACGGTGCGCATGCCCAAGATACGGACACCATCACCCGGCTGACCTGTCAGCTGTACTTGAACAGCGCGACGGCGTTTTCCGGTGGTGCGACGCGATTTTACGCAGGCAGAAAGGGCCCACTTCTAGGCGGTGTCCGACCTGTCTGCGGTC
>CALMML010000184.1 GCA_937868485.1 uncultured Myxococcales bacterium | reverse complement strand
GACCGATCAGCGTCTTGTGCGCGGTTGTCTTGTACTTTTTGTTTTTTTATTGAAGCAGCTCACTCTCGATAAAGGCGATGAAGGATGCCGATCCACCGGAGCTGGGATAACCCTGCTTGTCCTTCGGAAATCGAGTCGGTGACGTGAAGTCGCGCTTGCGATCGACGTTGGCAATGCCAACCAGAATCGACTTTGGCATGCGCGCAATCCACGGCAGTGTCTGATATTGAATCAATCCAGCGATATGAACGAAGTCTTCTTGTGCGGATCCATCCAATAAGTAAATCACTGGATAACGTGCTGCATCATTTGGATTGTAATCATCGGGGAGATAGATATTTAGTGTCCGTTTTTCTCCGAGTTTTTGTGAGTAAATCTCATCGATAACGCCCAGGGAAAAGACGCGATCCGCTGCGTGTGCTGGGTGAGAAAGACATAAACACAGCAGAAGGAGGACCCGGCGTAGGTGATTGTTCATTGGCAAAGTCTGACGGTCGCGCAGGAATCGGTCAACACTTGATGGCTTGTCCGGTGGTTGCTCGTTGTTACATCAGACGCTCGACTGAAACATGAGACCTGGGGACGCTGTCGTCGCCCAGCGATCGGACCACGGGCTTGCAAGCGCGGCACGGAAGATGCTGTGGCTTTTCGCTCATGTCACATCCATCGCAACGAGTCGTCATTGTGGGAGGTGGGACCGCTGGCATCTCTGTCGCTGCCAGGCTTCGCCGTCGCGCTCCGACGCTGAGCATCACGGTCATTGATCCGTCGCAGACGCACTACTATCAGCCGCTGTGGACGCTGGTCGGTGGTGGCGTCGTCAGCAAAGAAGAGACAGCGCGGCCCGAGTCATCGGTGATTCCCGACGGTGTGAAGTGGCTTCAGCAAGCCGTCACCGAGTTTGTACCGGACCAGAATCAGGTGGTGCTGCGTGGGGGAGAGCGGCTCGGCTACGACTTTTTGGTGTGCGCGCCGGGCATCCAGCTCAACTGGAGCGAGGTCAAGGGCCTGGCCGGTCACGTCGGCAAAGACGGCATTTGCAGCAACTACGCCTACGAATACGTCGATCGCACGTTTCCGACGATTCAAGCGGTGACGGAAGGAAACGCGCTGTTTACGCATCCAGCGACGCCGATCAAGTGTGGAGGCGCGCCGCAGAAGATCATGTACCTGGCCGACGACGACTTTCGCAAGCGAAGCGTGCGCGACAAGGTGCGGGTGAAGCTGCTGATGGCGCCAGCGACGATCTTTACGTCGCCGTATTACGCGGACTCGCTGCGGGAAGTGATCGCCCGACGAGAGATCGAGGTTGCCTACCAGCACAACCTGATCGAAGTGCGGCCCGCGTCGAAAGAAGCGGTGTTTCTGCGGCTCGATACCAAGGAAGAAGTGGTGCAGTCCTATTCGATGATTCACGTCACACCGCCGATGAGCGCGCCGGACTTTGTTCGCCACAGCCCGCTCGCGAACGCTGCCGGTTTTGTCGACGTGGACAAAGAGACACTGCGTCACAGCCGCTTTGCCAACGTCTTTGCGCTCGGCGATGCAAGTGGACTGCCGACGTCGAAGACCGGCGCAGCGATTCGCAAGCAGGCTCCCGTCGTCGTCGACAACCTGCTGGCTGCGATCGAAGGTCAGTCACTGCCGGGTCGCTACGATGGCTACACATCCTGTCCGCTGGTGACGGGCTACGGCAAGCTGGTGCTGGCTGAGTTTGGCTACGACGGCAAGCCGATGGAGTCGTTCCCGTTCGATCAGCGCAAAGAGCGGCTGTCGATGTACTGGCTCAAGCGCTACGGTCTGCCGGTGCTGTACTGGAACGGCATGCTGCGCGGGCTGGCCTAGCGACGACGATCGCGAGCACAGCGCAAGCCGCTGCGGAAACCCGAGTGGACGGGTACAATCCTCGACCCCATGGAACGACCTTCGATAGAGCAGCTTTCTTCCTTCGCGCAAGCGATCCTGTCCCAGCAGCCGTTTGCGGTGAAGCTGGGCACGCGGCTGGATGCGTTTTCGTCGGGACACGCCGAGCTTTCGCTGCCGATCATCGACGATCTGCGACAGCAGCACGGCTTTGTTCACGGCGGTGTCGTGTCGTATCTGGCGGACAATGCGCTGACGTTCGCGGGTGGATCGGTGCTCGGCGACGCACTGACGGTCGAGTTCAAGATCAATTACCTGCGACCGGCGCGCGGACAGGGACGTCTGATTGCCGTCGCGGATGTCATCGGTCAAAGCAAGTCCCAAGCGGTTGTGCGCTGCGATGTCTTTGTCGAGTCGGTCGATGGCGCGCGCTCGCACTGTGCGGCGGCGCAGGGCACGATCGTAAGGGCGCAGTCGGCAGCAAAGCCGTCAGAGAGCGCGTAAGCCGCATCGAAGCGCTGCCAGTGTGCGCAAGCGGGTCAAAGTCAGCCAGAAACGGCGCAAAGCGGGCGAACGCGCGATTTTTTGAGCCATGCCGTGCTTCGTGTTACGTCGCCGGACATGAACGTAAGCCCGACTCGAAGTATGCACGCTGGCTGGGTGGCACTGTCGCTGGGTCTGATCGTCTCGACGGCGATTGCCGCGCAGTCTTGGGTGCGCGTCCGTCTGCATCGCGATCACTCGATTGAAGTCACCGGCTCGGCACGACGACGGATTGTGTCCGACTTGATCGAGTGGAAAGCGCAGGTTGCGACGGAAGGAATGGATCGCTTTTCCGCGTACAAGCGCCTGCGTGAGCAAGTGGATCGCACGCTGGCATACCTAAAAGAGCAGGGCGTCACCGACGCAGAGCTGCGTGTTTCGTCGGCCAGCAGCGAGGAGCTGACCGAGACGGAGTACGTCGGCAAAGGCGAAGATCGCATCGAGCGCAAGATCTCGAAGGGCTCTCGCATCAGCCAAGAGATCGCGGTGTCGTCCAAAGAGATCAAAAAGATCGAAAAAGTGTCGCGCGAAGTGACGCAGCTTCTGGCGAGCGGCGTGCCGGTGTCGTCGGAAGCGCCGAGCTATTACTACACGCAGCTTGGTGCGCTGAAGATCGAGATGCTGGCGGAAGCGGCCAAAGACTGTCGCACCCGCGCCGAGCGAATCGTGTCGTCGACCGGCGGGGCTCAGATTGGCAAGCTGCGACGGGCGGACATGGGCGTCATCAACATCAATCCGGCCAACTCGACCGATGTCTCGAACGAGGGCAATAACGATGTCAGCTCGCTCGACAAAGACATCCTGACGATTGTGCACTGCTCGTTCGATCTGTCGCAGTAGCGGACGACGGGCGCGCCGAGGATGCCGCCCGCTTGGATCGTGTCCGTAGCCAGACTGCGCTAGCCTCTTGTGCGGGGATTTTTGCAAAAGGGGCTTGGGATGCGTGCGTCTGTGGCGCTTTGGTGGATGGGTTTGCTGCTGCTGCTGACCGGACGAGTCTTGGCGCAGCCGTCGCAGCCTGCTGGCTTGCCCGGTTCGCTTGCGTCCACGTCGCAGCTGGTGAGCGATCCGAAGCTGGCTGCGTGGATCGATGCGCTGTTGGCGCGCGGGACGGTGGATCTGTCGCGGTTCGGTCCAGAAAATGACCAGGATCGGCTGCTGCGACTGCTCAGTCAGATTGAAGCGGCGACGACACCGGCACAGCGACTGGCGCTGCTTCGTCACAAGAGCCCGACGGTGCGCGGCTATGTGATTCACTACTGGCTGCCTCCAGCGAAGAACCAGCAGGAACAGCGTGACGCGCTGCCGCAGATCGAGCCGCTGCTGATGGACGACAGCGAGATCAGCACCCGGATCGACTGTCGATCGAAGACCGTGCGGATCTGTGATCTGGTGTTACAGAAGGTCCAGCCGTCGCTGTTTCAGAACAAGCTGGCGCAGGTGGCGCAGCGCGAGTCCGGCTGTCAGCTGTCGGCGCTGCGGGTGCTGGCGGTGCTGGGTCATTCGCTTGTGCCCTCGCTGGCTGCCCCGCTGCTCGATCGCAGCGACAATGCGCTTCAGGTGCTGGGGCTGGAGCTGCTTGGCCGCGTGCCTCGTCCCGAGCATGCCGCGCGCGTTCGGGCCCTGACTTCATCGAGCGATGTGAAGGTTCGTGCCCGTGCCGCTTCGGCCTTGCATGCCTGGCCGCAGCCTGAAAACGAGGCGCTGCTGCGCCGCCTGATGGAACAAGACCCGAGCGCGCTGGTGCGTGCGCTGGCGGCCCAGAGCTATGTGCAGCAGCCGACGCGCGACCTCGCGTGGATCGAGCAGTGGGGACGCAGATCGAAGCCGAGCATTCGACACGCGCTGGAGCTGGGACTGGTGTACGACGGACGAAGCGACGCGCTGGCCCTTGTGCGAAGCCTGCTGATTCCGCGTAATAGTGTATCGAGCGATTTCTGGTTTGACGCAGCTGGATATGGCTATACGGGAAGCCATGCGAGCGATCAATTCTTCAAGTTCTTGCTCGATGTGCGCAAAGAAGCGATATCAAAAGAGCTGGCGGATAAGATCGATCAGTGCTTGAAAACCAGGGAAGAGAAGCTGAACGATATCTCTACTCGTCTTCAGGAGCTGGATTTCTTTTTGAACAAGCCATAGCGGAGTCATGGACTGGCGCATACCCCGCTGTGTTGATCAGCCGCCCGACGCCTTGAGTCCTTCTTTGGACAGCTCATGCTTGGGCGACACTTCGAGGATGTTGCGAAACTCGACGTTTGCTTCGGGCAGCTTGCCTTGCTTGAGCAGCGACCAGCCAAGTCCCGACTGAACTTCTACGTCGCTCGGATACAGATCCTTGAGCCGACGGTACAGCGCGGTCGACTCGGCGTAGCGCTGAAGGTTATAGCAAGCGTAGGCAAGTCGCAGCGTCGCCAGGTAGTTGCCTGGCTCTAGCTTGAGGACCGCGCGGGCTTGGGTTTCGACGTCTCCCCAGCGACGAAGCGCAAGCTGTGGCAGCAGAATCCCAAGTCGCGGCTCGACCGCGCCCGGTGCGAGCGAGATGGCGCGAACGTAGACATCGACGGACTCTGCAAAGCGTCCCAAGCGATACAGCAGCCAGGCACGACGCAGCGTCACCACATAGGACTCTTTGCGCGGCGAGCTGAGCTGATCGAGAACGGACAGCGAGTCCGCGACCTTTCCCACCGCTTCGCTGTCGTAGGAACGCTGGATGAGATCTGCATTGGCATCCGCGCGGGCCGAACTGGTCCACAGCGTGACGGCAACGGCGAACAGAAGAAGCGTCTTTTTCATGGCTTAGTCCTTTTGCGTAGGCTCAGTGGGGCTCGGTGCGGTGATGCGCTCGGCGCGCACAGTCCGTCCGTGCCGTGTGACTTCGATACGTACTACACCCAGACCGCGCGCCAGAAGGACTCTGGTTCGCAGTGCGGGCTCTGCTGCGGGATGCGGAGCGTCTTGGTCTTTGCTCTGCCGAGCGGACAGAGACTGGGATTCCACTTGCAGGAGCGCGCCATCTCGTCGAGCGGATAGCTCTACCGTGACTCCATCTTGGGCGCGAATGGGTGCGACAAAGTCGTGCAGGAGCTGAAGCCACTGCGGACGAACCAAGCGACCTGGAAGCAGATCGCGCCAGCACAGCGTCTCACTGCTTTCGAGCGGCATACGCGGCAGTGCAGTGCGCAGCAGATACAGCACCGAACGACGCGGACCGCTGACATCGTAGGCGGTATACATCTCGTCGCTGAGCACGTAGCGCAGCACCGCGCCATAGGTCACGGAGCGTAAGAGCGGCTGTCCGTAGACATCGACTTCACACAGCACGCGCTCTTCGCGATCACCGAGCTGAAACACCCACTCTGCACCGTGTCCGGGCGAAAGACTGGCCACAAACGATCCGCGCTCTTCATCGGGCTCCAGGTTGCGAACGATCTGCTGTTCTTTGGGCGTGAGCGCGGTCGAGACCAGCTGACGATTTTCTCCAGCGACGACGGCATCGCTGAACGTACAAGGCAGCGTTGCGGCTCCGACATCGGCGGTTGATTGCAGGTGAAAGTGCAGGTGCGGCTGCGGCGATCGTCCCGAGCTTCCACACAGACCGAGTACGTCTCCCGCTTGCACGACCTGACCGACGCGAACCTTGATCGATCCTTGGCACAGGTGCGCGACCAGCGAATAGAGGCCGGGCGCGTGATGAATCAGCACCAAGTTGCCCCAGTTCTGCTTGAGGTTCATCGATCCCACGAGGTTGTCTGGGATGTCGTGTTCGACCTTCACCACCGTTCCGGCTGCCGCCGCCAGCACGGGCAAGCGGAAGCAGTGATAGTGCTCTGGCTTGGTTCCGTCTTGGCGAAAGGTCTTTCCATCGGGCCCGAGCACTTCAAAGTCCCAGGCATGACGCCAGCGCTCTTTGTGGGTGTGTGCGCCATCGACTCCCTGCGTACAGATCCACGCGCCGCGCATCGGAAGCTGCATCTTGACCGGCTGGGACCAGCCAAAGCGGAGCAGGCGCGCGCGCAGATAGTCCAGGTTGTCTTCCGGGGTCGCCAGCATCAGATCGACGGCTTTGGGATGCGCGTCGCGGACTCTCTGCCGCAGCGCGAGAAGCACGAGCAGGATCGTGGCGTTAAACGGAACAACGAGCAGCGGAACCGACACGCGCTGATGAATCGGCAGAAGTCCTGCGCACAGAAACGTCGCGATCGCGGAAGCCAGCATTCCCAGCAAAAAGGAAGAGGCAGAAGGAACGAACCAGACACCACCGATGGCGACGGCAGCAAAGGCTGCGTTGTAGCTTACGACCAGGACCACGGTTTCTGGACTGAGAGACAGACCAAACACGCCGATCAGATACGCAACCGCAAAGCCTGTGACCGCGAGCATCGCCGAAATGCGCGAGTGAAGGAGCAGTGCAAACAGCACGAGCGCTCCGACTTCTGCTTTTGGCAAAAAGAACAGCGCACCCAGTCCGCGTAGCAGCGCTGGACCGTGTTCGAGAGTCGGTTCCACATACGGCGCAGACAGTCCAGCCACCGGCACAATCGCCAGCACCATGTGATAGACGAGGATGAACGGAATCGACAAGAGTGGAAGATGGACACGCCCAAGTGATGCGCGCAGTCCCGCCGTCAGCAGCGCACACAGTACACCGCACATCAACGCCAGCAGCAGCGATCCCAATCCGAGCGCGCAGCTGTGTCCGATTCCGAGTCCACAGAGCAGCGCGTTATAGCCGTAGCCACCGCTCTTTCGCTCTTCCGGTTCCAGCCCGAGCAGAAAGGAAGTCGAGAGCGCAGCGCTCGCACAGAGTATTCCCATCGCAGCCGGAATCGGCATCACCAGCGTCGCACACAGCAGCGTCAGTCCGACCCACACAGAGCCGGAAAACAGAATCTGCGCGTAACACAGAAGCAGCGAACGGAATGCGCTTACAAGCGGCACCGGAGGACTCCTTTGCGACTACTTGAGCCAGGCCGGAACTTCTTCCAGCGCTTGCAGATCATCGAGCTGCTCGGCTCTGCGAATCAGTCCCACTTGACCATCCGATCCAACCATCACGACGGCGGGACGCATCGCGATAAACTGCATCCACTGCGTGACGTTGTAGGCTCCGACGTTGCGGAATACCAGACGCTGTCCGGGAGTCATCGCAGGAAACTGCACGGTGTCGCGTAGCACATCGATGTTCATGCACAGCGGTCCGTACAAAACGGTGGGCTCCAGCAGTCCCCCAAACTCTTGCGCGGGCACGACATCGTGCTTGTACCAAAACGCGGTAAACAGAATGTTCACGCCCGCATCGAGCACCAGTCCGCGTCGTCCGTCCGGCAGGCGCTTGGTCGCTTCTACCGTCGAAATCAAAAATCCTGAGTCATCCACCAGCGCGCGTCCGGTCTCTAGCACCAGCGTAGGAAGCTCTTTGGCGGGATATTCCAGCAGGCTCAGTCCGTCGCAGATTGCATCGGCGTAGCGCTCAAAGGAAGGACTGGTCTGTTCGCCCGGAAGATACTGCGCAGCGAGCGTGTTTGGCGACGCAAAGCCTCCGCCCAGATCGATAAACGACAGCTTGATTCCGTGCGTTTGACGGATCTCGTTGGCAAAGCGCGCAAGCTTGGCAGCCGCTTGTCCGTACGCTTCCGGGGCCAAGATAAACGTCCCGATGTGCGAGTGCAGTCCGGTAAGCTCCAGACGATCCCCAGCGACCATGCGAGCGACGGCTTCGCGCGCTTGTCCTGACTCTAGGTTCACACCAAAGCGGCTCCACGCGGGCAGTCCGTCAATCGCCAGGTTTAGTCGCAGCGCGACCTTGGGACGGACTCCCATCTTCTCTGCAATGCGCTCAATTCGCGCCAGCTCATCGAAGTTGTCGATGTGAATCATCGCGCCGCCAGACAGCGCGCGCTCGATGGTGGCATCCGGCTTGTACGGACCGTTCCAGTGAATGTGATCGGGAACGACTCCGGTGCGAATCGCTTTTTCATACTCGAACGGAGACACCACTTCCGCCCACGATCCTTCGCGATGAAACGTGCGACAGATCGCTTCCAGATAGTTGGTCTTGTACGACCACGCAATCCGTACTTTTGCGTAGCGGCGACTGAACGCTTGCTGAAGCTCGCGGTAGCGATTGATGAGCGTCTTTTGCGAAAACACAAACAGCGGAGATCCGTACTTTGCGACCAGATCAGACACGGCAACGCCGTCGATGTGCGTGAGTGGCCGCATTCCCTGCAAGCGACCAAACTTGTTCATCTGTCCCATCTGATGGCGCACCAGCGTGGGGCGCTCGTAAGGAAGCTTGCTCATCGCGATACCTCTCCGGTGGTCACCATGTGTTGGAAGTCTGTGATGCTTGCGATCTGATCAATCGAGATGCGGACAAACAGCGTTCCGACTTTGTAGTCCCCGCTGATGCTCGGCTTTTTTCCGAGCGCCAGCTCGACGGCAGCGTAGGGAAGGTTCATTCCTGCGCCCGCGCTTAGGTACACCCACGCGGGGAAGCGCGGATTGATCTCGATCAAGTGATAGTGTCCGGTGCTGTCGCGCATCAGCTCGATCTCACAGGGACCGCGCCACTTGGTTGCCGTCATAAACTGCTGGGCCACTTCAAGGAGTGCTGGATCGCGCACCGTGATGCCGGCCCAGCCCTTTCCTTTGTCGGTCAGCATCAGCTTCTTCATACCGACTGCACCGACGAGCCCACCTTCTCCATCTCCGAGCGCAACGACGTTGAACTCTTCGCCCAGAATCTGGGTCTGCACCACAACCGGAATGCCCCACTGCGCGACCACTTTGTAAAACGCGTGCGTCGCATCTTCCAGGTTCATGGCCAGCGTGGCTCCGTAGTACAGACCTTTGACGTACATCGGATATGGAACGGAGTAATGAACGCGCGACAGCTCTTCGATCGTGTTGACAACTGCCGTCGCTGGAACACGGATTCCTGACTTCGCTCCGAGCTGCGCAAGTCGTCCTTTTTCGCGCAGCGTAAACTGCTCTCGCGTAGGAAGAAGCGTCTTGATTCCCAGTGCGCGCAGCTTCGGTTCCAGATCCAGAAACGCGGGCAGCTCTGCATCAAGCGTCGGAATGATCACATCGATTCCGAGCTTTTGATGAACGTATTCCAGTCGCGACCAAAATGCAGTCAGTCCCTGCGACGGATACGGAAGCAGAAACACATCGCGCACCAGATCCGTTGCATAGAT
>CALMML010000183.1 GCA_937868485.1 uncultured Myxococcales bacterium | reverse complement strand
CGCTGTACGGAATCTGGGGCAGCGCGGCCAATGACATCTATACCGTCGGTGCGGCTGGCGTTATCGCTCGCTCGACCACGGCGGGTGTGACCTGGACGGGCCTGACCTCGGGCACGACCAACACGCTGCGTACCGTCTGGGGCTCGGCGGCGAACAACGTGTTTGCGGTCGGAGACAGCGGCACGATCCTTCGCTCGACGGACAGCGGCGCAACCTGGGTCAAGGCGCAGATCACCAGCACCGCCAACCTGTACAGCATCCGTGGCGTCGCTGCGAACGACTACTACGCCGTGGGCGCATCGGGTACGGTTCTGCGCAGCACCGACGGAACGACCTGGAACAAGCTGACCTTCCCGGATACGACGTACACCATCTACGACGTGTGGGGCTCGGGTGCCAACGATGTCTATGTCTCGACGGGCATCACGATTTACTACACCAAGGACAGCGGCCAGACCTGGCAGCGGATGTCGACGAGCAGCTCGCCGTTCTACTACGGCATTTGGGGCGCTGCGGCCAACGATGTCTACGCGGTGGGCTCGAGCGGCGCGATCTACCACTACCCGTAGTCGCTGCGATGGCTGCTTGCTGCGTTTGTTGATGTGACGACCTTTCCTCGATATCCCGTCTAGACCGAACCCGCTGATGCCCCGAAAGGGGCGAATGCGGACAATTTTGCGTACACTGCTTCCGTGACCAAAGTCCTGATCGTCGAAGACGAGAGTGCGATTGCCGAGTCGCTGCTGTTTGCGCTGCGTCGCGATGGCTTTGCGGTGGCACATGCGAAGACGCTGCACGCTGCGGCGGAGCTTCTGTCGGACTGCAACTTGGTGGTGCTCGATCTGATGCTTCCTGATGGATCGGGCTTTGATTTGCTGGCCAAGCTGCGCGCGGCTCCGCAGCGAACACCGGTGATCATCTTGACGAGCCGCGATGAAGAGGCGGATCGCATCGCGGGGCTGGAAGGCGGCGCGGATGACTATGTGCTGAAGCCGTTTTCGCCGCGTGAAGTGGTGGCGCGGATTCGTGCGGTGCTGCGACGAAGCTCACAGGCGTGGGCCGCGATTCCCAGTCCGATTGCGTCCAGCGCAAGTGGGCCGCGTCTCCTGCGTCCTGGTCTGATGATCGACAACGACACGCGGCGTGCACTCTACCAAGGCAAACAGATTGATCTGACGCGCACAGAGTTCGATCTACTGAAAGTGCTGCACATGGCACCAGAGCGGGTGTTTACGCGGCAGCAGCTTCTCGATCGGATGTTTGGTGAAAGCTACGCAGTGACGGATCGAACGATCGATGCGCACGTCAAAGCGCTGCGTCGCAAGCTGAGCCAAGTGGGAGCCCCTGCCGATCTGGTCGCGACCGAGCGCGGCGTCGGCTACCGTCTGCGAGAGCTGTCCTCCGAAGACGACGGCCTGCCCAAGCTCGCACAATAAGAGACGTACAAAATACCTCATATTGGAATCGAGCGACTCTGCTTCGATTCCCAAACCCGTCCGTTTGGATTCCCTACACAACCCAATAAGGAGAATGGATGAAGTCTTATCGCCAGGCCCTGTGGTCTGCATCCGCTGTGATGTGGTCCGCACTTCTGTCTCACGTTGCTGTAGCTGCTGGTCCGGCTGCTCCGGCGGTGGCCAGTCCGCACGCTGCACAGACTGCTGCACCGACGCTGCGATTGCCTCGTACTGCGATTCCGCAGCGCTATGCGCTCGATCTCAGCCTGCGTCCCAGTGATGATTCCTATCAAGGTCAGGTCGAGATCTCTGTTCAGATCGAACAAGCGAGCGATGTGATCTGGATGCACGCAGGTCGTGAGCTTTCGATCGAACAGACAACGCTCAAGACTGCGACAGCGACACTGAGTCCGCGCGTGGAGCTGGTCGGCAAAGATCTGGTGGCGCTGCGCTTTGCAAAGCCGCTGGAAAAAGGAACTGCAAAGCTAGAGCTGCGCTTCAAAGGAAAGCTACCGCTCGCCGAAGGAAGCAGCATCTATCGAGAGCGCGATGGCAGTGACTTGTACATCTACAGTCACTTTGAGCCGATCGATGCGCGACGCGCGTTCCCTTGCTTCGATGAGCCGGGCTTCAAGGTTCCGTGGCAAGTGACGATGCATGTTCCCAAAGAGCACGTTGCGCTGACCAATGCGCCGATGGTTTCGCAGACAGATGAAGCAAACGGAATGAAGAAAGTGGTGTTCAAAGAGACGCCGCCGCTTCCTTCCTATCTGTTGACGTTTGCCGTCGGACCGTTCGGTGTGGTCGATGCCGGAACGGCTGGGAAAAAGAACACGCCAGTTCGCATCGTGACGCTGCGCGGACATGAAAAGGAAGCGACCTATGCAGCGAAGGTTTCAGGAAACCTGCTGTCGCTGCTGGAAGACTACTTTGGGATTCCGTATCCGTACGACAAGCTCGATCAGATCGCGGTGCCGGGACTGCGCGGCGCGATGGAACATCCGGGCCTTATCACCTACGGACAGTGGCTGATCCAGATCAAGCCGGAAGAAGAGACGGTGCGCGGACGGCAGATCTTCGCGACGGTGGCCGCCCATGAGCTGGGACATCAGTGGGCCGGAAACTTGGTCACGCTGTCGTTCTGGGATGAGCTGTGGCTCAACGAGTCGCTGGCGACGTTTCTGGAATCCAAGATCGTTGGTCGCTTCGAGCCGCAGTGGCGTGAGGTTCAAAATCGCGTGCAGAGACGTCAGCATGCGATGAGTGCGGACAGCCTGATCACGGCGCGGAAGATCCGTCAGCCGATCGAGTCTTCCGACGACATCGTCAATGCCTTTGATGGGATTACGTACGCCAAAGGTGGCTCCGTTCTGGAGATGTTTGAGAGCTGGATGGGAGAGTCTCTGTTTGCGGCGGGTCTGTCGCGCTACATGCGAGAGCATTCCCATCGAAATGGATCGGCGCAGGATCTGATCGGTGCGTGGACCCAAGAGCTGGCGGATGCAGCGACGAAAGCGAAGACTCCTGAGGAAGCGGAAGAGCTGAAGCGGAAGAGCAGTCAGCTCGCGCCCGCGATCCAGAGCTTTCTTGATCAGCCAGGTCTGCCGCTGGTTTCGGCATCGCTTGCGTGTGACAAAGGAGTCGCCAAGCTGAGCCTTTCCCAGACGCGCTATCTGCCGCTGGGAACGGTAGGACAAGCCGAAGAGATCTACAAAGTGCCAGTCTGTCTGCGCTATTCCGAACAGGGAAAAGAGCAGCGGATGTGCAAGCTTCTCGACGGAAAACAGGCAGACTGGACGCTTCCGGGGGTCGCGTGTCCTGACTATGTGGTGGTGAATGCCGATGCGCTTGGCTACTACCGTGTGCAGTATTCTCCGCAGCTTCTGTCTGCGCTGACAGAGCGTGCGTTCTTTGGGAAGGGAGCCGCGAAGGGAGCCGCAAAGGGAGCCCAAAAAGGAATCGGACAGCCTGCGCTTTCAGAAGGCGAGCGGATCGCGCTCATTGGGGATCAGTCGGCGCTGATGCGGATTGGTCGGGTGCCAGCAGACTCGGTGCTCGCGCTAGCCACAGCGGCGGCAAGTGATGAAAGTCGTCATGTGGTGGGAATCGCAGCCGGTGTCTTTTCGGGCCTGGAACGAGTGGTGCCAGAATCGCAACAATTGGCCTATCAAAAGCACATTGTTGCGACATTTGGACGCAAGCAAAAAGAGCTGGGAATCCTGGCCAAGCCGAAGGAAGACGACAACGTCAAGCTGCTGCGAGGCGTGCTGATTCGACTGGTGGGTGGGGAAGGTGCAGACAAAGCGCTGATTGCGGAAGCGACTTCGCTGTGTCGAAAGTGGCTTGGGAATCGCAGCTCGGTTGATCCAGAGACGGTGCGACTTGCGCTGGCGGTGGCGGCAGAGCACGGAGATGCTTCGTTGTTTGATGCGCTGTGGCAAGCGGCGAAAGCAGAGCCGGATCGCAACCAGCGAACGCTGCTGCTTGGCGCGCTCGGAAGCTTTCGGAATCCGCAGCTGGCGCAGCGAGGAATCGATCTGGTGCTCAAAGGAGACGTTGCGATAAGTGAAGCGATGCCGCTGTTGTGGGGACCGACGGGCTACGCAAAGACGCGACGACTTCCGTTTGAGTTCGTGAAGGCGCACTTTGAGGATCTGGTGGCCAAGCTTCCCAAGGATGCGGGCGCGCGGCTGTCTGCAATGGCGGGTGGTCTGTGCAGCGAAGCAGAGCGCAGCGAAGCAGAGACGTTCTTTACGGGACGATCGACGAAGTACACCGGCGGACCGCGCAACCTGAAGCAGACGATCGAGCGCATCAATCAGTGCGCGGCGTTTGAAAAGGCGCAGTCGGCCAGCATCTCGTCGTTTTTCCGCTCACGCTGACGCACGTTCCCACCGTTTGCGGTGGGATTCCGCTGCGGACCCGCGGTTACACACACAGGTTAGTAGCCCTCTGCTTGCGCGATGATCTCGTTCATGATCTCGCGCGTGCCGCCACCTATCGGATACAGGCGCGCATCCCGATACAGCCGCTCGACCAGCGATTCCCGCATGTAGCCCTGACCGCCGTGAATCTGAACTGCTTGGTCGACGACAAAGCTGCACATGTCGGTGGCGGTGTTTTTGCACATCGCGAGCTGGCTCATCTGCACTTCGCCGCGCTGACAGCGAATCGCACACTCACCGACCAGCGCGCGCGCCGCGTGAAGCTGGGTCGCCATGTCCGCGAGCTTGTGACGAATCACTTGATGACGCGACAGCGGCTTGCCAAACGTGGTGCGGAGCTTGGCAAAGGACACCGACTCGTCATACGCGAGCTGCGCAATCGCCACGCACTGTGCGCTCAGCAAAAGCCGCTCTGCCGAAAAGTTGCGAAGGATGGCGAAAAACGCGCTTCCTTCGTCGCCGAGCCGATTGGAAACCGGAACCGGACAGTCCGCAAACGACAGCTCGGCGGTGTCCGATGCAGACCAGCCCATCTTGCGTAGCTTGCGACTCTTGGAAAAGCCTGGGGTGCCCTGTTCAATCACCAGCAGCGACAGTCCCATGTGACGCTTGCTGACATCGGGATCGGTGCGCACCGCTGTGACCACCAAGTCGGCGCGACAGCCGGACGTGATGTACAGCTTGCTGCCGCTCACGATGTAGTGATCGCCCACTCGAGTGGCGCTGGTTTGGAGTGCAGCCACGTCGCTGCCGCCGCTTGGCTCAGTGATCGCGAGCGCAGAGATCCGCTGTCCCGACAGCACGCGCGGAAGATACGCTTGCTTTTGCGCTTCGCTCCCGAGCGCCAAGATCGGAGGCAGCGCGATGAGATGACTGCCGAGTCCCACCGCCGTTCCCACCGAGCGTCCATGCACCGTCAGGGCTTCGCTGGCGACGATTTGATGGGTGATGTCGCCGCCGCTGCCGCCGTATTCGACGGGAAAACCAATGCCGAGCGTTCCCGCTTCGGCGGCCTGTTGATACAGCGCTTCGGGAAAGCCCTCGGCTTCTTCCCACGCGCTGGCATGTGGAGCAATGGCTGACGCTGCAAAGCGACCCACTTGCGCACGCAGCGCCGCATGTTCCTCGGTTTCAAACAGGTAGGGCATGGCCGGATAGTACGCCCACGTCTGCGCGGTTTGCATGCAAGCGCGGTGTGTCTGGCTGGCGTGCCAGCGCGGTTCGGATTGCTTATTTGTGCCCCAAATTACGTTTGTTTTCGCGTAGAATGGCCTAGCTTGGGGGCTAGTTTTGCATGGTTGCGCTGGCGGGGCGCGACCGCTCATCGGTTCTGCGGGCTGCTGTTGACCATCCTGTTTTGTATGGGATGTCACAGAGACCGCAACGGGAGTGCTACCCAGAGCAAGCCACCTCGGCCTTCGCATACGCTAGAAGCGCTGGGTCCGTCGGTGAGCAGCCAGAGGCCAAAGCCTGAGTCGAGCGCTGCGGCGCCGCTTCGGATCTTGGGCTACGGACCGCAAGGACGAACCGACTCGCATGCGATGATCTTTGTGCGGTTCAATCAGCCGGTGGCTCCGTCGGACGCAGAGCACAATCCGACGCTGCTGATCGAGCCGAGCGTGCCCGGGAAGACCTACTTTGCGAACCCGGATCTGCTGGTGTTTGAGCCGTCGCAGCCACTGCCGCTCGCACGGCGATTTTCGGTGCTGCTGCGGGGACGGATTGATTCCTACGACGGTGCGTCGCATAGCGAGCCGCTGAGCTGGAGCTTTGAGACCTCGCCGCCGCAGGTTCGCTTCTTTTTGCTGCCGCGACGGAGTCCCGACGATCCGCAGCCGCGTACCGATCCGGTGCTGCTGGCCGTTGATCAGCCAACCACCGTCGAAGAGCTAAGCAGTCACATCGTCGCCAATGCGGTGCCGCTTTCGGGCGCGGTCCGTCCGAGTCGCACGCTCACAGTTGTGCTTCAGCGGGCCAGCGACGCAGATCGCAAGCGCTTCGAGGTTCCCGACAAAGAAGTCTCGTCGGATCGTCTGTACGCAGTGGTTCCGACGGGAGGCTGGCCAAGTGGTAGTCAAGTGACGCTCACGGTCAGCAAGGGTCTGCGTGGGCTTCAAGGTCCGCTTCCGACGGATTCGCAAAATGCAGTGCGCTTTCAGACGCCGCAGCTTCTGTCCGTCGAGCAAGTGACGTGTCTGGCCAAGACTCCTTGTACCGTCGAGCCGGTGACGCTGAAGTTTAGCGCGCCTGTCACCAAGCAGCAGACGCGCTACATCCGGGTGACGCCGCCGCCGGGTGCGTACTCGACAGAGCTGCTTTTCCCCGACGGAGAAGGCACGAGCGCGCAGGTGGTTTTGCATGGTCGCTTCCGTCCCGATGTGCAGTATCGAATCGACGTTGGCGCAGAGCTGACCGATCGCCATCATCAGCGACTCGGAAAAGTGGTGAGCCTGCGTCCGGTGTTCGCGCGGGCACCGATGCTGCGCTGGGCTTCGTCGGGTGGAACGCTGCCAGCGTCGGGAAAGCTGACGGTTGGCATCGAAAGTCGCTTTGTCCGGGGCGTCAGCGTGCGTGCGGTGGTGCTGGAACCCGAGACGCTGGTTGGTCTGTCAGGAAAGAGCGGCAGCGACGTAACGTGGCCGAGTCGCGAGCGAATGAGTCGGCTCAACTGGCCTGATGCGTCGGTCGGACAGAAGCGCAAGCAGCTGACGCTGGTTCCGACGGGACCGACGGCGTGGTCATCGGCAGAGATCGATCTGCGCGAGCTGCTCGGGGACGTGCGCGGCGCGGTGCTGCTCGAAGCGAAAGTGACGGAGCTTACGCCCGGTGGTGGAGACAAGCTGCCGCCGTCGGTGCTGATGCTGGTTCGGGTGACGGACCTGGCTCCGGTGCTGCTGACGGGCGCGAGTCGATCGCTGCTGTATCTGACGAAGCTGTCGAGCGGTCAGCCGGTGTCCGGTGCGGAAGTGCATCAGTATTCGCCGGGTCGTGAGCCGCTGCTGCTCGGGAAGACGGATGCGAGCGGGCTTTTGTCGCTACCGGGCGTGTTTGAGTGGGCAGAGCGGTCTCCGGCAGCGCTGCTGTCGGCGTCGGATGCTGCGTCCAAAGATCGGGTGTATCTGCCGCCCGATGGACGGATTTCGTCAGAACAGAAGATCGCGGCGCCAGGGCTGACTCCAGGGGAAGAGGTGCGTGCGCTGGTGCTGTCCGAGCGTAGAACCTACGGTCCCGACGACATCATTCGTGTGCTCGGGATGACGCTCGTCGATACGTCGGCGTACAAGAGCGGAACGCGGCTTTTGCCCGAAGGCACGCCGGTTCAGATCGAGCTGGTCGATGAGTTCCGTCAGACGGTGATCCTGGCTGAATCGAAGACCACGCGCGAAGGCAAGTTCTTCGCCGAGCTGAAGGTTCCGCCGGGAACGCCGATTGGAAGCTATTCGATCGTCGCGCAGGTGCTCGGGGAAATGGCGCAGTCGCGGGTCTTTATCGAAGAGACAAGGCGACCAGAGTTTTCCGTCGCTGCGATGCCGATTCCTGGCGATGTCATTGCGGGAACACGTCCGACGATTCGTGTGACGGCGGACTATTCGTACGGCGGGCTGGTTCGCATTCGCAAAGCGGCCTATCAGCAGCGCTGCCACGCGGTGCGCTTTCGTCCGCCGGGACTTCCGTCGACGTGGGATGTGGGCAGTCGGCCTCCGGCAGAGCTGGGCGAGCGCGGCACCACCGGCTTTGTCGATGTTCCGCTGTCGAGTGGGGATCGTCCGCCACCGATTGGGATCTTGGAGTTTGCGCCTCCGTCGGGACATGCGATTCCAGAGTTCGCGAGTCGCTGTCAGGTGGCCGCGACGATTTCCGACGATGCGTTCCAGCGCTCTGGTGCGCAGACCGAGTACATGGTTCATCCGGCGCGCTACTACTTGGCGACGCAGACTCCGACGAAGCAGGCGCGGACGGGCGATGTGGTGAAGCTGCCAGTGCGTGCGCTGTATTACGACGGGTCTAGGCTGTCGGCACCCGGTGTGCGGGTCATCGTCGAGCGTCGTGCCAGCGTCCCGGTCTATCGCAGCGAAAACGGTGTCGAGGTCTTGGTTCGTCACGAACAGCGACGAGAGCCAGTTCATTCCTGTTCGCTGGATGTGCCCAACTCGGGGCCCGATCCTGAGTGTGTTTTTACCGCCAACGTCGTCGGTGATTATGACGTGACGCTGCGCGGCGCAAACGGTGTCGATACCGTGCACTCCGTGACGCGAACGGGCTTTTCGGTGCTGCCGAGTGGAAGTGCGCTGCCGCCCATCGCTCAAAAAGCGGTGCTCGACAAGCTGTATATCGAGACGGGACAAGAGACGCTGAAGCATCACTCGACGCTGCATGTGACGGTGCATGGTCCGAAGTCGATCGAGCGAGGCCTGCTGCTGGCCGAGCGCAACGGTCTGCGAGAGCATGTGCTGCTGAGCTTCCGCGACGGTGTGGCGCAGCATGAGTTTGCCACCGACGATACCTGGGTCGCGGGCGTTCGACTGCGTGCGCTGGCGGTGTTTGGGGACAAGCTGGCTCCGCCGGTGCTGCTCGAAGCGGTGGCGAGCGTCCGAGGCGAAATTGATACGCTGCGGCTGCGCGTAAACATCGATGCGCCCAAAGAAGCCGGTCCGCGTGCGCAGGTTCCGATCACGGTTCGCGTCACCAATCGAGCGCTCGGGACACCGATTCAAAATGCGCGGGTGTCGCTGTGGGCCGTCGACGAAGCTGCGATGGACTTTACCCAAGCGATGGTCACGCCCGATCGGATGTCGCAGGGCTTTGTGACGCACTTTTTGCCGCGTCAGCGCATTGAGACGAGCCGTCGCGACACGTTTTCGACGCTGATTCGTCCGTATGTTCGGCAAGCGAGCGAGCCGTGGCAGCCGGGCCGGTCCGATGCGGAAGATTCCGTCGCTGGATCGAGTGGCTCGCCGCAGGTGTCGAAGGAATCGTCGGATGTAAAGCCAGTCGCGCTCGATGCGCGCAACGACATCATGGCGACGCCGCTGTTCATTGCCGATCTTCCGACGGGGCCCGATGGCAAGGTGACAGCGACGCTGCCGCTGCCAGATAGCCTGACGACGTTTCGGATCTTCGCGGTGGTGATGGCGTCGATGTCGGATCGGACCAGTCCGGGCAGCTTCGGGGCGTCGGATGCTCGAGTGCGCGTGTCGGCTCCGATGGTGCTGCGCGCGGCGATTCCTCGGCTGCTTCGGCCCGGAGATCGCGCGGAAGTGACGGCGATGGTGCAAAACCACACCAACATGCGGGGCAACCTGCAAGTGACGGCGCGGCTCAAGTTCGATGGGCTGCTGCCTCCGCTGACGCTGGTTTCGTCGCCGACCTTTGAGCAGTCGATGGATCGCAACGTGCCGGCCAAGATTCCGATCGAGGTCCAAGGCAACCACGCAGGCACCGCAGAGATTGAGCTGGCCGCGACGTTTGTTCCGACGAGCCGGACCGCGAAAAAAGACACGTTTACCGATCTGGTGCGGCTACCGATCGTCGTCGAGCAAGAGCGAACGCAGGTGGAACGCGCGGTGCGGTACGGTGTGCTGTCCGAGTCCGACGCGGTGGCCATTCCGCTGCAAGTGCCGACGACGGCGCTGCCGGCGCCTGGTGGCTTGACTGTTTCGCTCGGAGCGTCGGGACTGATTCAGGTGGAAGACGCGGCGCGCCAGCTGGTCAACTCACAGCATCGATCGCTGGAGATCGTGGCGTCGCGTCTGATTCCAGCGGTGCTGGCACCGGAGCTGTTCAAAGGAAGCGGCGCGATCGCGTTCGATGTCAAAAACGTGGTGCAGCAGTCGGTTCAGCGTCTGCTCAGCGTGCAGCTTTATCACGGCGGGTTTGCGTTCTGGCCCGACGACCAGCGCGCGCATCCGTTTGGCTCGGCGTATGCGACGTGGATGCTGTATCTGGCCAGCCAAGGCGGACATCCGGTGCCAAGTGATGCGCTCCAGCGAGCGAGCGCGTATTTGGTGCGACTGCTGGCCAATCCGCCGTCGGGAGGCGATGCGCAGCTGCTGGAAGCGACGACAACCAGCCAAGCGATCGTGCTGGCGCGCAAAGAAGCCGATCAGCCGGGCTCGACGGTGGTTCCGCTGTCGTTTGATTACTTCGATAGCACGCAGCGCGCGATGGTTGCGTTTGTCCTGGCCGAGATGGGACAGCCTCAGCAGCTTGCGCACAACGCGCTGTTTGGCAATCGGGCGCAGCTGCCGCTGTTTGCGCGGGCGCTGCTGCTGCTGGCGCTGCATCGGACGGCACCCGAAGATCTGCGGATTGCGACGCTGACGGAAGAGCTGCTGTCGTCGATCTCGGTGAGCGAGCGCAGTGCGCATGTGGCCGAGCAGCTTCCGTACAACCTGGATGCGCTGTTTCACTCGACGGTGCGAACGCAAGCGGCGGTGCTGATGGCGATCTTGCGGGTGCAGCCAAAGAACCCGAACTTGCTCAAGCTGACGCGTGGACTGCTCATCGATCGTGTGCAAGGAACGTGGAAGAGCACGCAGGACAGTGCGTGGGCGCTGCTGGCGCTCAACGACTACAACCGGCTGCATCCCGTCGAAGGATCGGATCTGACGGCGGGCGCGTGGCTGATCGATGAGCCGCTGCTGAGTGCGAAGATTCCGTCGGCGGCGACTCCTCCGCAGCGGGTGGAGTGGTCGCTGCAAAAGCTGCTGACGCTGTTGCCTCCGCAGAGCGATGAGCCGCAGAAGTCGCTGTATGAATTGCCGCTCATCTTGCAGCGCAGTGGTCGCGGCACGATGCACTACCGCGTCGGGCTGGAGTGGACGACGCCGAAGACGCTGGTGGGTGCGTACTCGCAAGGCATCAAGTTCACGCGGTCACTGCGAACGGCGGCGGGACTGCTTGCGCAGAGCGGATCGCTGTTGGCCGGTGAAGCGGTGGTGATGGACATCGATCTGTCGTGTCAGCAGCCGGTGCATCACCTGGTGCTCGACATTCCGCTGCCAGCGGGACTCGAAGCCGTGCAGCGAGAAGGTGCCGCAGCGGGATCGTCGCTGTCGGGTCCGCGCAGTCGGCTCATCTCGTTTGAAGAGATCCGACGCGATCGGGTGCTGATTTACATGGATGCGCTGCCCGCTGGACATCACGAGCACACGCTGTCGCTGCGATCGACGACGGCGGGACGCTACATGGTGCCGCCTGCCAAAGCGACCGCGCTGTATGAGCCCGGCTTACAAGGCAGCACCGACGGCTTGAACATCTGGGTTCACTAAGTCCGCGACGCGGGACAGGCGGGTAGGGCGGATCTACTTCGAGAGGCTGGCGAGCTTGTCGAACAGGTGGATCTGGCTGCGGATGCAGCTATAGAAGTCGCTGACGCACAGGCTCTCGTTTTCCGAGTGCGCGTTGGTGTACGGATCTTCGACTCCGACGAGCAGTGCCGGAACTCCACCGAGCTTTTCCGACAGCGGACCAACAAAGCCGATCGATCCACCACAGCCAATCAGCACCGGCGCGCGACCGTAGCCCGCTTCCAGCGACTTGAGCGCCGCATCGAACGCAGGATGATCCGGCGACGTAAACCACGGACCTTTGGCTCCCAGCTCGGTGACTTTGACCTGCACGCCAAACGGCGCATGCGTCACCAGGTGCTGGGTCAGCGCTTCCACCACCTCATCGGCGTTCATGTCGGGAACCAGGCGAACACCGACGCGAGCCCACGCGGTGCCGTTGATGATGTTGCGCGCATCACGGCGGTTCGAGACCTCGACGGCATTCACGGAGATCGACGGCTGTCGCCAGATCATCGTCCAGGGATTGTCTCCGCTCACGGGAAGCAGCGGCACTCCGTCGATGACACCGGCCTGCTTGCGGAACTGATCGATCGTAAACGGCAGCGCGTTGAGGCTCTGCTGCTCGACGTCGCTCAGCGGGCGCACCTTGTCGTAGATGCCCGCAATCGCGATCCGTCCGTGATCGTCCGTCAGCGATGCCAGAAGCTTGGTCAGCGCCAGTCCCGCATCCGGCAGCGGTCCGCCCCACGATCCCGAGTGAACCGACTGCTTGAGCGACGTCACTTCCACTTCCAGCGTACACAGTCCGCGCAGGCTGGTCGTGATCGAGGGCACTCCAACGTCGAAGTTGCCGGTATCGGTCAGCACCATGATGTCGGCCTTGAGCAGGTCCAGGTGCCGTTCAATGAAGTCGCCCAGGTTGCCTGAGCCGATCTCTTCTTCGCCCTCGATGAGGACTTTGAGGTTCACGGGCGGCTGTTCCCCCGCCGTCAGATACGCATCCAGCGCCGAGGTGTGAACAATGATGCCCGCTTTGTCATCAGCGGTGCCTCGGCCAAACAGTCGTCCATCGCGCATCGTCGGAACAAACGGCGGCGAAGCCCACGCGGACTCATCGCCAGCGGGCTGCACGTCATGATGCGCATAGAGCAGCACCGTCGGCTTGCCCGGCGCATGCAAGTAGTCGCCGTAGACGTACGGATGAACGCCCGGCAGCGTCAGGATCTGGACGTTTTCAAAGCCGCGCGCCTTGAGCAGCTCGGCGGTCGCTTGCGCACTGCTGACAACCTGCTCGGGCGGGAATCCTTCGAAGCTGACCGACGGAATGCGCACAAGCTTACAGAGATCTTCCAGATACTCCGGGTGCTTCTTTTCAAAGACCGCGAGGGCCTGGGAACAAGCGGGGCTGGGCGTAGACATGGGCTGACGATGTGCTCCTTAACAAACCAAGCGATGGAGAGTCGGCTTACTTCGCTTCTTTGGTGACGTATCCAGCGGTGACGTCTTTTTGAAACAGCGTGCCGGACAAGGTCTCCAGCGCGCGACGATCGCCGCCAATCGTCGAAAGGAAGTAAGCGGTGGTGTACTTGATGGCGAGCGCGTTGGTGCGATCCTTGGGGGCGGTTCCACCGGGACAGAAGCCGCAGTTTCGACAGCTCGCAGGGTTGTCGACGAAGTCCATGTGCGCCGCGCCCACAAACGTGATCGAAAACGCCGGGGCAGGGCTGGCCTTGTACATGACTTCGTAGTTGGCGCTGGCGGGAGCACACGGCATCAAGCCGGCTTTGCTCACCGTTTCGCCGAAGTAGCCGATCGGAACGCCCGACGGTAGCTTGAGCTTGGACATGCCCGACACCGCCGTCGGATCGCGCTGATCAACCGGATCGATGCCCAGCAGCGCCTTGACCCGAGAATCGCTCTGCGCGACGAGGAAGCTGATCTTTCCGCCCAAAGAATGACCGATCAGGCCGAGCCGATCTTTGTCGAGTCGTCCGCTCAGTCGCTCAGCGCCCATTCCCGACGGACTGAGCAGCCAGGTGATGAGCTGGACGGTCTCATCTCGATAGGTCGCGTGATTCAGCTCGCTCGGCGACTTCTGCAAGATCGTGACGATTCCGTAGCTGGCCAGGCGATCGCCGTAGCCTTGATACTGCTTGTGATCGGTCGCAAACCCGGGCGACAGGATCACCCAGGGCAGCGGCGTGCCCTTCTTGGTGATCTCTTTGCCATCGTCGCTGGGTCCGATCACGGTGATGTCGATCGTCGATCGTCCCACGGTGACTTTGCGGTCGAAGCGAATGATCGAAGACGGTCCCGGCTTGCTTAGATCGATCGCTGCGTCCGACATGTCTTGATTCGAACCAGCCAGATCGCTTCCCGCTGAGGCCAGATCGCTACTGGGCTGCGAAAGATCGTCGCCCCAGCTCAAGATGCCATCGGACTCGCTACACGTCGCTGGATCGTCGCAGAAATCAGGGTTACTGCTGATGCAGCTTCCAAGCGCAAGCGGAAGGACGAGTGACAGAAGGATGCTACGGCGTCTCATGCGTCGGACTCCTTGGCAGCGAACGTGCAGCCTAGACAAGGTAAGAAACAGTAGGCCTACCTCTGTAGATGCAGGTGCCCCGCATAAGAGCTCACGAGATCGTCGCCGTCAAGCAAGCGGGAAGAACCCACGAGCGAATCGGCTTCGCAAGCGAACGGAAGAGGATGCTGAGGGAAGACAAGAAGCTGACGCTGCAGGAAGGGATGTGCGCAGCGTCAAGCGCGCTCAGGTCTGGCTGGTAACAGCAGACTCATTGCGCAGAGAGGAAAGGAAAGGCGAACTACCAGCTATCGTCACCACCGCCGCCACGACCGCCACGGCCGCCACGACCGCCACCGCCACGTCCACCACCGTAGCCGCCGCCACCGCCGTAGCCACCGCCACCGCCGCCGCGACCACCGTAGCCACCACCGCCGCCACCGCCACGGAAGCCGCCGCCACCGCCGCCGCCAGCTTGACGCTCTTGGGCTTCGTTGATCTTGAGCGTGCGACCGCCCACTTCAGTGCCGTTCAGCTGCGAGATGGCATCGCGGGCTTCTTCGTCGGTACTCATCTCGACGAATGCAAAGCCACGGGGACGACCCGTTTCACGATCCATCATCACCTTCACGTCGGTTACTGAGCCCAGACGCTCGAATACTTCTCGGAGCTCTGACTCGGTCGTGCTGTAAGAAAGGTTACCGACATACAGGCGCTTGCTCATCTCTCATCTCCTCAGACTTTCGCGATTGACGGAGCTGCCGTCCTCAGAGGTCTACCCGTGTTTCGCAGCAACTTACACTCGAACGAAGCGGCACACGGCAGCGACGCAGAGATGAAACCGAGGCAGAAGACCTAGACCGACTTGTAGCACGAATGCGCTTTGTGCAAGCACAGTTTCTCTATTCAGACCTGCGACTTTTTGCTTTTTCGCAGGGTTTTCGAGTCCAAAGACCGACTTTTCGATCGCAGATTTTTTTTGGTCGGTTGGCCAAACCATCGAAACGCGGTGCCTGATCCAGCGATCGCATCGACATGGTGCCCTGAGCGACGGTGGCTGATCGATCCAGTGGAGCGCTGGCTTGCATGCGTTCCGACGGAACTGAAGTTGGAGCCACAAGACTCGATCCGCAGCTGCGGGGGCCGCTACTTTTCGAGCTGTTCCGCAAAGTACGACGACGGATTGCAGCGCCACCAGATCGGCTTGTCTTCGCGATAGCGGATCGTGACGCGGACTGCGTTGCGCTCGTTGTCGTGAAGGCTCGTCATCAGCGGGTTGCGATCGCTGTGATCGTCGATCGAAAAGCGCCAGGGCTCTTCGCCGGGCTGCGCACCTTGCAAGGTCATTTCGCCTTCCAAGTACTTGCAGTAGGGAGGCCCTTTCACCGACAGCTTGCGGACGATGCCGGTTCGGGTCCCGCGAGAGTACGCATACTTCCACAGGTAGCTTACGTACTGCCACGCAGCGACGAGCACGAATGCCAAAACCACGCCCATCGCCACCTTGACCTTCGCTGGAATCGTCATCGTCGTGTCCTTTTTCGTCCTCGAGTTGCACGTTCAATCAACCACAGCGGCTCGGTTTTGTCAGGGGGCGATCGCCTGGGCTGACACCGAGGATGATCGCCTGTTTGGCGCAGCTTTTGCGACGCTGCATGGGCCGAGCGACATTACAGATCGACCACGATCGGTGGATGAATCGGTAGATATTGAAGGTTGCACGAGCTGGCGTTCACATAGTGCGTTCCGTCGCGGACAAGCTGGCCGTAGCTTTCGTGAATGTGGCCGAAGACGTGCAGCTTGGGACGGACGCGCTGGATCGCCAGCGTCAGCTCTTCACAGCCAACGGACTGACCTCGCACCGTCGTATCGAGGATTCCGTGCGGCGGTCCGTGCGTCAGAAGGACATCGGTTCCAATCGGAATCTGGGCCCAGATCTGACGCAGCGGGGCTCCGCGATCGGCGTTGAACGCCCAGTCAAAGAAGCGCGGCTGCCACGGACTTCCATAGATCCGCAGGCCGTGCAGCGAGCACGCTTCATCCTGCAAATAGATCGCGCAGGACAGCAAGCTGCGCGCATCGGGCATTTGTTCAAACAAAAAGTCGTGATTGCCCGCGACGATGACTTTGTGACGATGCGGAAGGCTGCCGAGCCAGTCGTTAAAGTCGGTGACTTCAGCGCGTCGTCCTCGTCTGGTGAAGTCGCCGGTACAGACGAGCAAGTCCCCTTCGGGAATGCGCAGCTGTCCGTGTTGTCCGTGGGTGTCGCTGATGCAGACAATCCGCATGCGTCAGATGATAGCGCAGCGTAAGAATGCTTCTCTCACGGTGGCGCAGCAAAGTACCATGCAGACCATGTCGGCTGATAACTCGCTGGGACGCGGACCGTCGCTGCGTCTGGTCTGTTTTAACGATGTGTACACGCTGGACAACCTGCCCAGGCTGCTGAACTTGGTGCGACATCATCGCGCGCACTCTCCGGCGGATCGGACGCTGGTGACGCTGGCCGGCGACTTCATTGGTCCGAGCATGCTGTCGAGCCTGGACAAAGGGCGCAGCATGATCGAGTGCTTAAACGCCATCGGTGTCACGCATGTGATCTTTGGGAATCACGAAGATGACATCGAGCCGAGCGAGCTTCGTCAGCGCATCGCGGAGTTTTCAGGAACGTGGCTGGCGACGAACACGCCGGAGTTTCAGCCCACGCTTCCCGCGCACGACATCATTACTGTGCAGCATCCTGCGGGGCGCTCTGTTCGGGTCGGGCTCGTCGGTGTGGTGATGAGCGATGAGACCGTCTATCGCCGTCGTCCGTTCGGAGGCGTATCTATCGAGCCGCAGAATGCGTGCGCGCTGCAGGTGAGTGAGCGACTCCTTTCGCAACAAGGAGTCTGCTGCGTGATTCCGCTGACGCATCAGGACCTAGAAGATGATCGGGTGCTTGCGCAGACTCCGCTGTCGGTTCCGTTTCCTGCGGTGATCGGTGGACACGAACACAAAGTGTATCTGGAGCAGTACGGATCAACGTGGCTCATCAAAGCGGGCTGTGATGCGATTCATGCTGCGATTGTGGATCTTGTGTGGCCTGCGGAAGCGCCTGTGGATGGACCGGATCTTCCGACGGTGACAGTGACGCTTGATGACTCGGTAAAGTATCCCGATGATGAGCCGCTGCGTGCCCTTGTGAATCAGCGCATGCAAGCGGTCAAAGCGCTGGAAGCCGCGACCTTGCTGCCGATTCCTGAAGGCGTTGTCTTGTCTTCGATCGGAACGCGCGTAAAGCAGACTTCGGTGGGAACGCTGCTGTGTACGCGCATTCGGGATGCACTGCATGCGGATGGCTGTCTGCTCAACGGTGGCGGAGTCCGAGGGAATCGCGAGTATCGCAAGATCTTTACGTACGGAAACCTGAAAGCAGAGCTTCCGTTTGACAATGAGATCGTCGTGGTTCCGATGCCAGGATCGGTGCTGCAAGATGCGATTGTCTCGTCGCGCGCGAGTGCTCCAAATGAGTCGGGCGGATTCCTACAAGTCGATGATCGCATCGTGGTTGCGGATGAACCTCGCGCGCTGCTGCAAGTGGCCGGACAGCCGTTTGACAGAGAGCGGACGTATCGCATCGCGATCATGCGCAACCTGATGTTCGGAATGGATCACATTGAGCCACTGTCAAACTACACCAAGCAGAATCCGGGACGGGTTCCTCCCGATGGGAGTGGTCGCGACATCAAGCTGGTGCTGATCGATGCGTTTTCGGTGTCGCTGTGGCAGCAGCTCGGGGGCTTTGCCAGCGTCGATACCGACCATGATGGCAGAGTGACCGATCGTGAGCTTGCGCAAGCAGTCAGTCAGCTTACATCAGAGCCTGCGTCTCCGATTACGATCGAGCTGATGATGCGCGCGATCGACAAAGATCACGACGGTAGCATCTCGATACAGGAGTCCGCTGCGCTGGGAAACGAGAAGCCCGCAGAGCCTACCAAGTCGACCTAGCCTTGGCTCGCTATCCGACGGAGATTGAGTCGAGCTGCACTGTGCGTGTATACTTTCTGATTTGATGGGCACAGGCAGAGAGCTGTTTCGCAACGAGTATGTTGTCGTCACCCTAGAGCAAAACGGAATGCTGCTGCGGATGATTCGCACAGCGGTTCCTTATCCGAACACTCAGTCGCTGGAAGACACCTTCGATCAGATCTTCGAAGCGTCCTTTCCCTATCGTCAACGAGGCTGGACGCTGCTGTCGGATCAGCGCTTGGCTCCGGGTCGCAATGATCCCGCGTTTGAGCAGGCGATGGCGCGCATTCGTTTGCAGCTGTATCCGCTGTTTCGGAAGCGTGCGATCTGGGTGCAGTCCAAAGTAGGGGTGCTGCACATCAGTCGGCTGGCGAAGGAAGACGGGGTTTCTCGTCTGGTATCGACCGATGAAGCAGAGATCCTTGCGTATCTGGCGCAAGAGTAGGAACGCGATTCCTATCGCCAGCGGGCAGCTTGTTGTGGGGAAGACAGACTGCGTACAGCGTCTGGATCAGAAGATCCCAGGAATGATGCGCGAGGGAACGAGCTTGCGATATGCATCCCAGTCGGAACCGTACTTTTTGGCGCAGCGCGCATCATCACGGAAGCTGCGCTCGATCAGCAGGATGGCCAGAAACACCACGTAGAAGTACGGCACCGCGGAATCAAACAGGGCGGGCACCGTCCAGAAAAACGCGGCGGTCAACTCGGGAAGATAGTGGAAGTGACGCGCGAGTCCCCAGTATCCCGAAGCGAGCAGCAGGCTCTCCTTTCGCTCTCCTTGCTCGGTGGTGTAGTGCCCGACAATCAGCTTGGGAGGCTTGCCCCACACGCGCGTCTTGCCTTGTGTGGCACGAACTCGCTGACGCTGCACATCGGCCAGATAGTTCACCGCAATCGACAACGCACCAAGCAGACAGATTGCAACGGACAGCGGTGCGCCAAGCGTGATCGGATGATTCACCAGATACAGCGTCGGGGATGTGTAGACGCATGGGAGCCAGACCAGACAGCCCCAGCAGAGATAAAATCCGGCTCTGTCATGCATCATATCGAGCGAGCGCAGATAGCCTGTTTCCCAGTGAAAGAACTTGGCGACATACAGAAGCTGTAGTCCGACTGCGCAGATCATCGAGTCACTGAGTCCGTACAGCGCTTGCTGCTTGGCCGCGAAAGAGAGCAGCAGCAGCGGCCAGCCCATCATTGCGATGCGACAGTTGGTCATGCGCTTCACATCCCAACCCAGGATGCTTGGATACAGCTCTGTTCCCCAGTAGTAGTCGAAGATCGGATTCCCAGACAGACCGTGATCTGGCGTCGAGGGAGCATAGCGACCTTTGACGTACAAAAGGACGCACAAGAGCAGTGCAGACAGGTTCAGCGCACCGAGCAGATCGCCCAACTGATCGTACAGAATGCTGGCAGGAAACCAGTGAAGGACATAAGAACAGGTCAGATAGAGTCCGATGGTGATCGCAAAGGATGCGACTCCGTTATCGACATACTTTGGGGTGTGTCCTTGGGCGGTACACGGTCCCAGCACCAGCTTGCCAGGCAGAAAGCGGAGAAGCAGAAGCTCGACGGAAACATAGACTCCCAAGATCTTCCACGCGATCACGCTTCCTACGATGCGCGGCAGCCAGATCATCGACAGCGTATGCACAAGCCCTTCGTTCCACAGCACGCGCGACAGCTTCAACATGGAGCCATCGAGCTGCACATGCGCAAACCACAGCAGGAACACAAAGGGCGGACAAACGCAGAGCAGGAAGAGCGGAAACACCGTCGAGCGTAGCCACTTTGGTCCCAGCTCTCGTGATTCCCTGCGCGCAAAAGATCGCCGTTGCGTCATGTTCCATCGGTTCCTTTTGCGGATGCGTAACAGCCTGCGATGGAAGGTGTCAAGCGGCGCGCACGAAGCAGGAATCCGATAACAGAACGGGATCTAAAAGATCATCAGCATGAGCGGCTTTCCCAGCAGCGAAAAGCCGATGTGAACATGAGACCAGAGCGACAGACCCGC
>CALMML010000182.1 GCA_937868485.1 uncultured Myxococcales bacterium | reverse complement strand
GAGCCGAACCGTCGCGTCGAAATCAACCTGTGGCCCGACGACAGCATCAAGTGCTTCGTCCCGCTGCCCCCGCAGTGAGAGCAGAGGACGCGATGAAAGGGAATCGGAGAGAAATGGCCATGCGGCAAGTCCGTTTGAACTCGCCTGTGGATGTCGTTCCGACGGTCGGTCAGAGGTCGAGCACTCGGCGCGCCAGCATCTTGGCTGCGATCGTCGCCGCAGGGCTGGGTCTTCTGACCAGCGTGACTGGATATGCCCAGACACAGAATCCTGCCGGTACGCAGAACGGTCGCGGTAGCACGCTGCCGCCTGTGAACTACCCGATCGATGAGTTTGGTACGACCCCGGCCTCTGCGCCCGTGCCGATGACTCCTGCGCAGCCCAGCGCTGCGTCGACCAAGAGCGGTCAGGCTTGCTGCACCCCGGGCAAAGACTGTCCTTGCACTGCCGGCAAAGACTGTGCGTGTACGCCGGGCGTCAACTGCCCGTGCACGCCGGGCAAAGACTGTGCGTGTACGCCGGGCGTCAACTGTCCGGCTCGTGCGCCGCTGCGATCGGACTTTTGTACTCCAGGCAAGAACTGCCCGTGCAGCGGAGACAACTGCCGTTACTGCACACCCGGCAAGGACTGTCCGTGTACACCGTTTATCAACTGCCCGAACGATCACGGCGTGATCTTCGACAAGAACGCGTCGCAGCTGAGCGATGACAACCGTCAGAAGCTGGCGCGCGCCGTCGAAGAGCTGAAGAAGCTGCCCGAAGGCGAAAAGATCCGCATCGAAGGCCACACGACGCCGGGTGAAGGAAACGGTGTGCCGGCGGCTCGGTTGAAGCTGTCGCAAGAGCGAGCGCGCGCCGTCGAGCAGGCACTGGTGAGCGCCGGTTTGCCGCAGACGCGCATTGCCGCGACGCTCGGCTGGGGTGGTCTGTGTCCTCAGGTCATTGCGATCGAAGACGAAAAGAACCGCCGCGTGCAGTTTATGTTTTCGCAAGATCAGACGCTGTGTGCGCAGCCTGAAAACCAGCGTCGTCCGGCGAAGCTGCCGCCGCCGTTCAAGCGTCCCGCGAAGCCGGGCGCCGGTGGCGCGGCCAAGCCCGCTGGAACGGCTGGGACTGCACCGAAGCCCGCTGCCCCCAAGCCTGCTGCTGCCGCACCTGCTGCCCCCAAGCCTGCTGCTCGCTAGTCTCTGACTGCTTGCTTCTTCGCCACACCGCTGGCGCTACATCATGCTGATCAAGCTGACCGGGACATCTACCCACAGCGCCGATTCCGCTGAGGATCCAATCGGCTTGCTGCTGGCGTGTCACGAGCGCATTCGACAGCACCTGGCACTGGCGCAGCGTGTGGTTGATGCCGTTGTTCCGTCTGCGAGCGAGCTGTCGGATTCCGCTTCGTCGCTGATTCGCTACTTCGGGCGAGCGCTGCCGCTGCATCATCACGACGAACAAGAGCTGCTGCTTCCTGCGCTGCGGAAGCACCTACTGCCGTCGCATGTGGACGATTCGCTGTCGGTGATGAGCGCGGAACACGCAGTGATCGATCCGGCGATCGAGGACGCGATTCATCTGTGGCGACGACTGCGCGACGAGCCGCTTCAGCTATCGAATCTGCGGGAAGAGCTGATGCAAAAGACGCTGCTCGTTTCGACGCTGCTGCTGGCTCACCTGGAGCGTGAAGAGCGCGACATCTTTGATCCAGCGACGAAAATACTGTCGGAAGAAGAGAAGCGAGCGCTGACGCAGCAAATGCGACAGCGACGGCAATCGACTAGTGGTTGAGCTCTGTCAGGACTTCCGATGCGGTGTCGAGATCTTGTCCAGCTTGGGTAAGATCGTCGACGACGGACTGTAGATCTTCACTCAGCTTGGCCGCACCGACGGAGCGATGACGAACCGCAGCAAGGCGCAGTCGCTCCAGCGTCGCTACCTGATGATGCAGTCGAGCCACCGCGCGCTCACGACCCTTGGCAATGTCGTCGAGATAGCTGAGCTGTTCGTCGATGGCTGCCAGTGCTCGGCTGTATTCGCTGCGAACGCTTTCGTCGCTGGTTGCCTGAATTCGCGCTTGGAGATCGTTCTTTCGCTCGTCGAGCTTGCTGCGATCGCTCTGTTGCGCCTGCGCTTCGATGTCCTGCCAGCGCTTGCCGAAGCGACCGATCTTTTTGACAAGCTGCTCGGCGGCGGTGCGCGCACTCGGATGCTCGTCGAGACTTTCCGCCGCTTGCTGATACGTCGTCATCGCTTGCCGGATCAGCGTGGACAGCTCGTCGCTGGCTCCTTTGGCGGGCAGCAGCGCCACAAGCTCTGCGTCGAGCGGCTCTTGGCGAATGATGAGATAGCGCGTCACCGTTGAAGCACCGATGAGGAGACCAACGCAGCCTCCAGCAACGGCATTGCTGAGCCACAGCGGCTGATGAAGCAGCACACCTTGGGCTTCCATCGACTCGGGAAGGACTTGCGCACCGAGCGACAAGAGCATGCTCGACACTGCTGTGGCCAGCGCTTGGCCTCTCGACAGCCCGCCTTGCAGAAGGTATGCCGTGAGCAGCACTGACCAGGCAATCATCGTCGCTGCGATTGCTCCACTGTGGGAACCGACGCAGGTGACGATCGCCCCAAGCCCGGCTGTGCCAAGCAGCCAGAGCGCCATTTTTCTGTTGATGGCTGGGACCGTCGCTGCGCCAAGGAGTGCCAAGCTGGTTGCGCCGTACAGCCAGCTCCACGTTCCGCTCAGCGTCGAAACCTGCCCCACATAGCTGGAGCTGGGAGCCATGACGGTATGACACAGTCCAAGCACCGCTCCGGCTGCCACGGATCGGACCACGGACCACTGGAAGGCAGAGTGATTGTCGATCGCCAAGCTTCTCTTCATGGCTCGATCAACGCATATTCTGCCCGCTCGGTCTAGCGAGCCTGGAATATTTCCCGTCGGTAACTTCGAATTTTTACGGACACCAAGAGATGACGATGAAGCAGTCACAACGCGATCACGGACCGATCGAACGAGCGCTGCGATCGGCTGGGCCGCCGATTTTGTGGGATGGTGGGATCGGAACGGCGCTGATTGCGCGTGGGCTGGAGCTTGCGAAGGAGCCTCCCGAGGCGTGGCTGTGGTCGCATCCCGACGAGCTGCTGACGATTCATCGAGGCTTTGTCGACGCGGATGTGGATGTGCTTCAGACGAACTCGTTTGGGCTGGTGCGGCTGCTGGCGTCGGACTTGCTGCCGCGAGACAAGCTGGGGCAGTCGCGGTCGCTGCGCGCGTGGGTCGGTCGATCGGTGGAGCTTGCACGACAGGCGATGGCGACGGATGAAAAGCGCTCGCGCTGGCTTGTTGCCGCGCTGGGTCCGACGGGACAAGTTGGTCTTTCGACGGAACATCTGCGCTCATGTTATCGCGCGGTGACGGAAGCGTTTGCCGAACAAGGCGTCGATGCGCTGCACTTGGAAACTTGCTTTGATCCGTCGGAGCTGCGGCTGGCGCTTTCGGTTGTGCGAGAGGTGGCTCCGTCGCTGCCATTGTTCGTGTCGGTCACGGTGACGCACGGGCAGCAGGGACTGGAGACGCCGCTCGGGGTGCCGCTTGCGCGGATGCTGCAAGAGCTGGACGCCGAGCCGCCGGAGCTTTTGGGCGTAAACTGCTCGCAAAATGCCGAGCGAATGCGCGGTGCGGTGACGGCGCTGGCGGACTGGGCCCAGGCGTCGGGACGGAAGCTGCCGGTGCTTGCGCGGCCTCAGCTTTACAACGGATCGCCGGACTGTAAGCGGCCCCCGAAGGAGATTTCGCCAGAGCGCTTTGCGCGTGAGCTATTTGCGCTGCTCGGCGACGGAGCCACTGCAATCGGTGGTTGTTGTGGCGTCACCGCCGAGCACCTGGCTGCGGTCCGGCAGACGATTGAGGGTTTCTTTTCGCCGCCGAGCACGCTATGAAGCCAAAATCTACACAAGGAGGCCCGGATGCTGACCCTCATGGCTGTTTGCCACATCCTGCTCCTGACTCTGTCCGCGACCCCCGATGTGGGAACCGAATCGGGTCGGGCGGCGGTGTTTGGTTATGAAGAAGACGCGCTCGCGGGGGGGCCGCTGGCGTGTACGGGCAAGCAGCTCAAGAAAGGACAGCTGGCCTGTGCGCACCGGACGCTACCGTGTGGCACCAAGCTGCTGGTTCAAAACCTTTCGACTCATCGTATGGCGACCTGTCAGGTGCTCGATCGCGGTCCGTTTGGCGCGCAGCTTCCAGGAGGTCGGTTTGTCATCAAGCGCACCGCCGTGGGGCGCGGAACGTGGCGAGGCATCTTGGATGTGTCGCCGGGCGTGGCGGCACGGCTTGGCATGCATCACAGCGTGGCCAACGTGCGGCTTATGTACCTGAAGCGAAAGAGCGCTCGAGGACGCAAGACACCAGACCTTGGCTAAGTGCCCAAGGCCCAGTGCGAAGTCCCGAAGTGATGTAGGAAACAGCGAGGCGTACGCCGTGAGTCGGTGACTACTCGAACTTCAGAGGCGCAGCTTGTCCGACGAAGCCAGCCGGTGCTTGGGACAGTGTGCCTTTGAGGGTGGCTTTGCCGCCGTTGCCAGCCGAGCCAAATGCGCCGCCGCTGGCCTGAACGCTGTTGGTGACCACCTGCGACATCTGCGAGTACAAACCGTAGCTCGGACCGCCGCTGCCGCCCG
>CALMML010000181.1 GCA_937868485.1 uncultured Myxococcales bacterium | reverse complement strand
TGCTTGGAAAACAGGTCAGGAGTTGTAGGGTCACGCGAAAACCCGGTTTAGGTCCCTGGATCGGAATGCTCGATCTTCGTCGGGAGGGTCTGAATGCGAGGGGCTGTATCGGGGCTTCCCTTCCGCGAGGGAACGTCGGGCTTCGTGTGCTGTCTGCGGTCCAGGTAGGCTGCCGAGGTGCGAATCCGTCCGTGCGGATAGGCTGATCGCGCTCAGCCTCGGGACGGACTGTAGGTCTGGCCGAGCGGCGGGCGCTGTCCGATGGAACGCAGCCGAAAGCGGGCGCCTGACTGGGCGGGTCGTGTTTGCTCCAGCGACGAAGGAGTGCACGTAGGGAAACATTTGCTAGACTCTGCGGCTCATCCAATCCGTGGGGACTTCGTGAGCCAGACTGCCGCCATTTCGTCGATTTCGCAGAACGCCGACATTCGCTTCTTGGGGAAGCTGCTCGGCGATGTCATCCGAGCGTATGGAGGTGACGCGCTGTTTCAGCGCATCGAGGACATTCGGGTCAAGTCCGTCGAGAGATATCGCGGCATTGTCACCTCGGACGTCGTCGATCGCGGGCTGGACGGCATGACGCTCGACGAGATGGTGGCGGTGGTGCGCGGCTTCATGCTGTTTTCGATGCTGGCGAACCTGGCCGAAGATCGGCAGAGCCTGGGACGGCATCTCGACGACAACCTGGGAAACGTGCTGGAGCGACTGTCGGGACAAGGTCACAGCGTCGAGGAATCGGCCAAGCTGCTCGATGGTGCGCTGGTGGCGCCGGTGCTGACGGCTCATCCGACGGAGGTGATGCGCAAGAGCATGCTCGATCACCGCAATCGGATCGCGCAGCTGCTGAAGCTTCGGGACGCGGGAAAGCACGAGACTCCCGACGGAGATCTGCTAGAGCCAGCGATCGTGAGGCAGATTGCACTGCTTTGGCAGACGCGCGCACTGCGACGCGACCGGCTGTATGTCACCGACGAAGTGGAGTCGGCGCTGGCCTACATGCGTGAGGTGTTTCTGCCGGTGCTGCCGGCGCTGTATGCGCGCTGGGAGCGGGTGCTGCGGCATCGGCCTCGGAGCTTTCTGCGGCTGGGCAGCTGGATCGGTGGCGATCGCGACGGCAATCCGAATGTGACGGCAGAGTCGCTGGGGCAAGCGCTGCGGCGGGCGGGCGCGACGGTGCTGGAGTCGTATCTGACGCAGGTCGATGCGCTGGCGGCAGAGCTGTCGATTTCGAGTGAGCTGTCGAGTGTGAGCGAGAGCGTGCTGTCGCTGGCTGCGTCGAGTGGCGACCTGCAACCGGCGCGCAGTGATGAGCCGTATCGTCGAGCGCTCGGGGCGGTGTATGCACGGCTGGCCGCGACGTATACAAAGATTTCGGGACAAGCGCCGCTGCGTCCATCGTCGCAGGTGGCTGAGCCGTATGCCGATCCAGACAGCCTGCGGGCGGATTTGGTCGAGCTGGCGCACTCGCTGCGAGGCGATGGTCAGACGAAGCTGGCGAGCTGTGGGGCGCTCGGGCGGCTGATTCGCGCGGTCGAGACGTTTGGCTTTCACCTGGCGACGCTGGATCTTCGGCAAAACGCCGACGTTCATGAGCGAGTGGTGGCGGAGCTTTTGCGGGTGGCGGGCGTGACGGCGGACTATGCGTCGCTCGGGGAGCCTGCCCGCGTCGAGCTGCTGCGGGCCGAGCTGCGGAGTCCGCGGCTCTTGTCGAGTCCGTTTGCTAGCTACAGCGACGAAACGAAGTCCGAGCTGGCGATTGTCAGGGCCGCAGCGACGGCGCTTGTGACGTTTGGTCCGTCGGCGATTCGGCACTACATCGTGTCGAAGACCGAGAGCGTGTCGGATCTGCTGGAAGTTCACATCCTGCTCAAGGAAGCGGGGCTGTATCGAGCGGGGGAGACTCCGTCGGCGCGCATCATGGCGGTGCCGCTGTTCGAGACGATTGGCGACTTGGAGCGCGCAGCCGATGTGATGGATCAGTGGCTGTCGCTGCCCGAGGTCGCAAAGAGCAATCAGGTCGCGGGCTATCAGGAGGTGATGGTCGGCTACTCGGACTCGAACAAAGACGGCGGCTATCTGACGTCGGTGTGGAGCCTGCATCAAGCGACGCGCGGGCTCGCGGCGACGTTTGCCAAGCACGGAACGCGGCTTCAGCTGTTTCACGGTCGTGGCGGCGCGGTCGGTCGCGGGGGCGGTCCGTCGTTTGCGGCGATCTTGGCGCAGCCGACGGGAACGGTGCAGGGTCGGATTCGCATCACCGAGCAGGGCGAAGTCATCGCGGCCAAGTACGGCACGCGGGAGAGCGCGATGAAGAACCTGGAAGCGATGGCGGCGGCGACGCTGCTGGCGTCGATTGATCAGCCCAAGTCGCTGACGACGAGCCAGACGCGGTTCTTTGCGGCGATGGAGCAGATCTCGCAGCAGGCGTTTCGCTGTTATCGCGAGCTGGTCTACGGCACCGAGGGCTTTCGCACGTTCTTCCGTCAGATGACGCCGCTGTCAGAGATTGCCGAGCTGAAGATTGGCTCGCGTCCCGCGTCGCGTACCAAGTCGGATCGCATCGAGGATCTGCGCGCGATTCCGTGGGTGTTTAGCTGGGCGCAGGCGAGGGTGATGCTTCCGGGCTGGTTTGGCGTCGGTCAGGCGCTGGCCTCATTCGGTGATCTGGGGCTCTTGCAACAGATGGCAGCGACGTGGCCGTTCTTTCGGGCGACGCTCGACAACATGGAAATGGTGCTGGCCAAGTCCGATCTGCGGATCGCGGAGCGTTACGTGTCTCTCGTCGAGGATCGCGCGCTGGCGACGCACATCTTCGGACGCATTTCCGACGGCTGGCAACGGACGCACGACAGCTTGCTGGCGATTACCGAGCAGTCACGTTTGCTGGAAAAGCATCCGGCGCTGGATACCTCGATACGACTGCGCTTGCCGTATATCGAGCCGCTCAATCTGCTGCAAGTGGAGCTGCTCAAGCGTCATCGTGCCGGTGAGCGAGATCCGCGTGTCAAGCAAGGCATTCAGCTATCGATCAATGCGATTGCCACTGCGCTTCGCAACAGTGGATAACGTGATGTGACAAAGACTCGCTGCGTGGCTATTTTTTGAATAGCTCACGCTGGCTGACTTCGGTGAATTTTCCAGCCAGCTCACGCGGGGGCGTTCCTCCATTGATCATCAATGCAGTCGGCGTGCCAGCGGGCAGCTTTTGAGCGAGCGTCCACAGCAAAAACGCTGAGTCTGTGTGATAGCTGTTTCCAAATGCAGCCAGGACAAAGACAGGCTTTTTGGTGCGCGCTTGTTCGGCTGTAACAATCATGGATAGGCGCTGTGCCTTTCCTTCAGCATACGGAACTGGCTCTGCGACACGATCGGTCAAGCTGCCATCCTTGGCGAGCTCGACTTCGATGCCAAAGATGTGCTGATCATCGATCGATAGCGTCGGACCCGAAGAAGAAACGAAGACATGTGGTGCGGCAGAGATGATGTACGGAATGACGCCACCTTGACGCAGCTTGGCAAAGATCTCGACGGATGATGCAAAGTAATAAGGCTGCAGCGTGTCTGCATAATAACGCGCGGCAAACTGCTTCACTTCAGCGGCTCGGCTTCCTTTGAATATTTTTGGTATATAGGTATATGCTGGAATGTGTCCTTGGGTCTTGTCCATGTCTTCATAGTCATGCCAGAATTTTTGAAAATCTTGCTTGGAATAAATCTTCGAAAAGCCCGCTTCAATCGCTTTTTGTGCCAAACCTGGATAGATGGTTTGTCCGCTGGTTGTGAGTCCTTCGCTGGCGTCTCCGTGCAAGATGGTTCCATCGAAGTCCCACGCGCTCAAAAAGATGCATCCGCGCTTACAGGTCGGGCTTTGTTCTAACTGTTTTTTGCTTTGAAAAATGCGAGATAGTGTCTCGCTCACATGTGGTTCTGTGGCTTGTGCTGATACGGACGAAAACCAACAGAGCGAGCCAAACAGGATGATCGACTTGTGCATGCCCCAAAGTGTAGGCCGATGCAAGGAAGGACGATAGATGTTTTTTGCCGTCAGCGACGCAGCGCGATGATGTGAAGCATCTTGAAGACCGAGCCGTCTGTTCGACGCTGGGCGACGGGAATTGCATCCCACTCGAGTCCGTCGGGAAGTTCAGCCGACAGCCATGCGCCGCTTGTGTCGTCGCGCTTTCGTCCGGCACCAAACACGCGAAAGCCAGCCTGCACAAACGATCGCGCCGTCTGTGCCAGCGACGAACCGGGCATCATGTGTAGCTCCACCGCCCAGGCTTTCACGCTCGGCAGCTTGGGCAGCGAATCGGCCAAGACCGCGTATTCGTGCCCTTCGATGTCGAGCTTGATGACGGTCGCGTGCGGACACAGCGACGAAAGCGTCTGCGCGGGCACCGTGCGCACGGACTGACCGGGCGAGGGCGACGGGATGACCTGGCTGTTCCAGTGCGTTCCTTCGGAGCTTCCGACGCGCAGCGACACGGTCTTTTGTTCGTCAGAGACAGCACACGCGCGAACCTGCCAGCGTGGCGAACCGCTGCATCGGGCGATGCGCTGCTCAATCTGTTCCACATTTTCGCGCAGCGGCTCGACGGACAGAAGACTTCCCTGGCCTTGCAGCGCGCTGAAGAAAAACTCCGACAGCTCACCGACGTTGGCACCGACATCGA
>CALMML010000180.1 GCA_937868485.1 uncultured Myxococcales bacterium | reverse complement strand
ATCTGGCCAAGTCGATTGCTGCGTGCGCAAGTCCTGCGTCGCTGACAGCCACGGATCTGAACGGTGACAGCAAGCTCGATCTGCTGGTGGCCTGCGCCGACGATGCGGGCATCGCGTACTTCATCGGCAAAGGAGACGGAACCTTCAACGCAGCCAAGACGCTTCAGACGTGCAGCTTCCCCTCGGATGTTCAAGTCGCACAGCTGACCGACGACACCAAGGCGGATCTGGTGGTGGCCTGCGGAAGTCCCAAGACGCTGCAGTTCTATCCGCAAGTGGCGGATCTGACGTTTTCTCCCTCGCCGCGAACGGTGGACCTGGGCCGAGGCTTCTTCGTCGGAGATCTGACCGGTGACCGCAAAGCGGATGTGCTGGTGACAGAGAGCCCGACAACTCCGCTGCTGCTCATCAACACCAATCGCTAGGCAGACTCCTCGCGTCCGACTCCCCTTCCCTTCCCTTCCCTTCCTGCATTCCCATTCCAACGTTCGGACCGCGCTGCGCACCTTCTTTACGAGGGTGCGGGCAGCAGCATCTCTAGGTGAGGAATCCCATCCTCATCGTAGGGAAGCCCGATGCCGACAAAGCCCAGCTCTTCATAAAAGCGCTGGAGGTACAGCTGTCCTCCGATTCGAATCGCACCGGATCCGAACGCTTGGCGCGTCTTGTGAATCGCTTCTTGCATCAGTCTCTGTCCTGTCCCTGTGCGTCGGACATCGGGATGACAGACCACGCGACCGATCGAAGACTCTGGATAGGACACACCTGGAGGAAGCAGTCGCGCATAAGCCAGCAACCGACCGGAGGCGTTGCGTCCGAGCAGATGCAAAGACGCCTGATCTTTGTCATCACAGTCCAAGTACGCACAGCGCTGCTCGACGGAAAACACCAGCTGTCGCAGCGTCAAGATCGAATACAGCTCATGGACAGAGAGCTGCGCAAACGCAATGACATCAAAAGTCAGCACAACGAAATCCTAACCAAAGCGCACGGCGCGCACCAGCCAGGCCTCATGCACTGGCTGGGCGCGGCGAATCAGTTCATGTTGGCCGCAATCAGGACCACAAGTAGCAGCAGCGCCAGCACCGCGATAAAGAGCGTGCCACGGCTGTTTGTCTGACGAGAATCAACGGCATCAGTGCTCACGCTTTCGCGCTCGGAAGTACGCATCATCTTGCTCCTTCGGCTGTGAAGACAGCACGGAGTGTTTGCCCAGCAGTCGGCCAGGCATGATCTTAGGAATCGATCGACAAGACGAGCGAGACGGGCGGAGCGCGCGCGGTGTGAACGTAGACAGAGCCACAGGCACAAGCAGATCGGTGGTGAAGCGGCGGCAGACTCTGTGTCACCAGCAGATCGATGAGCTCGAGCTGCGACGGCAACACAAACAGAGAGGGAAGCGGTCCCAAGGCGCGCTTGGCGGACTTCCCAGACACAAGCTGAGGCTGCGAGCTACCGTGCTGTTCCCGAACCACCAGCGCTTTGTGGGCAAGCGGCTGGGTCAGCTCGTTTTGGCCGTCGCTCACATAGGTGCTCACGCCGCCGGAAAACAGCAGCGTAAGAGCAACCAGGAGTGACGCCAGCGCAGCGCGCATACGTTCAGCTATATCACTCCTTTTTGGGAGAGCCCATCCCTACCTTGGGATTTTTTCGATAGACCGTCCACAGTCCGGCCCGCGCGATCGGATCCAGCTGATCGTTTTGCAAGCCGAGCGGACGCCAATCGAGTGGCGCAGCATAGGTGATGAAGTAGTCAAAGTACGCAGCTGCATCCGCAAGCGGAGTCCGTTCGGGATGAAAGGAATCCAGCAGCGGAATGCGCGCAGCGTCGGGTCGCTTGCGACACAGAGAGCCCGGTGCTCCGCAAAATGTGACCGCAACCATGCTGTGGGAAGAGCGACGCTCGATCGAATAGTACGCAGGAAGATTCGCAAGCTGTGCGCCGGAAGACAGCACGCGTGAGTCGCCTCCGCCAAACACCCATCCGACAGCTTTTCCGCCGCTTGGCGTTGCATCCAGCACGGTCGCAAAGTCTGCAAGCTCACGTCCGTAGCGAACATAATGCCGTGTCAAGACCAGCGCATACACCAGCGAAGATGCTGCGCACAGCACGAACAGACGACGGATCCACAGACGAGGGAGCAAGCGCAGCGCAGGCGGAATCAGCGAAAAGGAAAGCACCGCAGACAGGATCGCAAAGCGCGGATAGATCGTTTGAAACTCTGCGATGTGATGCGGCAGCGCCAGATACGCACCGAGCGCCAGCAGCGGAGGAAGAAGACGTAGCGCACGCGGCGAATCAGGCGGATCGGCGTCCTTTCGATGCGCGCGACCGACCACAAGTCCCAGTCCGATCAGCACCGCGAGCGCAATCAAGAACACGTTGCTCATCACCTGATCGGAATAGTCCCGAAATCCACGCAGCAGATGAACCTGAAACAGAAACAGCCGATGCAGTGGATCGAACAGAAGCCGCGATGGACTGGATAACTCAGACAGGCGCGCGTGAAAAAAGGAATGAAGGGTATACCAGAGTCCCTTGCGCGGAGCCTGCGCAACAGAGAGAGCCAGATCAGCGGAAAAGATGCCTCTCGATTGCCACAAATACAGCACAATCAGCGACGGAAGCATTGAAAGCAGTGCAGCCACGCGCGCAGCACGTACAGCGCCCGGAGCACAGCAGAGTGCGCACGCAGTCACAAGCGCCAGTCCATAGGTCTGAACGTGGCACAGATAGAGCAAGAGTCCGAGCGCAGCCAGCAGTCCGATGTCTGTAGGAATCAGTCTTGGCGCGCGCAGTACCACGAGCGTTTGCGCAATAAAGAAGACCAAGATCGGAGTCGAACAGGCAAAGCTCACAAAGCCGTAGTGAAGCGGCATACTATAGGCAAGAGGGAAAGCAAGCAGCGACGGAAAAGAAACAATTCCTAGCACGCGCGAAAGTCGTGCGCAGGCGAGCGGAAGCCCTGCAATCATCGCGCTGATGATCAGTCGATGTGCAACAGACAGAGAGCAGAGCTTCCCAAGCTGATAGAGCAAAAAGTAATACGCAAAGTAACCCGATGGCGAAAAGTGCGCTTCGTACAGCGTGTGCTGCGGAGTTCCCTCTGTCATCGACTTGGCGACGGCATCCACAAGTGACAGATGCAGCGGCAGATCGAGTCCTGGCAAAAAGCGCGTCACCAGCAGCGGCAGCAGATACAGCGGCAGCAGCACCAAGTAACCGCACCAAAACAGCGTGCGATCATCGAAGAAGTCAGGTCGTCCGCTCGCTGTCGTACGAGGATCGGTACGCTCCGCTCGATCCGAGTGAGTCACTGTTCGACGCCATGCCGCACGCAGTCGGAAGATTCCAGACAGCATCTAGCTTGCTATATCACGAAGCGGGATTCGTCTGTTTTCGCGATGCAGGGTTTTCGTATACGCACCCGCAGATTCCGATTCAGTTGCGATATGCTGACCGCTTCCTACGGAGGCCACGATGATCGTTCCGCTGACCGTTTCAGACTTCCTAGATCGCGCTGTGCTCGCTTACGGAGATCGCATCGGTATCGTCGATGAGCCGGACCAGCCGGCGCCCTCTCTTGGATCGCTTACGTACAGACAGATTGGACAGCTTGCGCAAAGCCATGCAGCAGCGCTGGACGACCTGGGAATCAAGCCGGGAGAGCGTGTCGCGATTGTGTCGCACAACGCTGCACGACTGCTGCTGGCGCTGTATGGAGTGACTGGATCGGGTCGGGTCCTGGTTCCGATCAACTTCCGTCTGCATCCCGCAGAGATTGCGTACATTGTCCAGCACTCGGGCGCGTCTGTGCTGCTGATTGATCCAGAGCTTGAGCATGCGCTCGCGGACATTCCCTGCAAGCACAGAGCGATTCTGGGTCCACAGTCCGATGCGCTGCTCAGTCGTCCGGGAGTCACTCCGAAGCCGTGGCTGCGCGATGAACATGCGACGGCAACGATCAACTACACCAGCGGCACCACAGCGCGTCCCAAAGGTGTTCAGCTTACGCACCGGAGTCTGTGGCTCAACTCCACGATCTTCGGTCTGCACAGCAGCGTGACCGATCGCGATGTGTATCTGCACACGCTTCCGACCTTTCACTGCAATGGCTGGGGAATGCCGTTTGTCCTCGCTGGACTGGGCGCAAAACAGATCGTTCTGCGAAAGATCTCAGGGCCAGAGATCTTGCGACGTGTGGAAGTCCACGGCGTCACGCTGATGTGCGCAGCACCAGCGGTGATCAATGCAGTCCTCGATGCAGCGCAGCACAGTGGGAAGCCCGCACCGGGACGAGGGAAAGTGCGAATTGTCGTCGCGGGAGCACCGCCTCCGACCCGCACGATCGAGCGAGTGGAAACAGAGCTGGGTTGGGAGTTTTTGCAGATCTACGGACTGACAGAGACGTCTCCGGTTTTGACAGTGAATCGCGGACGTGCAGAGTGGGATTCTCTGTCTGCATCAGAGCGCGCTCAGAAGCTCAGTCGCGCAGGAACCCCCGCACTGGGAGTCACCGTTTCCGTCGATCCACAAGGCGAAGTGCTGGCGCAGAGCAACGTGGTATTGGAAGGATATTGGGAACAACCACAGGCCACGGCAGATGCCCTGTCCGGTGGATGGTTTCACACGGGCGACGGTGGAGTGATGGATGAGGAAGGCTATCTGACCATCTCGGATCGCAAAAAGGATGTGATCATCTCGGGTGGTGAAAACATCTCTTCCATTGAAGTAGAAGACGCGCTGTTTTCACATCCGTCCGTCGCAGAAGTCGCTGTCATCGGCGTTCCTGATGACAAGTGGGGAGAGACAGTCAAAGCGCTGGTCGTACTGGCACAAGGGAAGCAAGCATCCGAGCGCGAGCTGATCAACCACTGCCGCGCACGCCTGGCGCACTACAAGTGTCCGACGAGCGTAGAGTTCCGAAGTGAGCTTGCACGCACCGCGACCGGAAAGCTCCAAAAGTTCAAGCTGCGCGCGCCGTACTGGGAAGGACGAACCCGCCAGGTCAACTGAGCGCGTCCTGTGCCGAGCGAGATGCTGTTGACCAAGCCGGTGTGACTGTGGTCTGTTCCGAAAAAGGCGAGCCATGTCCTTCCGTCTCAAACAGTCAGCGACGAAGCGCGGCTGCATCACGAAGAAGGACAATCCATCCGCTCGCCACATCGAGATCATCACCCCATGAAACAGATTACGAACAGCTGGACCCTTCCATGTACCCCAGAACAGTACTGGGATCTGTACCTTGATCCGGAATACTCGCGCGCGCTGTATATGGAAGCGCTGGGATTTGCGGCCTATCAAGTGCTGCACAGCGACGACACAAGCCGCAAGCTACGACTACAGCCGAAGCTGAGTCTGCCGGGTCCGCTTGTGAAGATCGTAGGCGATGCATTTTCCTACGAACAGCATGCCACCGTCGATCGCAAAGGCGGAGTCTGGACCTGGAAGATGGTGCAGCCTGGTGACAAAAAGGGAATCGTTTCATCCAACGGAACGATTCGGATCACCGATGCCGGAGCCGGACAGTGCGTGCGTCGTGACGAAGTGTTTGCGACGGGAAACATCTTCGGAATCGGCAGCCTCCTAGAGTCCACGGTGGAAAAGGAAGTTCGCGCAACGTGGGACAAAGAGATCGCGTTCTTCAAGCGACGAATCGCGGCCCGCTAGCGCTCACGCGGAAGCAGCAGACAGCACAGCCGTTCGATGAAAGGCACACGCAATCATGTGCTGTAGGAGTCGACGGTGGCCAAACGGAATGCTGCTGACGCTGAAGTCGGCGCTGCCGTACGAGTTTTCAGGATAAAAGAGTCCGGGCGGAACGTTGCAGTCGAGCAGATACAGCCGACCCTCGTCATCCATCCGAATGTCGCAGCGACAGTAGCCGACCCCTTCCATCGCCACCATCAAGCGCTGGACCATGCGCTGTAGCTCTGCATTCAGCGCTGGGTCGGACACCACGCGACTGCCAAGCTGTTCGTAATCCTGCCACTTCAAGTCGAAGTGCTTGAACGTCTCACCAGGCGGAAACACGATCTCGATCGGTGGAAAGACCAGCGGCGAATCACCGGAACGGACGGGCTCAGCGACGAAGACGGTAAACTCCCGGCCTTCGATAAACTCCTCCAGCAAGACCCCGCCAAAGCGCGCCAGCGTACGCTCACACGCCGCTTGCAGCTCTCGCTCTGTCGTCACGCGCGACGTTCGCTCGATCCCGATGCTCGCGTAACCGCTCGGTGGCTTCACAATCAGCGGCCTTCGCAGTGGCACATGCAGCGGACCCTCGCCATCCCAAAACACATATCGCGGCGTGCCAACCCCTGCGGAAAGACAGGTCTGCTTGAGCAGCTGCCGCGACGAACCCAGACGATACATTCGCGAGCGCGGACCCGTAAACGGAACGCCATGCCACTCCAGACGCTCGATGACCGCAATCCCAGCCAGATCTTCGTCGGGTTCTCCGTCGCACAGGTTTACAAATAGGTCGAAGCCTTGCGCGACCATCTCGTCGACCGCCTCCGTCGCTGTGGCTTTGTCCACAAGCCGAGTCGTCCACTGATGTTCGGGCAGCCAGCGCGCCGCATCGGGATAGGGATCGATGTCACGAAATGGCGAGGAAGACTGCTGATACGAGGAAAGAAGCTGGCAAATCCGCATGTTACGTTCGACATCTTAGCCGACCAGCGCTGTAATCAGGTCACTGCTTTTCATCAAGAAATGCAGTCCTACCTGATAGCTGATGTATCAGCGCATCTCACGCATAACCACACGCTCACACCGCATCAAGTCGCCCTTCCACTTATCGATGCTCGCTTGATACCATTTGGAAATAGTATTGCAACCAACACAAGGATGAGAAGGACATTGAACTCCACTCCGTTTCTTCCACCACCGACGACATACCAGCCTTCTTTGGCATGAATCATTACGATTCCCATCGTCAGAACAAACAAAGTCATCAGCACAGCCCACTTGACATAGCGCTCCGTTAATAAACAAATCGCCGCGACAACATGAGAGATCTTGATGATCCATGCCAGCGGCACGCCCAGCGGCGAAAATCCGATCTCATCGAGATACATCTTACCAAAAGCATGGACCCCGCCATTTAGCATGCCTGGCACACTGTGCATAAAGAGAGTTAGCGCTACACCAAAGCGCAGAACGAAGGTGCTATTGCTGATATTCACGGCGGCTCCTTGATTTGCTGATTTTGTAATGATCGTATCACGTTCTTGCGGATCTGTGCGCATGCGGTGCGTGTGAAAACGAAGTGGACTGCTCGACACAAGGCGGTCTCGCACAGCGTCGAAGTGAGCTGTCGGATGTCCTCGCACCACGGCTGCCGACGCTGGCGGCTGTCGTGTGGTAACATCGCGGCTGTGCTGGAACATGCTGCTCCCTGGTTTGATGCGCTGCGGGAACTCCTGCGACTGCAAGCTGTGGTCGCAGTCTTGGTGCTGGGACTCCTCGCGGGGAGCGGGCTCCGCTTGCTGCTTCTGTTGTGGCTGGACAAACAGCAGAGTCGGCCTCGCGCGGGGCTGCGCTTGGTTTTTTCCTCGGGTTATGTAGGACTGCTGCTTGGCTACTTTTCCCTCGTGAGGCCGATGTTGCAGTGGGACATGCGGCTCCTCCTCACTGCGTGCGGGGCGACGCTGTTGCCGGTGATTGGGCTTGTGCTGTGGCGCGTAGTCCGAGGTACGCTGCCACAACCCTCGCTGATGTCCTTCTTGCTCCGCGTGATCCTCGTGCTGCTGGTCGTCGTGCTGACCCTCGTGTCCGTGATGCGCGCGGGATTTCTGAACCTGACCACCGATCGTCCCCTCTTGCTGCTGGAGCTGAGCGGAGAGACGCGGCCTCAAACCGTACGCTGGGCGGCTCCGGATCAGCCACTACAGGAACAGACGCTGCGCGCACACCGCATCCGATTCCTCACGCCGGAAGGAGTCCTGTTTTCCGAGGAATGGCTCTACGGAGACCAAGTGGCCGTCAAAGGGCGAAGCTTGCGGTTTCATCCGTTTCTACAAGCAGCGGGAGTGACCAACCTGTTCGATCTTCAGTTCGTTCACAATGGCTACTTCACCGCCGAGCGGCATAGCACAAACCCTCATCAGGCGCGGCCTCTCAAACCCACTGGTACGCTGAGTGCGCCGCCGAAGCTTGTTCCCTTGCGCGATGGACTGCTGCACTGGCTGGCCTCGCGTCCCGAAAACAGTCGCTGGGCAGTGCGGACGGTGACCAGTGAGTCGACCTATTTTCCGCTGGTCGATTCCCAAGGACAGCCCGTAAAGCACACGTTCGAGTTGGTGCTCACCCCTGGTGGACTGACGGCCCGCTGACCCTCGCGTAGACGACAGAACAGACGAGGGAAGCACCGTGCAAGTCGACGGAACAGATGCGAGGGAAGGACGAAGCGAGACCTTCCTATCGATACGATACACGAGGCAATCATGGACGAAGTGTGGGAAGCCATCGAGGAGTCCGTTCGCTGGGCGGTCGCGCAAGAGGATGCCTGGCTGGATCTGGTCTCGGAGTCCCATCGCTTCGAAGACAGCTGGACGTTCTGGAACTACGCATTTGATGTGGCGATCGAGCGACGCAAGCTGTTTCTGGCAGACCAGATCATGCGTGATCGCATCCAGCTCGATGACGACTTCAGTGCCCAGCCTTGGCTGATGTCAGACTACGCGAGGGTTCTGGAAGAGCTGAGCCGGTATGACGAGGCGCTGACAGCGATTCGCTCTGCGATTGAAGATCTGCCGCACGATGAGGAGCTACAACTCGTCGAGCAACGACTCTTGCACAAGCGCGCAGCGTCCTCGTAAGTTGAACAGAGCCGCGAGCAGGCGGTGCGGAAGGAATCCGCGAGGGACTCCTTCCGCTGCGTGATGAGGGAATGAGAAAGGGAGTGACTACGGAGTAAACAGACGGAGGCTGTCGATCGACGGAGACAGCGGGAACTGACGCGCAGGATCAGAGTCCGTGATGCCCGGCAGCTCTCTCAGCGCTGTCTGAATGGGCTCGGGATAGATTAGGACTCCGCTTGGGGCTTCAGCCAGCGTCGG
>CALMML010000179.1 GCA_937868485.1 uncultured Myxococcales bacterium | reverse complement strand
CGCCGATCGCGTCGGGCTTCGTCGATCGCGGCAAGAAAGCCGCGGAGCACGTCGGCCAGCTTGCCCGTGTCGTGCGTGACCACGGCCTCGGCGCTGTCGTGCCCAGCAAACAGGACATCAAGACCTGGGCGAGTGACTTCAAGCACCAGTGTCTGGATCACATGGGGGACTGCCTGGAGAAGAAGGCCCACGAAGCCGCCGATGAGCTAAACGAGTTCCGCAGGAAGTCTCCCGACGACAAGCTGTACACCGTCGGCGGCTGGGGCTTCGACGCTGCCGCCAGCGCTGCCGCGTCAGCAGTGGTCCCCGGTGCCGGCGCTGTCTTTGGCGGAGTTGTGAGAACCGGCGAAAAGGCGGTCGGCAAAGCTATCGGGAAGAAGGTCATTCGCGAGGCTGAGGAGTCCATCATCGAGCATGTCGATGAAGCCGCCGCGCGTCGGCTGTTGCATGAAGCGGAGGAACGAGCGAAGAAAGAGGCAAAGAAGGCTGCAGAACGAGCGGAGCGTGAGGCGGCCGAAAGGGCGGCGAAGGAAGCTGAGGCCCTAGCAAGAAAGCAGGTCCAACCCACCAAGGGGAGCCCAGGATCGTACACGCCTGACCGCGCTCTGCCGACGGACAAACGCGGCGTTCCCATCCCGGATTCACCAGATCCGCACAGCCAGCTCGGCCGCTCCAAACCAAAGTACGGCTCCGAGCCGCAGGCGAGAGAATGGCAGCACGGGTCTAATGGTAGTCTGCAGCCGCAGCGCGACATCGACTTTACAGACCACGGAACCCCCAGCATTCACCCCAATCCGCATCAGCATCGCATGACGCCAAACAATCCTGAGCTTGCGCCGCAGGGGGGATTCAGGCGCGGCCCGCCGGAGTCGCTATGAGCAGATACTGGATACTCGATCGGGAAGAGTCACCCCAAGGGCTCCCGCTGGGCTTGCTGATTTCCAAGATTCGCGAGGCGACTGGCGTAACGGACGGCGAGCTGCACATCCGGCGATCGCAAGGGTACGGTGAACAAGTCTGCCATTGGGATGAGCTGCTGGACCGGACCGACGAGATTCCGGTTGCGCTCGAGGACTTGGCTCGCATCAGCGAAGGCACAGACGAGTGGTTCTTTGACCTGGACGTAGTGCTCAAGACACCGAGCGTCTCCGTGGGCTTCGGGGTACACGACAGCAGCGCTCTGTTTTTGGACGCGCCGCCCCCCTTGGCGGAAAAAGTTACCGCAGCGTTCAAGCAGGTAAGGCATGCCGAGGACTCCTGAATGATCTCGACGGAGCCGCTTCGTCCTCCCACTGGTCTTCACCCGCGTATCGCTCGCCCACGTTGAGCAAAGCGCCGCTCAACTCCGCTCCCCTCTGAACGCGCATCCCGTGGTGCTCCCCGCCACCGTGCGCACTGGCCGCGCTCCGCGGAGGTCAGCTCTGCGCTGTCGTGTGGGACCAGCAGGATGTTCTCAGGCCGACTCCTACGCCGTTTCTGCTGGCGTCTCTGCTGGTGATTCCGCTGGCGGCGTGGATTCCGAGTCGTTTTGGAAAAATTGGCTATCCGCAGACAATCGCAGGCTATTTTTATGGCGCGGATATTGCATAAAATCCCTATTCCTATTCTGAATGACCGCCAGCACGTTCGACACGCCGAGAGGCAACCACCCACCAGCCATGTAACCGTTTCTTAGGCGGACCGGCTGAG
>CALMML010000178.1 GCA_937868485.1 uncultured Myxococcales bacterium | reverse complement strand
ACCTACGAGCTTCTTTCCGGCCAGGTGCTCAAGAAGACCCTGTTCCGCGCCGACGAGGCCAAGCTCAGCGTCGCCAGTGCTGCACGGGTGTTCCCTTTCGACGCCAAGCCCGAAGCCTTCAAGCTGGCGGCGGAGGCGACGCGCATCAAGCTGGCCTATCTGTTCGACCCGATGATGGCGGTCCACACCTCGGACGTGGAGCCGCTGCCGCACCAGATCTCGGCGGTGTACGAGGCGATGCTGCCCAAGCAGCCGCTTCGGTTTGTGCTGGCGGATGACCCCGGCGCGGGCAAGACCATCATGGCGGGCTTGCTCATCCGCGAGCTGATGCTGCGGGGTGATCTGGAACGCTGCCTCATCGTCGCTCCAGGCAGCCTGGTCGAGCAGTGGCAGACCGAGCTGTCCGAGAAGTTCGGGCTGCGCTTTGACCTTCTGACCAATGCCCTTGTCGAATCCACAGCGACCGGCAACGCCTTTGTGGAACACCCGCGCCTGATCGCTCGGCTCGATCAGCTCTCGCGCAAGACAGAGTGGCACGACAAGCTGCAGGCCGAGGCCGCGCGCTGGGATCTGGTCATCATCGACGAAGCGCACAAGCTGGCGGCGCACTACTTCGGAAGCGAGCTGAAAACCACGCGGCGCTACGACCTGGGGATGCTCATCGGCAGCGCGGAGCGGACGCGCAACTTGCTGCTGATGACGGCCACGCCGCACAACGGCAAGGAGGAAGACTTCCAGGCGTGGCTCGGGCTGCTCGATCAAGACCGCTTCCACGGCAAGGCCCGCGACAAAGTCGAGCCCGTGGACATCACCGACATCATGCGGCGCATGGTGAAGGAGGACTTGATCAAGTTCGATGGCACGCGCCTGTTCCCGCCGCGGCTCGCCAAGACCTTGACCTACAAGCTGTCGGCCCCGGAAAAAGACCTGTACGAGCGCGTGACTGAGTACGTTCGAAACGAGATGGGGCGGGCCGAAGCCCTCGAAGGCAAAAAGCGCGGCATGGTCGGTTTCGCGCTGACCATCTTGCAGCGCCGCCTTGCGTCGTCACCGAATGCCATCGCGCAGTCACTGCGCCGCCGTCGGGAAAAGCTGCAAGATCGGCTGGACAAGCTGAAGAACCCCGCCGCGCAGAAGAAGGGTCCGCGCTCGTGGGAAGACTATGACTTCGACGAGCTGGACGAGGAACTGACGGCAGCGGAGCTGGAGCAAATCGAGGAGGAGCTGGTCGATGAGGCAACCGCCGCCAAGACCATTCCCGAGCTGTCCGGTGAGATCGAACTCCTCAAAGCGCTTGAGAAGAAAGCCCACGAAGTCTGGACGAGCGGCGTCGACCGGAAGTGGGATGAGCTGTCTAAGCTCCTTCAGTCTGATGCCCCAGAGATGTCACTACCTGGCGGTCGTCGCCGCAAGATGATCATCTTTACCGAGCACAAGGACACGCTCGACTACCTGAAGAAGAAGATCACCGGAGTCATCGGCAATCCGTCCGCCGTCATTGAGATTCACGGTGGAACCCGACGGACAGACCGCTTGGCGGCGCAGGAACAGTTTCGGCAAAATCCCGAGGTTCTGATCCTGCTTGCGACCGATGCCGCTGGCGAAGGTGTCAACCTTCAGGTCGCGAACCTGATGGTCAACTATGACCTGCCGTGGAACCCGAACCGCATCGAGCAGCGATTTGGCCGTATCCACCGCATCGGCCAGCAGGAAATCTGTCACATGTGGAACCTCGTCGCGATCGAGACACGCGAGGGTGAGGTCTTTCAGCGGCTCTTTACGAAGCTGGAAGAGGAACGGGCTGCACTCGGCGGCAAGGTCTTTGACATCCTGGGCCGCTCGTTTGACGAGATGCCCCTGAAGGACGTGCTCATCCAGGCCATTCGCGAGGGCGACACCCCCGAAGCCCGCGCCCGGATGTTTGAGAAGGTGGACGGCGCACTCGACCACAAGCACCTGCAAGAGATCATCGACCGCAATGCCCTGACCGCTGACATCTTCGATCAAAAGCGCCTCTACATGGTCAAGGAAGCGATGGAAAAGGCCGAGGCCAAGAAGCTCCAGCCCTTCTACTTGCGTCGCTTTGTCGTCGAGTCCTTGGGCCGCTACGGTGGCGAGCTGAAAGAGCGCGAAGCCGGACGCTACGAGATCAAGCACGTTCCTGCTACCGTGCGCCGTCGCCACACCATCGAAGGGGGTCGGCGACCCGTGCTGGAGCGCTACGAGCGGGTCACGTTCGATCGGCACCTGATGCGCGTCCTGCACAAGCCTACCGCGGATCTGGTGCATCCGGCGCACCCGCTGATGGCCTCGCTGATCGACCAGATCCTGACTGACGATGAGAAGGCGCTGCACGCCGGAACGGTGCTGATCGACCCGACCGATCCCAGCACCGCGCCGCGCCTGCTGTTCATGATCGATCACGGCATCCGCGAGGGCACCAGCATGACGCGCCTCATCTCGCGCCGGATGCAGTTTGTCGAGATTGACGAGTCCGGCAGCGTCCGGCACGCGGGCGCAGCGCCCTACCTGAGCTATGAGAACCCGCCGCCGGAAACCCGCGCCGCGATCGAGCAAGTCCTGACCCAGCCATGGCTGACGCAGGATCTGTCTGCGCTGGCGCTGGCGTGGGCCAGCGAGCACTTGGTCAAAGAGCACTACGAAGAAGTCGTGGTCCGTCGCAAGGCGCTGATCAAGAAGACGCTAGAGGCCGTTCACCAGCGCCTGACCCGCGAGATCAACTACTGGTCACGCCGCGCCAACGAGCTGGCCGCCGAAGTGAAGGCGGGCAAACAGCCGCGCATGCAGCCCGACAACGCTCGCAAGCGGGCTGACGAGCTGAAAGCACGACTGGCCCAGCGCCGGGCAGAACTGGAAGGCCAGCTTCAGATATCCAGCAATCCGCCGGTCCTTTCCGGCTGCGCGCTGGTCATTCCGCAAGGGCTGCTGGCCTCAATCACCGGCCAAGCCACGCCGCTGTACGAAGCCGACCCCGAAGCGCGCAAGCGCGTCGAGCTGCTCGCGATGAATGCGGTCATGGAGGCCGAGCGCAAGCAAGGCCACCAAGTCAAAGACGTGAGCCGCGAGAAGTGCGGCTGGGATGTCACCGCGATCACGCCCGCGGGCGAGAGCCGCCACATCGAAGTCAAAGGCCGCTACATCGACGCCGATACCGTCGTCGTCACGGCCAACGAAGTGCTTGAGGCGCTGAACCAGGGCAGCAAGTTCTTCCTGGCCATCGTCCAAGTCGAAGGCGAAAAGGTCCGCGGACCGCACTACATTCGCGCGCCCTTCACCAAGGAGTTAGAAGGCTCCGTGGTCAGCGTCAACTACTCCCTCAAAGATCTGCTCAAGCGCGCCAAAGCTCCGCACCTGGCGTGAGGAATCCTTTTTCCATGTCGAATCATGCTCCGTTTCCAATCGTTGCCCCGAAGAAGCTCATCGAAGTGGCGATTCCGCTCGATGAGATCAACAAGGCTTCGGCGCGCGAAAAGTCGATCCGACATGGCCATCCCTCGACCCTGCACCTGTGGTGGGCACGGCGTCCGCTGGCGGCGGCACGCGCAGTTCTGTTTGCCCAGCTTGTCAATGACCCGTCGTGGAAGTACAGCGAAGAGGAACTGAAGAAGCCGCAGGTCAAAGGCGCGATCACCAAGAAACGGAATGAGCTGTTCCAGCTTATCGGCCAGCTTGTGCAGTGGGAAAATACGAACAACGAGGACTTGCTAAAAAAGGCCCGTGCTGCGATTTGGGAATCCTGGCGCGAGACGTGCGAAGCGAACAAGCACCACCCCGACGCCAAGACGCTGTTTGATCCCGCCAAGCTGCCGGGATTTCATGATCCGTTTGCGGGTGGCGGTGCGATTCCGCTGGAGGCGCAGCGGCTCGGACTTGTAAGCCACGCGAGCGACCTAAATCCCGTCGCGGTGCTCATCAATAAGGCGATGATCGAGATTCCTCCCAAGTTCGCCGGGAAGTCGCCGATCAATCCGTCGTTTGTCAGCGAGCAGCGGCTGCTTAAAAAGACGTTTCGCGGGGCCGAAGGACTGGCCGAAGATGTTCGCTACTACGGGCAGTGGATGCGGGATGAGGCGGAAAAGCGCATCGGCCACCTGTACCCGCAGATCGAAGTGACGAAGGAATTGGCGAAAGATCGTCCTGACCTGCAACCGCTTATCGGACAGAAGCTGACGGTGATTGCGTGGCTGTGGGCCCGCACGGTGGCAAGCCCCAACCCGGCGGTCGGTGGTGCGGAAGTTCCGCTGGTTTCGACGTACATGCTGTCCACCACGCAAGGAAAGGAAGCCTACGTTCATCCCGTCGTGGAGCAGGGTGGCTACCGATTCACTGTGCGGGTTGGAAAACCACCAGATGCAGGGTCTGCGAAGAGTGGAACCAAGCTGGCACGCGGGGCAAATTTCCAGTGTCTCCTATCGGAAACGCCCATCTCTGACAGCTACATCAAGGCAGAAGGGAAAGCTGGACGGATCGGGGCGCGGCTCATGGCCATCGTGGCTGAGGGCGTGCGCGGGCGGCTCTACCTGCCACCTACCGTGGAGCAGCAAGCCATCGCGCTGCGGACAAGCCCTTCTTGGAGACCGGATCTACTGCTTCCAGACAACGCCCGCTGGTTTTCGCCCCCACTATTCGGTTTCAGCGCCTATGGCGACCTGTTCACAAGTCGGCAGCTTGTGGCGCTGACGACGTTTTCGGATCTGGTGCAGGAGGCCCGCCAAAGGGCGCTGTCCGATGCGACCTCCACAGGATTCCCTTCCGATGGAAAGAGCCTCGCAGACGGCGGCATCGGCGCACACGCCTATGCGGATGCGGTGGCGATGTATCTGGGAATCGCGGTAAGCAAACTCGCTGATGCGCAGTCATCGCTGTGTCGCTGGAAAACCTCCATGGATCAGTCCATTGCGACGTTTGGTCGACAGGCTCTGCCGATGGTATGGGATTTTTCAGAGGCAAATGCGCTGGGTGGAATGGCTGGTGATTTGCTAGTGACAATTAGAAATATGATGCGGGTCTTAGATGATCTATCATCATCTCTGCTCGGATGCGCTACGCAAGCCGATTCACAAACACAGAACATAACTAGCGGCAGAGTGGTCTCAACAGACCCACCCTATTACGACAACATTGGGTACGCGGATCTATCGGACTTCTTCTATGTGTGGATGCGCCGCTCGCTGAAGTCGGTGTTTCCCGACTTGTTTGCAACACTCGCTGTTCCCAAGGCAGAGGAGCTGGTTGCAACGCCGTATCGACACGGCAGCAAGGAACAAGCCGAAGCGTTTTTTCTAAACGGAATGACGCAGGCAATGCACCGACTGGCCGAGCAGAGTCACCCCGCGTTCCCGGTTAGCATCTACTACGCCTTCAAACAGAGTGAAACGGAGTCCAGCGAAGGAACTGCCAGCACGGGCTGGGAGACGTTTTTGGATGCGGTGCTGCGCGCTGGCTTCGGCGTAAGCGGAACCTGGCCGATGCGCACAGAGCTGTCCAATCGCATGATCGGAATGGGAACCAACGCGCTCGCATCCAGCATTGTGCTGGTCTGTCATCCACGCCCGACGGACGCGACGACGGTTTCGCGGCGAGAGTTCCTGTCCGAGCTAAAGCACACTCTCCCGCTGGCGCTGGCAGAGCTTCAGCAAGGCAACATCGCCCCCGTGGACTTGGCGCAGGCGTCGATTGGTCCGGGAATGGCGGTGTTCACCAAGCACAAAGCAGTCCTAGAGGCCGATGGTTCGCCGATGGCGGTGCGCGCAGCGCTGATTCACATCAACAAGGCCATCGACGACTACTTTTCCGAAGCCGAAGGCGACATGGATGCCGACACGCGCTTCTGCATCGGCTGGTTCCAGCAGTACGAGTTTGCCGAAGGACCGTTTGGGGAAGCCGACGTACTGGCTCGCGCAAAGGGAACGGCTGTCGATGGCGTCCGTGATGCAGGAGTCATCCACGCGGGAAAAGGCAAAGTTCGGCTGCTCCGCGTGAAGGAATACCCGACATCCTGGGATCCCACGAAAGACAGCCGCCTCCCCATTTGGGAAGCCTGCCATCAAATGTGCCGCGCACTCGGCGAGAGCGAGTCCGAAGCCGGTGCGCTGCTCGCCCGCATGCCCGAGAAGCAGGACGCCATCCGCCAGCTTGCCTATCGCCTGTACACCATCTGCGAGCGCAAAGGCTGGGCCGAGGACGCTCGCGCCTATAACGAGCTGGTCACGTCCTGGCCCGCCATCGTCGAACAGAGCCTGAAGGCCGGACACAAGGGCTCGCAGATGAGCTTGTTGTGAGCGCCATGCCGACGAAGCGAAAATCCCCAGG
>CALMML010000177.1 GCA_937868485.1 uncultured Myxococcales bacterium | reverse complement strand
GTCGCGACGTTGCCAAGCATGGCGAGGTAGCCGGTGCGGGCTTCCAGCTTCGGAACTTCGTGGAGCGCCTGCTCGTCCATCGCGGCCTGAACTTCAGCGTCGGGACGGTTGAACTTCGTCAGACCAGCCTGGATGATGCGAGTGACGGGGGTCGGGTTGCCGCTGCAGACCTTGACGGCACCCTGGATGTTGCCGGCCATGATCTGGCTCTTGAGGAGCGACAGCAGCTTCTTCTTATCGATGCCAGCTTTTTTCAGGTAAATGACGCGCTCGATCGAAATGCCCCAGGCAATGATCATGAGCAGAAGGATGGGCCACATCGGCCAGCCACCCTCGTGGAACGCGTCGGCCAAGGTCTTCATCAACGACATTTCCGGTACCTCCAGTGAACGGGTTGTTGTGTAGCGCTCATGGTACAAGCACGCGAAGTGCCAACAGACAGAAAAAAGTGCTGTTCCACGGAAGACCTCGGAAGTCCTGCACATTCACCGGCTGGCTGCGGTCCGCAGAGCGGGGAAATGCGCAACACAACTGTGGAGAAATGCAACAGTTCCTCCGCATCGCCTGGCTAGAAGATCTTCGGTGGACGACTGCCTTTGGGCGCCGTCGGCAGATCGCGTAGGTTTTCAGGCAGTGCGTACGGTTTTCCGTCGGGACCAAGCCCCGCACTCGGCGGTGGCAAGAATCCTGGCAGCAGCGGACCTCCGCGATCGGTCGGCTTGAGCGTCGCAGGCCTATCGGGCACTTCGACGAGTGGTGCGTCGCGGTTCGCGTGGAACATGTAGCGTGCCCACATCGGGACGCTGAGCGTGAAGCTCGCGTCGGCATAGCCAAGCTGTCGCTCGTAGGTATCGTCGCCAATCCAAACGGACGTTAGCCAGCGCGAGGTAAATCCAACAAACCACACGTCGGAGGTGCGACTGGATGTTCCGGTCTTGCCCGCTGCAATCAGCGCGGCGTCGCGAATCGGCTTGCTGTGGCCTTGTGACACAACCCGTCGGAGCAGCGTACCCGTCAGATAGGCAGTTCGCGGGGCAATCACGGGACGCTTCTGCCGACCTGCCTGCGCCATGATTCGTTCGATACGCGACTTTCCGTCGAGCATCGGATCATCCCAGGCGCTGTTGTCGATCAGCACCTCGCCACTTCGCGACACCACTCGCTTGACCGTCACCAGATCGACGGGACGACCGCTGCGGCCAAACAGCGCAAAGCTCTTCGATAGCTCATCGACGCGGACACACGACGCACCGAGCGCCAATGCATCATCGGCATGAATCGGCGTCGTCATCCCAAGCCGTCGTGCCCAGGCTTCGACGTCCTTTTTGCCCATCGTCTTGAAGACTTCGAGCGCCGGCGGATTCTTCGACCAGACCAGCGCTCGCTCGAGGTTGACCTGCTGACCGTAGCTGCCGTCGATGTTGGTCGGGAGCCACTGCTCGCCGGTGACAGGGTCGATTTCGACTTTGACCTTGTCATTCCACATCGTGTCGTAGCTGTAGCCTCGGTCCAGCGCGAGCGAGTAGTAAATCGGCTTGTACGCGCTGCCAGGCTGACGGCAGGCCTGCACGACCCGGTTGAACTCGGATCGATCGTAGTCGCTGCCGCCGACCATCGCCATCACGTAGCCGTTGTGCAGATCGAAACTAAACAGCGCACCTTGGGGACGTGGGCTCTGCTCAAGCAGGACTTCGCGCGCCCCCGTCGTCTGTGGCTTGCGATGCTGCTCGGGTAGCCAGACGGCCTCACCAACCTCTTGGCGCTTGCCGGGCTGTGACGCTGGAACGCCTGCGCGCCGAGGATCGCCCTCTTGCGGAATGAACACGCCAGTGCCTGGCACGTAGCTGGGTCGTCCAAATGCCACCGCCGGACGCGCATCGGCTTCGGTGGTTGGTGCGCCCGCTGGCCTTCCTGGCGCTCCGACTGGCTTTGGAGGAAGAACTGGACGATTGGCGACGACCGCTGGCTTTCCGATGCCTGGCTGACCGGGCACTGCTGGCTTGGGCTGAAGACCGGGCTTGGCTCCCGCCAGGGCTGGCTTCCCTGCTCGTGCGCCTGGACCTCGCTGAAGAGGCGCTCGGCCCGGACCTTTCGCGAGTGGCGGCTTGCCAAGCCCTGGCCGTCCCACGGGCTGACCGGGACGCATGCTCGGCTTGGCGGCTGCAACGGCTGCTGGCTTCGCGGTCGGAGCCGCTTGGGGCTGTGGACTGCTCGGCGCTGCTTGCGGCTTTACCATGGGCGCTGCGACAGCTGGCTTGGTCTGCGCTTTGGGATCGGGCGCGCCCTCTTTGTACGGAGTCACCGGCGCATACACAAAGTCGCTGAACTTGTTTACGTTCGACCGGAACGCCAGCTTCACCCAAATCACATCGCCGGGCTTGAGCGCTTCCATCGCTGACAAGATGAGCCGGTCGTTGGTGGGATCGCGCGGGTTATAGCGCGCCGCCCACAGCATGTTGTTGAGCGGCAGCTCGGTGGTGTGCGGGCCGATTTGGATCGTCGCTCCGCTTGGACGCACCGACGTCACCAATCCCAGGTACAGCGTGTCTTCTTTGAGCGGCTCGGCGTAGCGTTTCTGCGCGCGCAGCAAAAACACACGCTGCGCATCGGGATCCAGGTTTGCCTCGGGCCCACGGAAGCCTTGTCGCTTGTCGAGTCGACGAACCGCGAAGTCCACGTTGTCGGTTCCGAGCACATCCAGAAACGGCTGAATCGTGGTTTCGACGCGCAGTCCGTCTTCCATCACACGCCGTTCCCCGAGCGCTGCCACCAGATCTTTGCGTACTTGATTGACGAAATACGGCGACACATCGCGAGACGCGTCTCGACGCTGGTGCAGCTCGATGGGCTTTCCATAGAGCTTGGCTGCCAGGCTTGGATCGAGCTTGCCCACTTCAACCATGTTGTGGAGCACTGTGTCTCGTCGCTGCTGCGCAGCTTGCGGGTGATCGATGGGCGAATACCGCGTCGGCGCTTTCAGCAGTCCGGCGAGCAGCGCTTGATCTTCGACGGACAGCTCCCACACATTTTTGTCGAAGTAGCGCCTGGCCGCAGCCTGAACGCCGAAGCTGCCGTGTCCCAGGAACGTGTGGTTTAGGTAGGTCTGAAGGATCTCGCCCTTGGTGTAGCGAGACTCCAGACGACGCGCCAAGATCGCTTCACGAATCTTGCGCGACACCGTGCGATCGGCCCCGAGAAACGCTTTGGCCACCTGCTGCGTGATCGTCGATCCACCTTGCCGCAGCTTGCCCGAGCGAAAGTTTACGCGCAGCGCTCTCGCCAGGCCGCGTAGATCCAGGCCACGGTGCTCGGGAAAGCGGCGATCTTCGGTCGCAACCACCGCATCAATCAGTGGCTGCGGGATCTTGTGAAGCGGCAGGATCTCGCGCCGTTCCGATGCCAGCGTCGCGAGCAGGCTGCCATCGCCCGCGAACACCTCGGTCACGCCCGGTGCAAGCTGTGCGTAGCGCGACAGATCCGGCGTCTCCGGCAGCGAGCGCGCAAAGTACACGTAGACCGCAACCAGCACATGCAGCATCACCAGCAGCAGCCCAAGGGCGGCAAACAGGTAGTACTTGATGAGCCAGTAAAAGAACCCGCCGTCAGCGGGATTTACGATCTGGATGCGCAGTCGGGACATTCTTTCCGCGAGCCACCAGCAGCCAGGGCGCCCGCCCACTCAACTAGGCACCCTACCACATTCTTGAGTGTTCTTTGACCCTTGGCGATGCAGCTTCCACTTCCCTACAGGTCGGCAGGGCCCTGCCGCTTGGGCAATGTGGCGCTAGAGCGGGCCTCCATCGGCATTCATTCCGTCGATGGTGCTGAGGTCCGGCATCGCCAAGTCCACTGCCGGTCGCAGATCTTCGGGCACAGTCATGTCAAACGGCTCGCCAATCGAGAGGCTGACCGCGACCTTTTCGACGTAGTTGATGGCGATCGTCTTTTGCACCTGACCGAGCGTGTCGCCCAGGTCGTTGAGCGCCGTGATCTCAAACGTGATCATGCCGCGATGCTGACGATCAAACTCGTCGAAGCGAATCGCGAAGCGCAGCGGAAAGGAGAGCGGCTGCTGCGGAACCTTGCGTGGCGTCTGCGGCGTGATGCTTCCATATCCGTCGAGAACGCGAACCAAGAGCTGATAGGTGCTGGGTGGGCCGCCGTCGACTGTGACGCCGATGCAAGCGCGCGGATAGCCAGCGCAGGGATCGGGCGTTTCGGTGCAGCCTGAGCCCAGGGACAGCAACAAGAGCAGCGAGAGTAGACTGAGGGTGCGCTTCATCTCGACACGTCAATCGGAGCCAGGTCACTGCCTGGAGCGATGGAATTGAATCGTCCGGCTGCCGCTGCGCCGACCAGACCTGCGACCACGACGGCTCCACCACCGACAGCGGCCCACAGCCACCAGCGCTTGTAAAGTGGCGTGGCTTCGCTGCCAGCAGACGGGGCGTTTGCGTAAGACAGCAGACTTGCCGAGTCCGCGCCTGTCGATGCGGTCAGTGCGCCATCGAGCTTGCGCAGCTCTCCGGGCCGAAGATCGATCGAGACCGCATAGTCGCGCAGCCCTGAGGATGCGACGCGAACTTCATGCGTCCCCGGCGTGGTGAATAGAAAGCCGGGCGGTGGCGTGGTGCCTCCTGGCAGCTTGCTGCGGAGCGCGCCATCCAGGAACAGGCTTGGCTCCACCGCATCCGGCGGAATCGTCACCGTTACGGCCAGCTTGCCCAGGGTCTTTTCATAGGCAGCGAGTCGCTTCTTGGCGTCATCGAGTCGCTCGGTCAGGACCATCGCGCGGTTGGCACTTCGCAAAAAGCGCTCCAGCGCCTGCGCGGCCTGCTGCGGCTGTCCCAGATCGCCATAGACCACACCCAGGTTGTAGTCGATCGATGGCTCGTTCCACAGCGCGCGCGCTTGCTCTAGCCGAGCGGCAGCGCCTCGGCCATCGCCGCGTTCCACCATCTGACCGGCTTCCCGGATGAGCTGGCGAACCTGCTGCTTGACGGCATCAGAGGGCTGCGTGCTGTTTGGGGAATCAGCGGCACCGGCTGTGCGTTCGCAACCAAGAGGACCGGCGAACTGACCCATCGTGGCCAGCGCCAGCCCGATCAGGAAAGCATTTCGTCGAAAACCGACTTGCGGAAGCGACATGAGGGCGGGCACGTTAACACGGAAGATGCTGCGAAGGTCAAACCCCACATTCCCCTGTGGAACGGTTGCAAGATCGGGACAGCGGATACATCAAAAGAAACGTGGGCCCACGCATGCTGTATAAAAGCGGACCTGCAATTGCAGCAGCCGCCGGAATGGCCCAGGCTAAAATCCTCTCTGGAGGCTACAGGCGCGATGGACTATCGCACGTTTGAGCAGAAGCTGCTGGACACCATCTTCACGACGGATGTCCCGCTGAACCCCGCCACGATCGCCTTCCTTTACAAGCTGACGGTGCAGCAAGCGTCCGATCTGCTTCAGCAGGCAGCGGTCAACGGGCTGCTCAACATTGAAAGCGACGAGGAGGGCAACCTCCTTTACACCTATCCGAACCGAGTCCGGCTGCCTCGGGACGGCAAGATCGATCCGCGTCGGGCAGATGCTGCGGGACAGAATAAGCCGGTGCAAGTGGCACTGGTTCCGACGCCGCCCGCTGCGCTTGCACCCACGCCGCCTGCGCCGACGGCTCTGCCCGATAGCATCGATCTGCTCGAGGCTTCGGCTCCTCGGGAAGACAGCAAGGCCGGTGCGGCGACTTCTCTGCCGCCTGTGACGGCGTCCGCTCAGCCCAGCGCGGCTCGTGAGGCGTCGGGCGGCAGCATGCGCTGTCCGTTTTGCAGTGAGGTCATTCTCGTCGGCGCGAAGAAGTGCAAGCACTGCCACGAGTTCCTCGACTTTGCGCTGCGGGACATCCAGTCGCTGCGTCAGCCAGGTGCGGCACATGCACCGCCACCGCCGACTTCGCTGGCACCGCTGCCTCGACCGGAGCCTGTCCAGATTCAGCAGTGGACCAGCACCAACGCGACGCAAGCGGCGCTGCTCAGCTTCTTTGTGCCAGGGCTGGGTCAGATGTGCAGTGGCCGTGTCCCGGCGGGCCTGCTGTGGATGATGTTTACCTGCCTCGGCTACGTGTGCTTCATCGTCCCGGGCATCGTGCTGCACATCCTGTGCGTCATCAATGCCGCGCGACCGCAGCAGACCGCTAGTCAATAACCTCGGTTACGCGGACGCCCAGCTCGCCTTCGACATCGACCAGCTCTCCCCGCGCAATGACACGGCCCCCAGCGGTTAAGTCCACTGGGCCAGCCAGCGGCCTTCCCACCGGTACCACTGCACCAGGACGAAGATCCAAGATCTCTTTGGCGGTTAGCGTGACGCGACCGATCTCACAGGTGATCTGCACTGGAAGCTCGCGCAGCAGGTGCTCACTTGGTGGGCTTGGCTGCGTCGATGGTTCATCTGATAGCGCCGAAAGTTCCGACGAAGTTGTGTCAGCGTTTGCGTCTGCCATGGACTCTGCTCGCAGGTGATAAGGGCCTAAGATCGTGACGCCCGAGCCATCGAGAAAGGCCGGGAACACGCCGCCCCCAAGCCGCAGTGCAACCGGCCCGCCCGTCACTGGACGTGGCCCGAAGTGATCCAAGATCACGATGTCATCTGGACGCAGCGCGACCACATCCGCAGTGGGGAGAAAGCCGTAGCCCGCTTCGACGGTTAGCGTCGCGTTCATGCCGCGCAGTCGCTCTCGCTGCTGCCAGCTCTTGTGGGCCGCCACATCGGACGGAGCCGGTAGCGCCCACAGCCGAATGTCGGGACGACACAGCAGGCGAGCCCAGCCCTGCGCTCGTGGCACCGTGACCCGCGCATCCAGGGCAATCAGCTGCGGGCTCTCGTTTCCATCGAGCAGCGCCGTCGCATCGTCGACCGTCAGCACCGACACCCGGACCTCTGCAGCAAGCAGCGCGGATCGAAGAAGCTGCGCGGTGTCCTCGGGGCGCAACAGCCCCAGCTTTTGACACAGCGGCTCTTCTACGACCAGCACCACATCGCGTCCTGGCAGCCCAGCGCTCAGCTTGAGCAGCACACCACCGGCAAGCTGTGAGCCGAGGCGATCATTTGGGAACAGGTACGGTTCGATGGTGCGAAGCTGCGGCATGGCGCCCAGCCGATCCGCCAGGTCATGCAGCCCGCCAAGCGGGGACTTTGCCGCATCCAGCACCGCCAAGATGTGTCGCCACAGCGCTTGACCTAGCTCGACCTGGACCCGCAAAAGACGCGGCAACTCCGCGAGAGGAAACGGCCTGACGCGACGCGGACGAGATGATGGGCTCACCAAAGCCTCTGTAGCATCGCATCGAACCACGGCGCAGTCCACGGCACCAGCCAGTGCAGGATCACCGCGCCCACCACGCCAGCCGCGACATCATCGATCATCACGCCGAAGCCGCCTTTGACGTGTCGATCGAGCAGCCGCAGCGGCCCCGGCTTGAGCCCGTCGAGCACTCGGAACAGAAAGTAGCCCCAAAAGAAGCTCAGAAAGTGCCAGGGCGCGAGCCAGACCGTGACCAGGTAGCCGACCACTTCATCAATGACGATGGAGCGGTGGTCGTGCTTGCCGGTCTGCTCGCAGTAGCGCTCTGCCGCCCAGGTCCCGAGCGCAAAGAGCAGCAGTGTCGCCACGAGGTGCGGCACAGGGCCCAGTCGATGCAGCAGCACCGCGAGAGGCACCGTCACAAGTGTGGCGTAATGCCCCGGCCAGGGCGCGACTTCTCCCACCCGAAAGACGGTGGCTGTCCATGTCACAAGGCGCTGGGGTTTCGATGTTGGGGCTGCCTGCACGACGCGATCGGTACGGCCAGCCTCCAGGTCGGTCAACGAAATTCACCAAAAAATTTGCGGACAGCTCCACCTTGTCCTACATCATGCGACATAAGCGCCTTGCGACCACAAGGCCGGGAGTTTCATCATGAGTCACGATCGTCGTCAGCAGCTTCGCTTGCCGGTTGAGATTTGCGTTCAGCAGTACCTGCCAGGTGGTGTGTTCCTGGGCCTGACGCGGGATCTTTCGGAGACGGGGCTCTATCTGACGGCGCCGAAGCTCCGCGATGACATGACGCTGCTCGGCGCGCCGCTGCACCTAGAGTTTGCGCTGCCTGGCACGGGCGACAAGATCTGGGCACGCGGCAAGGTCTGCTATGAATCGCTCGACGGAGAGCTAAAAGGGCTCGGCATTCGCCTGCAAGACATGGCGGAACGTCACAAGCAGAGCCTGCATCGCTACGTGGACTCCGTGCGACGGGCTCGGCTGAACAATCTGCTGTGGCAGATGAACCAGGCTCCGGCGCGACTGCCTGGCATGATTGGCGGCTAGCCGACGTGGCTGGGTCTGCGCTTACAGCGGGATGCTGACTTCGACGCGCAGGCTCTTTTCAGGGGCAATCGTGATCTCGGCGTGGCCTCCGAGCAGCTTGGCGCGCTCGCGAATGCCGAGCAGTCCCACCCCTTCGGTCAGCTGCTCGGATGACACCACGCCATCGTCGTAGATGGACAGCTGAAGCTCGTCGTCTTGGCGGCGTAGCTGCACCCAGGCACGACGGGCACCCGCATGACGCGCACTGTTGGCCAGTGCTTCTTGCACGATGCGATAACACGCCGTCTCGACCTTTGGACGCAGGGTCGGCAGCTCGTCCTGCTCGCAGAAGACCTTAAGCCCGGTGGCCGCCGCAAACGTCTCGCAGTGGTGTCGCAGCGCGCCCGCAAGTCCCAGCTCGGTCAGCGCGGGCGGTGACAGCGTGTAGACCGAGCGCCGCACTTCTCCGATCGCGTTGTCGAGCAGCTTGGAGATCTCGGCAACTGCTTCCGGCTCACTGCCCGTGGCGCTCAGCGCTTGCAGCCGCAGCCGCGCTGCCGTCATGGCCTGTCCCGCTCCATCGTGCAGGTCGCGCGCAATCCGTCGTCGATCTTCTTCTTGGATGGTCAGCGCCAGCTCTCCGAGCAGTGCCGTGATGCGCTTCTGCGCAATCGACACCGTATGCACCGGCACCAGGTACAGCACCACCGCCAGCAGGATCGCCAGCCCGGCAAAGCCAATCGTCAGCTGCATGGTCGCCCGCAGCAATGGCGCCATGTCGAGCGCTACCCACACCGTAGCCGCTGTCTCTCCCCCCAGTCGGACCTCTGCGCGTCCCCACAGCGGACGACTTGGCGCAGGCGCGGTATCAAGCGGCACGGCCTGTCCGGTGCTGGTGCGAATCACCAGATAGCGGTCGTACAGCATGCCTTCGGTCGCGAGCCGCTCCAGCAGCTTGGGAATGTTGTAGCGCCACAGGATGGGCCGCTGCTCGATCTCTCCGTGGAGCAGCATTGCCGTACGCCCTGCTTCGGCGCGTGCTTCCTGCCACAGCTCATGTCGCTTGCTCAGGTAGTACGCGGTCGGGGCCGACACCTGCATCACCAGCGCGGCCAGCATCACCAGCGGCAGCATGCGTCGGCGGAACCAGCTTGTCAGGTCAAACGGAATCATGGCGCTGACTCCTGACGGGCGGGCAGATAGCCATGGCTGCGGATGAGGACATTGACCTCCGGCGAGCGCAAAAAGTCGAGCAGCGCCGTGGTGCGTGGCAGTCGCTCTTTGCGGACCACAAAGAACAGCTCTCGTGACCCTCTGTAGCGACCCGCCAGCACTGCGTCCGGGGAAGGGCTTACCCCGCTCAGGCGCAGCACCTTGAGCGGCAGCCGATAGGCGAGCAGCCAGCTGAGCGAAAACACCCCGAACGATCCCGGTGTCGAGGCGATCGCTTCCGCCATGGCCCGGTCGTTGTACAGCACGCGATGACGTCTCTGCCGATAGGCTTGCTCACGGGCCGCTTGCAGCCCTGGCACGATCCGATCGAGCGCTGCGTTGGCCGACTCGGACCGATCGCGCAGCAGTGGCACGGCGGGGGCTCCGTTTGCAAAGCGCGTTCGCTCGCCCCGGTAGAGGGCCGGTAGCTCTTCGGCGGATACCTCATCGGTGCCAAGCCCCGGATGTGCAACCAGCGCCACCACGTCCTGACCCACTGGGATCTGAACGAGTCCGAGCCTCAGCTCTTCGCTACTCAGCGGACGGGACACCATGCCCAGGTCGATCGCTCCGTCGTAGGTCGCGCGAATGCCACCACCTGAGCCGATGCTCTCTTCGATGAGTACGTGCGGAATGCTGCCGCGACGCGTCCACTCTTCGGCCAGCAGTGTCATCAGTGGCGTCATCGCACCGGTTCCGCTGATGTGGATGGCATCCGGGTCCGGTGAGCCGATCGCAATGGCAGGCCGAGGGGAGGGTGGCGGCAGGTCTCCGGTACAGCCGACCCCTACAGACAGCAGCAAGGTGAGCAAGGCAGCAAGGCGCACCGTTTCATCATAGCGCGCTGCCTGCTGCGGGCGGTGGATGGCCAAGCAGTGATATCGTGAAGAGGTGATTCGTCTTGTGCTCTGTGATGACCACTCTGTTGTGCGTGCGGGCTTCCGGGTGCTGCTGGAACGAGAGCCGGATCTGTCGATCCTGGCGGAAGCGTCTTCGGGGCCGGAGGCGGTTGCGCTGGCAGAGCAGCACCAGCCAGACCTGATCTTGCTCGACCTATCGATGCCAAGCGGCAACGGCTTTGATGCGATCGGGCGGATTCGGGCGGTGGCACCGCGCTGTCGCATTCTGGTGCTGTCGATGCACGCGGCCCCAGAGTATGTGCGTCCGGCGCTGCGTGCGGGCGCCCACGGTTACTTGGTGAAGGGCAGCGGCTTGCATGATCTGCTGCAAGCAGTGCGGAGCGTGGCGCAGGGCGGGCGGTTTGTCGGGGCCGAAGTCGCAGCGATAGTCTCGGATGATGTGGTATCCGCCGACGTGCGTGATGACGACCTCGACCGGCTGACCCCGCGTGAGCGAGAGGTTCTGCAGCTTGTCGCCGAAGGGCAGACCAACCGCATGATCGCGCAGAAGCTGGGGCTGTCGCCCAAGACTGTGGATTCGCACCGCACCAACCTGATGCGCAAGCTGGGGCTGCATGACGCGCAGGCGCTTACCCGCTTTGCCGTGCGCCGGGGCCTTATCTCGCCCGAATAGGCCCTGCTCGCAGCGAGCCGTCTGTCCCTCTGACCCGTCTTATCGGCGGCACCAGCGCTGGGAGTGAAGTTACGAGCGCTGAGAGTGAAGTCACGAGCGCTGGAAGTGAAGTCACGAGCGCTGGGAGTGAAGTCACGAGCGCTGAGAGTGAAGTCACGA
>CALMML010000176.1 GCA_937868485.1 uncultured Myxococcales bacterium | reverse complement strand
GACGATGGTTCCTGCTTCTGCGACGATGGTTCCTGCTTCAGCGACGACGGTTCCTGCTTTAGCGACGACGACGTCTGCACCGCAGCCAGCGACGGTTCGGCTGTCTCTGCGTAGCGAGCCGCCCGGTGCGCAGGTTGTGCAAGTGACGGATCAAGCGGTGCTCGGACTGACGCCGTGGTCCGTCGAGCGCGCGCGCAGTCCCGAGACGCTGAAGGTGGTGCTGCGCCTTGCGGGATACGCCGAACAGACGGTGGTCATCGACCAAAATGAACCCTACGATCGAACGGTCAGCCTCGTCAGGCAGACTCCTTCGGTCGAGCCTTCGAGCGACAAACAGAATGCGCAGGTCAACCAGCAGCCAGAGCAGCAGGGAAATTCCGTCGCCAAACCCATCGCAAAGCCCGTTCAAAAGCCGGTCTGGAAAGCGCCCGTTCGGCCCGTCCAGCGGCCAGCGACGAGGCCCCAGCGTGACGTCGATGACATTCCGGTGGTTCGCTAGCGCGCTGCTGTTGTGGACGACGGTCGCTTCTGCGCAGACCAGCCCAGGTGCGCCGACGCAGCCCACAAGCCCGACAGAGTCAGCCCAGGCGGCACCGTCGGGAAAAGATCAGCGAAGCCTGAGAGAGGTGCTCGATAGCGCGACGAAGCTGTTCCAAGCGGGCAGCTACGACCAAGCGATCGTCGAGTTTCAAGTGGCGTACACCAAGCGACAGCTTCCGACGCTGCTCTTTAACATTGCGCAGGCGCATCGCAAGGCCGGTCACTGGTCCGAAGCGCTGGCACTGTACGAGCGGTTTCTCCGCGACGATCCAAAGTCGGCGCTGCTGCCCGAAGCGGAAGCCCACGCGGCAGCGATGAGAGCGCGTCTGGATGCCGAGCGTGCGTCGCAAGAACGGGAAGCCGCCGAGCGACTGGCGCAGCGTCGGGCCGAAGAAGCCGAAGCGATGGCCAAAGCGCGCGAAGCGGAGCGTCAGAAAGCCGACGAAGCGCTGCTGCTCGTGGCCAAGCAAAAAGAAAAGCCGATCTACAAGAAAGCCTGGTTTTGGGGCGTAATCGGCGGTCTGGCCGCAGCGGGAGCCGTCACCGCCGGAGTCGTCATCGCCGTTCAGCAGCGCGAACCGAGCGCCGACCTGGGCGTGCGCGTCGTCGAGTTTTAACGATCTGTTTGCGGAAGGGGACGCTTATGAACTTCTCTGCTCGCCCGCGCGCTGGGACTGCGCGGATGCTGGCTGCGTCGGTGTGTGTGTGGTCGCTGGGGCTCAGTAGCTGCTCGCGACCGCCGACGGTGCTGGTCAGCGTCGAAGATCTGCCCGCAGAAACCGCGTCGCTGCATGTGCTGCCGCTGCACGCTGGGCTCGGGCCTCATGCCGAGGTCGAGCCGATCGATGTGCCGCTGCCCGCGCCGGGTCGGACGACGTTCCTGCTGCGCTTGCCCGATGCGTTCGTCGGAGATCTCTCGGTTGAGGTCGCGGCGTACAAAGGCGCGGGCGCGACGTCGTGCATCTTGGCCACCGGCAGCGGCAAGCTGAGCGAGCTACAGGGCAAAGACAGCAGCCTGCGCATTCCGGTGCAGCCGATCAGCGACACCGTCTGTAGTGGCAAGCGACCGCTGCTGCTCGGAGCCAGCCCAGGACTGGGACTTATCGACGGAAACGAGACGATTCAGCTCACCGGCTGGGGCTTTAAGCCTGGCATCGTCGCACAGTTTGGCAGCAACGGATCCCCGCCGACGTTTACATCAGCGACGACGCAGTTTGTGTCGGCGACGCGGATGGATGCGCTGACTCCGGCGCGGGTCAACATTGGTCCGACGGATATCAAGGTTCTGAACAAGGACGCTTCGTCGCACACTCGCAGCGATCTGTTCCGCTATTACGCGAGCAAGATCGATCTCGGACAGCTTCCGGTGAATCCGGCGGGTAGCTCCAACGACGTGTCGGATCTGCTGATTGGCAACTTGGTTCCGAAGATTCCGACGGCGGTGGCGAGCCTGGCCGCGACGTTCCGCAGCCAGAACAACATGCGGCTGGTGTGGACGATTCCCGCGCAGCCGATCCCGATGATCGATAGCAAGACCATCACGTTTTCCCAGCCGGGGAGCGCGCCGAGCGGAATCAGCACGTCGGACATGGATGGCGACGGAATCCTCGATCTGGTGGTGGCACTGTCGGGCGCGAGCCAGGTGCAGATCTTTTTAAACGATGGCCAAGGCGGTCTGACGGAACAACCAGCGCTTTCGACGGGAAATCAGCCCGAAGGGATCGCCACCGGAGACCTGAACGGCGACGGAAAGCCCGACATCGTCACGGCGAACAAGGGCAGCAACTCTGTCTCGATCATCTTGTCCAAGCCCGGCGGTGGCTATCTGGCCGCAACGTCGCTGACCACGTCGGGACAAGGCCCGGTGAGCGTGGTGATAAGCGATGTAAACCAAGACGGAATCAAGGACATCACGTCGCTCAACTCGATCGGACAGAACATCAGCGTGTTCCTGGGGATGGGACTGGGCCTGTTTACCAGCAAGAGCGTCGAGTTCATCGTCGGCAAAGATCCAACCATGATCAGCCAGGCCGACGTCAACCGCGACGGGATTGAAGATCTGGTGATCGTCAATCGCGGCGACAACAACGTGCAGGTGCTGGTCAATCGCAGCAAGGGATCGATAAACTTCGACGTCTACACGCTCGTGACGGACCAGACGCCCGAGTCGGTGTCCTTTTCAGACATGAACGGCGATGGCGTTCGCGATCTGCTGATCGCTTGCTCGGGAAGCAACACCGTCGATGTTTTCTTGAACCAAGCGCCCGACGGACTGAAAAAGTCGATCGCGCAGTCGTTCAAGATGCCAGGAGCGCCCTCGTGTACCGGCGGCATCCGTCGAGTCGCCGCGATGGACATCATCACCGATGGTCAGATGGATCTGGTCGGTCTGTGCCTGGGCGGTGGCGGAATCCTGAAGAACCAGACTTTGTAGATTTCCCTGCCGTCGCTGACACGATCCTTCTTATATAACCAGGACTCCCTTATATAATCGATGCCACCACGAACCTCGTCCGCCCAGGGGATGGCAGCGAGTGAAGTGGTGCGAGCGAAGCGGTGGGGAAGCTGGTTCAAAGCCGATTACGGTGCCAAGCGCTGACTGTGAGCCTCCAGGCTCTTTTCGGTGCTGTTTCCACGCTGATGGCAGGCGGCGCAGCCCATGCGGACGTTGCGATCGCCGATGACTCGGTCGAGCTTCACGCCGGACCGAGCGAGCGCCTACCTATCAAGGTTAGACTGCGGGTCGCAGCCACGCCGCAAAATGATGGAAAAACAGCACCTCCACCGACGAGCGTTCTGCCGCTAACCAGCTGGAAGCGCGACGGTGAAGACTGGGTCGCAGAGCCGGGCAGCAAGCTGGGCGGACTGTCGGTCAAGGTGCGGCTTCATGGCGCATCCGACGGTCACAGCGAGCTAAGCATCGAGACCAAAGTCACCGCTCCGACGTGGCTACGTCTGCTGTCGCTGGAGCTAGAAACGGACTCGGTCGGGGCCGAAGTCGGTGGTCGCGATCTGCGTCCGAAGAAGGTGACGACGAAAGCGGCGCTGTCGGGACTCGATCCAAAGTGGGTGATCCTGCGGCCCAATCAGAAGCCGTGGACGGTGCTCGTCGACGATGACGTCGATGGAGTCAAAGTTCAGGTTCTGCCGTCGCAAGTGCTGGTTCAGGCGGATCTGCTGAGCAGCGAGACGCGACCGTTTATGTTCTTCCAGCAGTGCACCGATCACTGGCGAGAACCGAACCACAAAGCGTCGCTGGAGACGCGGCTGTTTCAGACTGGCGAGACGCTATCGACGAAGATTTCGCTGTATCAAGGGGCGGCGGTGCCGCTTCTGAAAGCGCGCTATCCCGAAGGACGACGCGCGGCGTTTGTGATCACCGATCACGCCGATCAGACGACGACTCCGACGCTGTATGCGCTGGCGGGTGGAACGTCGAACGCTTCGTCGCCACGCTTCGGCAAAGGCGGCTTTTTGGGCAAAGGTCTGCCGATTACCAAGTCGCTGTGGTTCCGCAGTGGCGAGCCTGCTCCGTCGGCATCGTGGGCGCATCCCAAGCATCCGGTGCTGTCGCCGTTTCAAAAACACCTGCACACCGTCGTCGTCTATCACAACCGCTACGAGCGTCCGCAGGTTGATCCGTCGGGAGCCGGACGTCCGCAGCTCGATGATCCGCTGATGGCGTCGCTGGCAGTGAAGCTGCGCGAGGCGGGCTGGGAAGTGATTCCGCACTCGGCGACGCCACAGTCCGACGATCGCGACAGCACCGATGAAGCGCTGCGCTTCTTTGAACAATACGGCGCAGCGACGTGGATCGATCACCAGCCGTACACCAACTGCGAAGCGCTGACCAATCGCGGCTTTCAGGGTGGCAGCGACGGAATTGCCGATCTGCTCGAGCGTCACAAGTATCGCTACGCGTGGTCGGGAATCGATGTTCCCCCGTCGCCCGTGCTAAACCTTTTGTCGCCGCAGAAGCTGGATCAGTACACGCCGGTTGTCTATCCAAGCGGTCGCTTGTCGACGGGAGCGCCCGGCAATCTGTGGATGTTTTCGACGATGATGACCTACGTCGAAAGCAGTCGATTCTTCTCGCTGTATAAGAAAAAGTCGCTCGATCAGCTCGAAAAAGAGCGCGGCCTGCACATCGCGCACACCTATCTGGAAGCGTTTCATCCGGCGGGCAGCAAGTTCGCCAAGCGCAACCTGATGCAGGCGGGAAAGACACCGGGAGAGATCGTTCCGACGCCGCGCCTGGAGCAGCTGATTGGGACGCTGGCGGGTCGCGTGTCGCGTGGAACGCTGTGGATGCCGACGATGGAGCAGCTTGGCGATCACCTGCGCGCGATGGGACAGGTGACGGTGCGGCTCGAAAGCGATGGATCGGCGACGCTGAAGTCACCGATCGCGATCCACGCTGCGTCGTTTGTGGTGCCACGTCCATCGCTGACGGTGCTCATCGACGGAAAACCGCTGCAAACGGTGCGATCGGACAAGTGGGAAACGGTGTTTTTTACCGATCTGGCTGCGGATCAAGCGGTGAAGGTCGAGCTGCGGGATGCCAAAGGACGGCCCGTAAGCCTGCTCAAACCCGCAGGATCTCCGACGCTGATCGCCGAGGCCAAGCCGCTCCGCGACGTGTTACGATGACCGTATGAAGCCTAAGCACAATCCCACTACGTTAACCACTCCTACGGTCCACTCCTTCCGTCGCACGCTGCTCAAAGGCACGCTGGGACTGGCTTGCGCCGTCACAGTGTCGTCGCTGGGCCTTACTGCATGTGGACTGATTTCCACCAACATCCTCGACAAGACGTTCGAGCTGTCGACGCAGAAGTTCAGCCTCGACTTTGGCACCACCACCGGCAAGGTTCCGACGGTGGCTTGCACGGTCGCTGGCGATCCAAAGTGCAGCGCGCTGGCGACGCAGGTGTCTGCGGCTGGTGGCACTGCGACGGGAATCTGTGACACGACCGCCAAGTCCTGTTCCGCCGAGATTGCCGTCACCAAGAGCTATCCCGTCACGCTCAGCAACGATCCGACGTTCGTGCAGACGGTGGGCAGCAAGGCGATCTCGATCGTGAAAGCGATCGAACTAAACTACGGCGCCAACAATGCCTCGACGGTGAATCTGCCGGAAATGGAGCTGTACATCGGCCCGGAAACGGCAAAGACACCGACGGACAAAGATGTCTATCTGATCGACAAGATTCCGGCGATCGCCAAGGGCACCGTCGTCGCGGACAAGTCGCGCAAGATCATCGTTCAAGCGGGATCGCCAGCGTTTGAGCGCTTCAGCTACTACCTGTCGAATCCCAAGGTGCCGTTTCTGCTGATGCTGAGCGGAAAGCCGACGGTGAAAGCGGGCGACGATCTGCCGTCGGGCAAGGTCGATGTCACGATCACTCCGGCATTTACTGTCGGCCTGCCCCTGTAAGGATCGCGCGTAGCCGCGACGAAACCCATGCTTCGCTTGGCGGAACGGCCCAACCTGCCTATCCGTCGTCGTCTGTGGCTTGTCGCGGTCTGGCTGACGCTGTGGATCTGTTCTGTCGGAAGCGCGACGGCGGAAGAACATTCCAGTTTACCGAAACCCGGCGACTGTGCGCTGTGGGCCGGTCAAGCGCGGCTCGTCGCGCGCAAGCTGCTCGAAAAAGCGACGCAGACCGAATCACCGAGCGTCGCTCGCTTCTACGTCGAGACGGCGTATCAGCTGTCACCAGCTCCGTCGCTGCTCTATAACCTGGGACTGCTTCGCTTGCGGGATGGAAGTGCCGTCGAAGCAGCGGATCTCCTACGTCGCTATCAAGCGGAAGTTGGCGCAGAGCTTCCGACGGAACATCGCGCTGCGATTCACCGATCGCTCTCTCACATTCCGACGCACAGCTATGAAGTCGATCTGGTCACGACGCCAGGAGCAGTGGTCTTCGTCGACGCAAACTTGGTGGGACGAGCGCCACTGGCAAAACCGCTCTTGCTGGCGTCAGGTCCGCATCATCTTCGCGTCGAGCTAGGCTATCGACAGCGAGAGACGACCGTGACGGACAGCGACGGAAGTGCGCTGGGGACAAGCAAGCTCAGCCAGGTGCGGCTCCCGCTTCCCAACGCGGTGGTATTGCTCGCGCCGGAGTTTTCACCGACGCATCAGAAGCACATCGCGACGATCTTTGCCGAGCAAGGAATCACGCTGGTTCCGTCGCGTGACCGAGAGCTGCTGCTTGGACAAGTGACGGATCGCACCGGCTGTCTGACGCAGCCCAGCTGTCAGATCTGGATCGGCGAGCAGCTCGACGTCGAGCGCGTGATGGTCATTCGCAGCATCGATCTGCACAGTCCGTCGAGTGAGCGTCTGTCGAAGCTGTCGCTGGAGGTGATCTCGATTCCGCAAGGTGCGCAGCTGTTTCAGCGTCAGACGATGTGTCAGGACTGTACGACGACGCGCAGCGAACCGTATCTGCACGCGCTGGCCCGCACTGTCCGTCGCGAGCTGCCCGACTTGGCCCACAAGGACAGCCACGATCTCGACGAGCCTGCGCCGGTTGGATTCGATGATGTTCCGTCGAAGAGCGTGTCGCCCTGTGCGCTGGCGCGAGGAACGGCCCGCAGGCTGGCGCGACGGCTGCTCAGCGACTGGAATCAAGCGGCAGGCGACGAAGAAGCACGGGTTCGGCTGGAAACGGCCTATCAGCTGTCTCCCTCGCCGCTGTTGCTCTACAACCTGGGAATGCTGTATCGGCAAAAGGGTTCGCTGACGCTGGCGACGGATCTGCTGGGACGCTTTGTCGCGACCGCAGGCACCGAGCTGACGAGCGAGCGACGAGCCAAAGCGGACGCGGTGAAGGCCGAGCTTCGCGAGCAGACCGCGACGGTGACGCTGACAGGTCCAGACGGAGCGTTTGTGTTTGTCGACGGAAAGCTCCATGGTTCTTTGCCGCTTCAGTCGCCGCTCGTGCTGTCGACGGGAAATCATCGTGTTTCCGTCGAGATTGGCTATCGTCAGACGGTTCACGAGGTCCAGCTACGCAGCGACGATTCTGTGTCGATTCAGAGCACGCTTCCCGACGCCGTCTTGATCTTGCCCGACGAGCGTGTGATGGCGACGCATCCAGAGCTGCTCACCGTGGCGCAGCGAGCCGCCGAAGAAGCGGGTCTCACCGTCGTGCCCGAGCGCGATCGTGAGCTGATCTTGTCGAGCCTGCCCGATCACGATGGCTGCGCGCAGAGCCTGCTGTGTATGCGCCGCGTCGGACGAATGCTCGGGGCGCAGAGCACCATCATGCTGCAGCAGCAAGCGACGGGAAGCTGGATCGGACGACAGGTCGACAGTGAAGACGGTGCGCTGGGATCGGTGCAGAGCGAGCGCTGTCGAACCTGTAACAGCGACGATCAAGCCATTCGTTTTGTGGTGAAACAGCTCGGGTCTCGACGACATGTTCCACGCGCCAGGCCGCTTATCGACACAGAGCCGACGGCCAAGCTGCACCTGGACGGATTTACTATCGGGACGGGACCGCAGACGCTGCTGCTCACCGAAGGTCAGTATCAAGTGACCGCGACGTTTGCGAGCGCGCCGCAGCTCTCGAAGCTGCTGAACGTGCCGAGCGATCTGAGCCTGAGCTTGCGTCTTCCCGTCGAAGCGTCGCGTCGCCATCGCTTGGTGCTCACTTCCGTCGGTCTGTCGCTGGTCACCAGCGGGGCGGTGCTGATGGCAACCGGCATTGGTCTGTGGAGCACCTCGTCGCCCCAGCTGCCCGATCCTGCCGTCGAGGCCCGAGGAATTCCCGTCACAGGTCCGCTGCTGCTGCTGTCCGGTGCAGTCACGACGGTGGCCGGAGGTGTCATCCTCGGTCGAGTCGGTCTATCCGGCCTGCGCGAGCTTCGCAGTCGTTGAAAGCCACCGCCCGCTGCGTGTAGCGTGTCGCAAGCTACAAATCGCGAAGACCAGACCCTGGCTGTACGTCAGACAGTCGTTGCCCACTTTGAAGCGATCACCGTCGAAGGAGAACTCCATGAGCCAGCCCCCGCGTTCCGCTTGTGTGGCGGACAACCGTACCCACGATGCCCTACCCCGTCCTTCCGTGAGCCGTCGCTCGCTGCTCAAAGGACTGCTCTTTGGCCTGCTGCTTGCGCCGAGTGTCACGTCGGCAGCCGCCAAGCCCGAAGATCTGCTGAAGGGTCAGCTTCTCATCAGCGACTCGTCGTTTCCGCTCAAGTGGACCTCGGCGGGCGAGTACGTTTCCCGGCTGAAAAAGTTGAACAAATCGTCGCTCTTTTACGATAAGAAGACCGGCAAATTGACCATTTACTACGCGGCGTTCTTCGCTCAGCCGGTCAATGACGTGCAGGTCAACTTTGTCATCTACGACATCACAGACGGCGCAAACGCCAAGGCCAAAAAAGGTGCCTGGGAAGCATTCCTCGGGCGCAAAGGCGAGCGCGCGATCTTCAACTCCGTCGAGCTGGACAAAGAAGACATCGAGATGAACAAGAAGTACCTGTTCGCCATCGAGAGTCGTCGCGTCATCATCGCCAAGGGTGAAGTGACGCTGCGCGGCGAGGCTCCGAAGTACTCGGGTAAGGTCGATTTCTCCGAGGAAGATACGAAAAAGAAAGAGTGAGAGGCTGCCCCATGATGAGGTCGAGGCCCCCGGCGAGCTTGCAAGCAGTTCTTCTGTGCGGTGTGACATGGCTTTTGCCGTCGCTTGGTGTTGCGGAAGAGACCGCATCTCCGGCGACAGCCAAGTCCGCAGTCGGTGAAGCCGGTAGCCAGCCGGTGGCAGCGCCGGTGCTCGACGAAGCGACGCTGATTGCGCGGCTGCGTTCAACGACGGAAAGCGAAGCGGCGGCGGCGGCCCGAAAGCTCGGGGAAGCCAAGACGCTGACGGCCCAGGCTGCACTCCTTGACGCGCTCGCCATCGGAGTGTCCCCGAAGGTTGCGGCGGCGGCTCTGTCCGCTGTTTCGTCGCTGCGTAGTGCGGATGCGCTGCCGATTCTGGAGCTGTACGCGCACCATCGCAATCCCGACCTGCGCAAGCGGGCGACGCAAGGTCTGGTGGCGCTGGTGGTGGCTCCCGAGGAAACCGCACCGGCAGCGAAGCCACAAGTCGGCAAAAAACCGGCGAAGCTTGTGACGACAAAGCCGGGCGTTCCGCACGAAGAGCTGGCACCCAAGATTGTGCCGCAGCTTATCGCGTCGCTGTCCGACGGAAGTGCAGAAGTTCGTCAGGTTGCCGCCGAAGCGCTCGGTCTGCGTCGGGAAAAGTCCGCCGAGCCAGCGCTCATCAAGCTGCTTCAGCGCAAAGACACGGCAGCGCCCGAAGCGCTCGGTCTGATTGGCGGTCCAGATACAGCCCGCGCACTCGGAGAGATGATCGGAACGGTTCCGAACTACCTGGTCACGGCGACGCTGGGTGCGCTGCTCAAGCGATCCGACTTCGGTCCTGAGCCGGTTCGCACCGAAGTGGTCAAGATGCTCGGGAAGATGCCGGGCGATCAGCCGGTCGACTTCCTGAGCGACTACGTCAAAGCCACCGACACCGACAAAGAGTCCAAGGCCCGACCCTCTCGCGCCGAGGCCCAGAAGATCATCGAGCAGAGGACCGCGAAATGACCACCGCAAAGACGATCATCCGCTCACTCTCGACGCTGACGCTGGCATGCGCGACGACCATGCTCGGCTGTGCTGAAGCGGCCTTTTCGGTTCACACCCAAGACAACGACCTGCACACGGTGAAGCCCACCGTCGAGCGCATCAAGTCCACCAAGGTGGCGAGCGCTCCGCGATCGGGAACGGGTCATGCGCTGGTGTTTGTCGCCGTCGGGCCCGAGCGTCGCGTCGGTCAAGCACAAGCCAGCCAGTCGGTTGAACAAGGCGTGGTTGGTTACGATCTGACCGACGGAAAAGAGCTGTTTTCGGTCGCATCTGATGTGCGCTCGCGCTTCGTCGTCAGCCAAGGCGTCGTGATGTATCGCGAAGGACAGAGCGAGCTGGTGCTGCGCGATGTCCAGACCGGCACGGTGCGTGCGCGGGTTGCGCTTGAGCCGGGCGAGACGCTGGCCGGTCTGTCGTCGGACGAAAGCCAGCTGTACTACGTCACACGCGCCAAGATCGGCGGCGAAAACAAGAGCTTCCTGACCGCGCTGCTGCCAAGTGGTGCGCGGGCGTGGCGACTGCCGGGCCAAGGCTCGATGGGCGCCCCGGCGACGTGGGGCCAGATGGTGGCGGTGCCGTATCGCTATCAGAATGCGGTCATCCTCGACGCCAAGACCGGACAAGAGCTGTCGCGCATCCGTCAAAAAGACGAGCAGATTGGCTTCGTCCGCGAGAGCAAGAGCGGCTTCCTATACGGCGTCGGAGCGAGCGGCGCGGCCCTGTTTAACGAACAGAGCATCCAAGGCGAAAAGAAGGCGATTTCGTACGTGCAGCCTCAGCTGGGTGAGCGCGTGCGGGTGTTTCTGCACTGGGACGGCTACCGGGCGGAACAGACCGACTTTTCGGCATTCGATCGCAACCGGCTGCTGTGGGATGTCGATGCGCAAGGCGACAAGGTTCGCTTCGCCGACGATCAGACGGTGCTGCACTCGTATCGCTTCCTGTTTGGCATGAACGCCAAAGACGGAGCGGTGCGCTGGGCGTACGCAAACCCACGTCAGACGCTGATGGCCTCGGATCTGAGCGGCGATCTGGTGCTGTACGTTGCGCAAGATGGCGAAATCGGCGGGCTGCGCAAGGACTCGGGATCGAAGGTGCTGAGCCGACGACTGGGCCTCAAGCCAGGACAGAACGTCATCGGCGCGAGCTTCGACACGGCGGGACTTTCAGCACAAGGAGCAGAGCTGGCCAAGGCAGAGCCGGTTCTCGACGTGCTGCGCGGCATCATCTTCGATCGCGACTCGTCGTTTCTGTCGGTGAAGAGCTTTGCGGTGCAGGCGCTCGGGGCGATTCCGGGTCAAGGCGCAGCGTCGGAGCTGGTCAAGGTCATCACGGCAGAAGGCATGCCGAGCGAAGTGACCAAGACCGCAGGTGATGTGCTGGCGCAGCGCAAGGACGATCCGAAGGAGATCTCGGCGCTTCTCGTCGCTGCGCTTCGACAAAGCTACGACTTCTTGGAAGACAAGCGTCCGCGTGGAATCGATGTGCTGGCGCGGGTGGCGCAAGCGGTCTCTGCCAAAGAGACGGTGCCGGTGCTGGCGGAGCGGCTGCTCGACCCGAGCACTCCGACTTCGGCGCTCAAAGATGTGGTGGTTGCGCTGACCAAGCTGGGCGGCAAAGACGCACTTCCACCGCTGCGCAATGCACTGCTCGTCTATCGGGCGGACCCGCTGTTCGCAAGCGAGCCAGATGTGCTGCGACGGGCGGGCGAAGGACTGCTGGCGCTGGGCGGAGAGCCCGAGCGACGGCTCATCCAGTATGTGTCGATGGAGCCGCACACGCTGCCGGGTCTGGCGACGCACTTTCGCAAGGTTCTCGATGAGAGAGCCCAGCCCAAGCCCGCCGCCAAGCCCGCACGCTAACACCCTGCCCCGCTTCCTGTTCGCTTCAGTTCGCTTCCTGACACGTCCTGACACGCGCGCCCGCAGCCCTCGAAACCGAGGCTGACGGCGAACGCTCGAAAACTGCTTCGTCCCCTTGTTACACTTTTGGGCAGTCTGCTCGGCGTGCGCTACGTCGGGTCAGGAGCAGCAATCACAGGAGTTACGGGATGAGCGACTTGATTGGAAACCTCGTCAGTACGCTGGGTGTGAGCCCGGCGCAGGCAGAAGGCACTGCGGGCACGGTGCTGGGACTGATTCAGCAGCACGCACCGGCGGGATCGCTGGACAGCGTGGTGCAGAAGGAACCAGCGGCCCAAGGCTGGATCGATCGCGCGGCCCCGGCCCTGACCAGTCAGGGAAGCGGACTCGGTGGACTCGCGGGCTCGCTGCTCGGGGGTGGCGGACTCGGTGGGCTCGGCGGTCTGGGCGGGCTTGTGCAAGGCGCAGCAGCGATTCAGGTCGTGACCACGCAGCTGGAAAAGCTGGGAATCCCGAGCAGCGTGACGGCGCAGGCGATTCCTCTCGTGCTGTCGTTTCTTCAGTCCAAGCTGGGGAATCAGTCGTTTTCGCTGCTCACCAGCAAGGTTCCGTTCCTACAAGAGCTTGCGCAGCATCAGCAGAGCCCCGTCGGTGGTGGACTCGCGGGCGCGCTCGGGAAGCTGTTCTAATTCGCTACGGCTTTGGATGCGCGGCAAACCAGTCCCACACTGCGTCTGCCCAGCTCGGTCGTCCCAGCGCCGGAACGTGACCGCCTTCGCGAATCGTCCATAGCTCGGCAGCGCCGCCCGGCTTGCATCCTGAAAAGCGCGTCACCGAGGTCTCGCGACCAGAGATGTTCACATCGACATCGAGATCAGGAACGCCCGACACCGGAGCTGCAGCACAGCCCGCGACCTTGGCCCAGAACGTCACGCTGTCCAGCGCAGAAGGAAGTGTGCGTCCGGTTCCGGGCTCTGTTCCGCCTTGATAGGGAACCGCATCATCTTTGGTGCCATGAACTTGCAGCAGCGCAACCGGCTGCGATGGCTTACAGCGATTCACCGCGTCGGTGTAGTTGTCTCCCGCGAGCGACACCACGGCGGCGACACGCTCGGCTCGATCGCACGCATAGCGATGCGACATAAAGCCACCGTTGGAGTGTCCAACCAGATAGACGCGCTTGCGATCGACGCGATACTGCGACGCCATGTCATCGATGATCGCATCAATGTACGCCACGTCATTGATGTTGCGCTTGTCGAAGTCACAGCAGACATCGGTCGCGTTCCAAAAGCGCTTGTTCTTGGAGTCGTTCGTTCCGTCGGGAAACGCATACAGAAAGCCGAGTCTGTCTGCTTCCTTCCCAATCCCAAAGTACAGATCCTGCGCGAGTCCGTTGGCTCCGTACCCGTGTAGCAGAATCACGAGCGGCCAGTTCCTACTGGCATCGTAGGCAAGCGGAATCTTGCTGTCATACGGACGATCAGAGACGATCTGTTTTGCAGTCGCGCGCGCACTTTCGGAAGGAATCAGCTGATCGGGATCGGGCGGCATCGCTTCTTGCGCATCACAGCCAATCAGCGACGAGCAAAGGAGTCCGAGCGTACCGATGTGAAGGAGCCAGCGAACGGACAATACGGTGTTCATCTGCGCAAGCTAGCACAGCACAAAGGCAGGATGAGAATCCGTAACAGAGGATGAGGATGCAGTGTTCGGACTACGGCTGATAGCGCCAGAGCGAGTTGCCGGTTCCGGCCATCCAGATGTC
>CALMML010000175.1 GCA_937868485.1 uncultured Myxococcales bacterium | reverse complement strand
GTAAGCTCGCTAAGACATGCGTCTACTTCAGGTGGTTCTGGACTTCCTACGTGAAGATGGCTGGGACTTTGCGGCGCTCGATAACAAGAGCGTGCTCAAGACCAGCTACCAAGGGGAAAACGGGAGCTGGACCTGCTACGCCCAGACCCGCGAGGACGATCAGCAGTTTCTGTTTTACGCCATCTGCCCGATCAAAGCGCCTGAGCGCAAGCGTCCAGCCATCGCGGAGTTTATCACCCGCGCCAACTACGGCATGGTCATCGGCAACTTCGAGCTGGACTACTCGGACGGCGAGATCCGCTTCAAAAGCAGCGTCGATGTCGAAGACAGCGAGCTGACGGAGCCGATGTGCCGCAGCGCGGTCTACTGGGCGGTGGTGATGATGGACAAGTACCTGCCGGGGATCTTGCAGGTACTGGGTGGGGACAAAGCACCGGCGCTGGCGATTGAAGAGATTGAAGCCGACGATCGGCCCGACCCGACCAAGTCGTAGCCAACAAAGCGGGGGCGCGGCGGGCTACTTGGTGGGGGAAGCGGCCTTTGGACGCAGCACGATGCGCAGCGGTCCGAAGTCTCGCTTGTCGAGCGCGGGATCGCGGGCCTCGCCGTAGATGCACAGTCCGTGCGCGAGCGGTCCGGGCTGCACCACAAAGCGCAGGGTGTGCTCGCCGCGAGCCAGCGCGTGAAGCCGGGCCGAGTCACCCAGGGTAAAGCGCAGCCAGCCGCCCCGACCATCGTCGATCGCGGTCTTTTGGGCTTCGATGAGCATCCCGTCTAGCTCGACCCGGACCAGCGAGCCGCCATCGGGAGGAGACGCGACACCGGGCCACTCTGCCGACAGCCGGGCTTCGACGACCAGCGCAGACGCAGACTGCACGACCTGCGAATCGGCGGGCAGCGCAAAGCGATACTCGACATCGCCACTTTCGGCGCCGTAAAAGTGGGCAGCGGGCTTGCCGTCCCAGTAACCGAGCCGCTCAAAGCGGGCGGAGCGAAACTCCGACGGGGCAATCCGTAGCGCGTAGTCTCCAGCGGGGAGCTTGTGCCAGACAGCGTGGATCTTGTTCGTTCCATGCAGCACTTGATCGACCTGATAGAGCGGCCCATCGCCTGTCACGGTACGCAGGCGCGGATTGTCAGGGAACGGCTGTCTGCGCAGGGTCTTTTGACCAAACGAGCGCATCACGGCGCGGACATCATCGGTGCTGCTGCGGTCGATGTAGATGCCAAAGTCGCGCGGCTTGGCCTTGAAGGGTTCGTAGATCCAAGCCAGCGCCCCGGCGCCCTGATTCTGAAAGTGCCGAGATAGCAGCTCGGAAAACCAGCGGGCACGCGGCAGACCCAGGTAGGTCGGTCCTTGATCGGTGCGGAAGCCGAACTCTCCGATGACGAGAGGCTTTTTCACAAGCCGTGACGCAAGCAGCGCGCGGTCATCTAAGAAGTCGTACATCCGCGCAAGCGAGACATTGCCCTGCCCGTTCTGCATGTACAGGTGGCTGTCTACGTAGTCGATGTCCGCCAAGGAGTGAACCGCCGCAAAGTCGGCCCGCTCGGAGCGCATGGCATAGCCCCACAGCCCAGCGGCGACCAAGTGGTTGTGATCGAAGGTCTTGATAAAGCGAGCCATCTCTCGCACCCAGGACAGGCGAACGGCGCGACCCTGCGGCGTATCGACGGTGGACTCGTTCATCAGCTCCCACGCCATGATGGTTGGATCGTCGCTGTAGCGAATGCCAGTCAGGCTGCTCACCCGCGTGACAATCCGTCCGACATGGGCGCGGAACAGGGCGCGCGCACGCTCATCGGAATAAAACTGTTCTTTTCCGCTTCCGTCCGCAGGCAGCCCGAGCCAGCGCAGGTACATCGGCACGCCACCAAAGTCCGCCCAGTTGTTCGACAAGGTCAGGATCAGCCGAACGCCTGCGCGTCGCGCCTCCAGCAGCACGCGGTCCAGGTGAAGGAGCGTCTCTTCAATCGTCCGCTCGGGTCCGGCGCGAAACAGGACGTACTTGATCTGCCACTCGGTTGCGTCGGGCATGCCTTCGCCGAGCGCCCACACCCGCGCCACTTGCAGCCCGTCCTGCACCATCGCGACAAACAGCGGCTCGGTGTGGTGACGATCGGTCTCGCCGTGGATGGGATTGATGTTGGCACCGACAAAGCGGAAGGGCAGACCGCCGAGCTGAAACTCGGTCCCAAAGACAGACACAAACTGCCCGGCCACGATCGGCGCAAGCGGCTGAGCCGGCACGATCGGCGATGGCACGGTCCCTTGTCCAGCCTGCGCAAGCGAGGCCCAGAGCCAAAGCAACCCCACCCCCAAGCGCACCCACCAAGTGACCATCACGGCATGGAATCTCACGGCATGGGGACTGTCAATCAGGACCGCGTCCGCGCCGGAAACGTCACGACTTTTGCGCAGTCAAAAGCACAGACCCCACACGAGCCAGTCGTTGACAGAAGCGGGGACGCAGGAATATACACAAGTTCTTCGCTTTTGCTTCGCAGACCCTCGCCCATGGCTGTCAGCGGCTGTGTGCGCTTTCAAGGAGAACGACTGTGGCTCGCGTAACCGTTGAAGACTGTCTGGAGCGGATTCCCAATCGCTTCGCGCTCACCATGCTCGCTGCGGAGCGGGCTCGTCAGCTGGCCCAGCGCCGCAGCAAGCCATTCGTCAAGTGCGACAACAAGAGCGCGGTCACGTCGCTGCGTGAGATTGCCGACGGCAAGATCTTCTATCTGGAAGATGTCCGCGCGCAGATCGAAGTCTACCTGGAAGACATGAAGAAGCGCGGTGCCAAGCTGGCGGTCCGTCGCGAGCTTCCTACGCCTCGTCACGTCGAGACGGAATCGACCGAAGAGTAGTCCATGCCGCGCATTGCGCTCCTGCCAGAGGAGCTGACCAACCAAATTGCCGCAGGCGAGGTGGTCGAGCGGCCAGCATCAGTGGTCAAAGAGCTGGTCGAAAACTCCCTGGATGCAGGGGCGCAGCGGATTGACGTAGACATCGAAGACGGCGGGCTGAAGCTGGTCCGCATCGCAGACGATGGCTGCGGCATGAGCCCGGAAGATGCAGAGCTTTCGCTGCTGCGTCACGCGACGAGCAAGCTGCGTAGCTCGGATGATCTGTTTCGCCTGACAACGATGGGCTTCCGAGGGGAAGCGCTGGCATCGGTGGCTTCGGTGTCGCGGCTGCAGCTTTCGACCCGCAGCAAGGATGCGGTGGCGGCCTATCGGATCGCGCTGGAAGGCGGCCAGAAGCAGAGCCCGAGTCGCGAAGTCGGCGGTCCCGTCGGCACGCAGATTGAGATCCGCGACCTGTTTTACAACGTCCCAGCGCGTCTCAAGTTCATGAAGAGCGAGGCGACGGAGACGGGACACATCTCCGAGACGCTGGTTCGCTTGGGGCTGGCCTATCCGGGGGTGCACTTTCGGCTGCGCTCGCTCGACAAGGACCGGGTGCTGCTGGATCTGCCACCGCACAAAAGCCCACTCGATCGATCAAAAGCAGCGCTAGCCAGCCGAGGCAAAGGCCAAGGCGCGCCGGTGCTGTATCTGGCGCAAGGAAGCGCGCCGGGCGTGTCGGTGGAAGCACACATCGGAGCGCCAGACGACGCGACAACCACGGCTCGCAATGTCTTTTTGCTGGTGAATCGTCGCTTTGTCCGCGACCGCAGCCTGCTCCAGGCCATCACCACCGGCTATGGCGAGCTGCTGGAGCGCGGTCGCTATCCGATGTGCGTACTGCATCTACAGCTCGACTTGCAGCTTGTGGATGTCAACGTCCACCCGCAAAAGCTAGAGGTTCGGATCGCCAACGCCGACGCGGTGTTTTCAGCGGTGCAGCGTGCGATTCGCGAGCTGTGCGTGGAAGCGCCATGGCTGCTCGGGAAGAGCAAGCCGACGGTCGGGGAGCGGACATATGTAATCGGATCGGGCCTGTCGGATGCAGCGCGGGAGCCTCGGCCAAGCTATGGCGGATCGTCGAAAGGCCCAGAGCCGCAGCGCACGCCCTACGTCCCGATGCTGGCGACGATGGAGGCGCCAACGCTTCACGACTCGCCGGATGCACGCGTGGCGGTTCATGCACCGCCGCTGCTGCGTGAGCCACCGCGACCAAGTGGACTCGGCGAGCATCGCTCTCGGCTTCAGCAAGCGCTCAAGCTGTATGCGCCGATTGCCGTGCCCAGCGAGCCGCAGACGGACGCTCCGCCCAAAGAAAGCGCGCCGCCGCAGCAGCCGGTCGAAGCGCCGAGTGATGGACGGCTTTTGCTTCAGCAGCTTCCGTACCTGGGACAGCTGTTTGCGACCTACCTGCTGTGCGAATACCAAGACGAGCTGCTCATCATCGATCAGCACGCGGCGCATGAGCGGGTGCTGTTTGAGCGACTGCGGCGGGCACACGGACAGACCCTGTCCTCGCAGCGACTGCTGTTTCCGGTTCACCTGGAGCTGGACGAAAAGCGTGCTTCGCTGGTGAGCGAGTACGAAGCGGCGCTGCATCAGCTGGGGTTTGAAGTGCGACCGTTTTCGGGCAAGACCTTTGCGCTGACGTCGGCCCCGGACCTGGGACAATACGGACGCGGCGCGCAGGTTCACAGCGAGCCCGAGCGACTCTTGCGCCTGGTGCTCGACGAGCTAGAAGAGCACGGTCGGTCGGATGTACTGCAAAAGCGCGACGAGCTGCTGCTGGCGACGATGGCTTGTCATGCGGCGACGCGCGCGGGCGATGTGCTGGATGAAAGCCGAGCGCGGGCGCTGTTGGTTGCGCTCGACGATGTATCGCTGAGCCCGTACTGTCCGCACGGACGGCCTGTGCTGTGGCGGCTGGATCGCAGCGAAATCGAGCGCCGCTTCCATCGAACCTAGCGACGCAAAACCGACTCTGGCATCCAAATCCTAGCGTCGGTCCTGGCATACTGAACTGCATCGACGAAAACGAGCTGAGGTAACGCCCATGTCACTTCTTGATCAGCCATTTGGACTCTCCGGGGAACGCAAAGCGGTCTCGATCCTGTGTCTGTCGTTTTACACGGCGCTGTATTCGCTGCTGGCGCTGCTGTTCTACCTGTCACCGCCGGGTCAGCCGGAGCGTGAGTGGGTGGCTCCGTTTGCAGCGCTGTCTTTGACGTACGGTGTCGCATTCTTTGCGCTGGCTGCGGACTGGTTCTGGGCACGCTGGTATGCCATCGGCCTGGGCTATTCAGGTCTGACGGTGGCGATGTGGGGCATGGTGACGGCCAAGTCGCTGGACCCGGTGCTGCTGTTTTACGGAGCGACACACGGCATCGTGGCGCTGTTTCTGCAAGGCAAGAAGCTGTCGGATCACTTCGACGGTCAAGAGTCGTGGCGCAAGCTGCTGCGCGTCGATGAACAAGGCGTAGAAAAGGTCGGTCACACGGTGACGCGCGCGGCGGCGAGCTTGCCAACGCTGATCCTGGTGGCGCTGGCCCCCAAAGAAGGCGCGTCGGCGCTGCTGGTGCTGGCGGGCGTGGGTCTCATCGCTGTGCTGCGCAACCGAACCGCTGGCGTGCTGATGATGCTGGCGGCGGGCCTGGCGCTGCCGCTGTCGCTGCTCCACGGTCATGACGTAGCGCCGCTGCACAACCCAACCTACTTTCAGACGCTGCTGTCGCCGGGTCATGTGCATCAGCTGGGCATTGTGTCGTCGGTGCTGCTGATTGCGGCGAGCCTGCCGTTTGCGCGTCCGGCCCTGCGGTTTCTGCGTGGACAGTCGGCGTGAGTGGTTTTGACCTTCCCGTAACAGCGGCTCACCTTCACGTTGAGTGGGTCGATCCCCAGCATGCGGGAAGCGCGCTCGGGCCTCCGCTGCTGATCCTGCACGGTGGACCAGGCGCAGACAGTCGCTATCTACGACCGCAGCTGGATGCCGTAAGTGACCTGGGCGTAGGTCGGCGCGTCTACTTCTACGATCAGCGCGGCGCGGATCGGTCGCCGCAGGCGGAAGGGGAAGATCCGCCATCGGTCGCGATTCACACCCAAGATGTCGATGCGGTGCGGCGCTTTGTGGGCGTCGAAAAGGTTCGGCTGATGGGCTACTCGTGGGGCGCGCTGCTGGCGATGCTGTATGCGGTACAGCATCCGCAGCACATTGAGCGACTGATCTTGCTGTCGCCCGCGCCACCGACCGCTGCGGTTCGGAAGGAATATCAGCAGCGAATGGCCGACGCGATGCACCGGCCCGAAGTCCAGAAGCTGCGTGAGGAGTTTGCGCAGAAGAAAGACTCGCTGTCACCCGAAGAGCAGCGACGGTATCGCTTCGCCCTGGCGGTGACGCCGTACTTTCTTTCGCCAAGGCGCGCGCTGGAGCTAACGCCGTTTCTGGTCAAGCAGCGCCTGGAAGAAGCCATCTGGAAGAGCCTGGGCCCGTCGTTTGATCTGCGCGCAGAGCTGGCGAATCTTCGGCACATTCCGTCGCTGGTTATCCACGGTGAGCAGGATGTAATTCCGATGGAAAGCGCCGTCGAGACAGCGTCCATTCTTGGCGCACAGATGGTTCGCTTGCCCGCGTGCGGTCACGTCCCGTACATCGAAGCGCCCGAGCCGCTGTTTGCGGCGCTCACCCGCTTTCTCGCCTAGCCACACCTGTTGTCTGCGCCTTCATCGCGCGCGTCTTGCCCCAGCACGAGCCCCTTTACGGACGGACCCGGTTTTGCGCTAAGCTGCGCGCACTTGTCGCTGCGGGAAGAAGCGTACCGGTTCCCGTAGCATCATCCTCGTCGACCATGGAGAGGGAGAGGCCCAAGATGAACCAGACTTCCAGCTTTGACCTGCGTAGCGATGCCGAGTTTGTGCGCGCGCTCGATGCGGCGGTGCAGCGTCACGCGATGCTGTCGCACCCGTTCTATCAGGCATGGAGCCAAGGTGCGCTCAGCCTCGATGATCTGCGTGAGTACTCGAAGCAGTACTTTCACCACGTCAAGGCGTTCCCTCGCTACGTGAGCGCCGTTCACGCCAACTGCGACGACCTGAAGCTGCGTCAGGAGCTGCTCGCAAACCTGTGTGAAGAAGAGCAAGGCGATAGCAATCACCCGGAGCTGTGGCTGCGCTTTGCCGAAGGAATGGGCGTTGCGCGTGAGTCCGTAGAAGAAGCGGAGCCGACACGAGCGACCCAAGCTTCCGTCGAGATCTTCCGCGACCTGACCAAGAACGGCAGCTTCCTGCAAGGAATGGCGGCGCTCTACGCGTACGAGTCGCAGATTCCCGACGTGGCCAAGACCAAGCGCGAAGGACTCGGGGACTTCTACGGCCTGCGCGATCCGCGTGCGGTGTCGTTCTTTTCCGTGCACGAAGACGCCGACGTGGTTCACCGCCAGGTCGAGTGCGATGCGCTGGTTGCACATGCTAGGTCCGTCGAAGAGCGCCAAGCGGTGGTGGATGCCGCCGAGCGTGCGTCACAGGCGCTGTGGCTGTTCCTCGATGGAATGCAGCAGCTTCGTCCTACTGTCGCTTGCTAAGCTGACCGCGTAGCTCCGTCGCCTGATTTCCCAGCTCTCCCAGGCAGCGATCCAGCGCAGCGCTCTGCTCTCGCTGGCTCGACATGCCGCGCCGCACCACTTCCATCAAGTTGCGAAGACGCTCACCTTCCGTCGCATTGTTGCGCTGCGAGCCGGAAAGCTCATCGAGCGTCCGCACCATCCGCTGTAGCGACTCCGAGATCGCCGCCATGCTGTCACGCTCGTCACGTCCGCCCTTGGACAGACGATCCACCAGCTCCCGCAGACGCGACACCTGACGCTGAAGGTATTCGGTGCGACGGGTCTGATCGACCGCTTTGCCGGTGATCTCGGTGACGTGGTTTTGGACATCTTGAATCGAGCGCGTCACATACGCCGAGCTACGTGCTTGCTCATCCGTCGCTGCCGCAATCGACTTGGCCATCGCCGCCGAGTTGCGCAGTCGCGACAAGATGTCGGTCATGGTCTTGGCAGCTTCACTCGACTGCGACGCACCGGATTCGACCGCATCAGCGCCTGCAACGGCTGCGCGACGGGCTGCGTGTGCGCCATCGGACACCGCTTGAATCAGGTTGTCGATGCTACCGGCAGAGTTGGCGGTGCGACGGGCGAGATCCTTGATTTCATCGGCGACGACCGCAAAGCCACGACCTTCCGCGCCGGCTTGGGCCGCGATGATGCTGGCATTGAGCGCGAGCAGGTTGGTGCGCTGGGTCAGCTCGGTGATGAGGTGAAGCACATCGCCGATCTCACCGACGCGCTTTTCCAGCTCCTCGGTGACGTTGCCGATGGCGCGCGAGGCTTCGCGGATGTGCTCGATGCCGTTCATGCTCTCTTGCAGCACTTGGGTGCCACGCTCCGCGTCGAGACCGGCTTGCTCTGCGAGGCTGGCGGCGGTGATGGCCGTCTCTCGGACCCGCGAGATCGAGTGCTTCATCTGAAGCATGGCGCTGGCCGTCGAAGCGGTGGTGTCCGATAGCGTATCGGCGTGCTTGGCAATGTCCGCCGTCGCATTGGAAACTTGCCCGAGGCTGTCAGAGGTCTGCGCCACCACACGCTCGGCTTCTTCGATGGTCGCTGTCGCATCTTGCACGCTGGTCGTGAGTCGCTGACAGTTGGCCGAGGCATTGCGCGCTTCGTCGCGACTGTGCTCTGCCTGCACGCTGGCCGACGAAAAGCCCGCCAGCACTTCGCGCAGCACCTGAAGCGCTTCCTCGATGTCACGTACCTGCGAGCTAAGCGTCCGCTGCAGCCCCGAGCGCGTCTGATTGACATCCGTCGAGGCCCGCTCAACCACGATGGCCGCCGATTGCAGCATGCTCACTGCCGACGACAGACGCTCTGCTTCACTATCGAAGGCGCGACCGACCACGGCAATTTCGTCGGGAACCAGGTTGCTGATGCGCACGTTCAGGTCGCCTTGCTCGACGCGATGTGCGGCATCGACCAGCTGATCCATCCGCCGACCCAGCACCGACAGCACGTAAATCGAAAAGATCGCGTAACCAAACAGCGCCGCGCCAAGCACACCGAGGATCAGAAACAGGCTGGTGCGATAGTCCGCGACCTGATCGCGCAGCGACGCCGCGAGCGTTAGCTCCACCGTCTCGTTGGTGCCCGGAATCGGGACCATGCGACGAGCGATCGAAAACTCGATGCTGGCTAGGCGCTGCGTGACGTTCTGCGCAAGGTTGCTGTAGCGCTTCTGATCCGCAAGCAGCAGCGACAGCTGTTCGCCTTCGGTGCCACTGCGCGTTCCGATGAACAGCTGGTCGCGCAGCTTCAGCACCGCAAACAGCATCCGAGGATCGTTATCGACGGTGCCGTTGAGCAGCGGCGACAGGTTCTTTTCCGGCGCGTTCTTCAGCGCATCCGACAGCAGCATCGAGTGCGCCAAGTCCGCGACGCGACTCTCGGCATGCGACTGAGCCAGCCGCTGCGACACGTCGTGCAGCCAGTTGTTTCCGACGATCGAAAGCGTGCTCAGCAAAAAAAGCAGCACGAGCAGCGGCGGTAGAAGCAGCTTGAAACGGAGGCTTGTGTTCGGACCAAACAGAAGCGTCATCTTCTCTCCCGCCGCGACTGGCGGACGCGGTTACTTGTCGGGATTCCCCGACGAAGGTTCAGGTTTTGAAACAAGGTGCGGCACACGCGGACCGTGCTCTGCCGCAAAGTCGATGGCTTCGCGATAGCCAGCGTCGGCATGACGCAGCACACCCATCGCGGGATCGCTGGTGAGCACGCGCTCAAGTCGCCTGCGCGCCGCCGGTGTACCGTCGGCCACAACGACCATTCCTGCATGCTGCGAATAGCCAATGCCGACGCCACCACCGTGATGGACGGACACCCAAGTGGCACCGGCTGCACAGTTGACGAGTGCGTTCAAAAAGACCCAGTCACTGACGGCATCGCTGCCATCTCGCATCGCTTCGGTTTCGCGATTGGGTGAAGCGACCGATCCAGAGTCGAGGTGATCGCGACCAATCACGAGCGGGGCCGAGATCTCGCCGCGTGCCACCAGATCATTAAAGTAGGTACCAACCCGTGCGCGCTCGCCGTAGCCCAGCCAGCAGATGCGAGCGGGTAGACCCTGGAACTTGACGCGACGACTGGCCATGCCAAGCCAGCGCCGCAGGTGCGCTTCGCTCGGGGTGCCTTTCATGATCTCCAGGACGGCTTCATCGGTGCGCTCGATGTCCGCCGGATTTCCCGACAGCGCGGCCCAGCGAAATGGTCCTTTTCCTTCACAAAACAGCGGTCGAATGTAGGCCGGCACAAAGCCAGGCATCGCCGCGTACAGCTCACTGTGGGAAAGTCCTTCGCGCGCAGCATCGGGATGGAGCAGCGCTTGGGCACGCAGGTTGTTGCCGTAGTCAAACAGGTGCGTTCCGCGCTGACGAAGTGCCAGCGACGCGACCAGCTGCGTCACCATCGTTCGGCGGGCACGCTCGATGTAGGCATCGGGACTGGCTTTTCGTAGCGCTGCCGCTTCTTCGAGGCTGTAGCCGCTTGGCACATAGCCACCGAGCGGATCGTGCGCCGAGGTCTGATCGGTCAGCAGATCGGGAATCGCACCGCGACGCAGCAGCTCGGGCAGGACGTCAGCAATGTTGGCGCACAGACCGACTGACAGCGGACGCTTGTCCGCCACCGCTTGCTGCACCTTGGCCAGCGCTTCATCGAGGCTGTGCGCTTGCTCATCCAGGTAGCCTTGCTCGACGCGACGGCTGATGCGCGCGGCATCGACATCAATGCCCAGAAACACACCGTCGTTGAGCGTCACCGCCAGAGGCTGCGCACCGCCCATTCCGCCAAGTCCCGCCGACACCACCCAGCGCCCCGCGAGCGAGCTGCCAAAGTGCTTCTGCGCCGCCGCCGCGAACGTCTCGAACGTGCCTTGCAAGATGCCTTGGGTGCCGATGTAGATCCACGACCCGGCGGTCATCTGGCCGTACATCATGAGTCCCTGCGACTCCAGCTCCCAGAAGTGCTGCCAGGTGCCCCACGCCGGAACCAGGTTCGAGTTGGCGATGATCACGCGCGGCGCGTCTTCATGGGTTCGCAGCACACCGACGGCCTTGCCCGACTGGACGAGCAGCGTCTCATCGTTTTCGAGTGACAGAAGCTCTCGGATGATGACCGAGAGCGCTTCGTGACTGCGCGCCGCTTTGCCCGTCCCGCCATAGACGACCAGATCGTGCGGACGTTCTGCGACGGCGGGATCGAGGTTGTTGCACAACATCCGCAGCGCCGCTTCTTGACCCCAGCCTTTACAGTGCAGGGTGTTGCCCGTCGGCGCAGAGAGAGTGCCGGTACGACTGGCCAGTACCGCAGACTTGATGAAGCCTTCCGTAGGAGTAGCGATAGACATGGCCAGATAGTACGCGACTCTAGAATATCACTACTTGCGTTCCCATTCGGCTGCTTGTGAAGTGCGCGCGGGCAGGTAAATCGAGTCAAAGTCCCGAAGGTCGCAGCCAAGCCCACCCGAAGCCCACTTGGCGGCGCAGGAAATTTGATATGCTCGCCCGAGTATGGGTCGTACCTGCCTCCGCTCGAGCATCGAACGCTTGGGCACAAATGGGTCCGACCACAAGAAGCCGATAGGCCAGTGAGGAGAGTAGATAGGCGATGCCGAAGATGTCGTTTCGCGAAGCGCTCAACCAGGCGATGAGCGAGGAGATGCAGCGCGACCCCAACGTCCTTTTGATGGGCGAGGAGGTTGGCTATTATAACGGTGCCTACAAGGTGTCGCAGGGAATGCTCGCTCGCTTTGGCGAAAAGCGCGTCATCGACACCCCCATCGCGGAGTGCGGCTTTGTCGGCATCGGCGTCGGCGCAGCAATGGTCGGTCTGCGACCCATCGTCGAGCTGATGACGTTTAACTTTTCGCTGGTGGCGATCGACCAGATCATAAACTCCGCCGCCAAGATTCATCAGATGTCCGCCGGACAGTTCAAGGTTCCGATGGTCGTCCGAGGAGCCGGTGGCGCAGCGCATCAGCTCGGCGCGCAGCACTCGAGCAGCTTTGAGGCAATGTACTGCAACACGCCGGGACTGAAGGTCGTGATGCCGTCGACGCCCGCCGATGCCAAAGGACTGCTCAAGACCGCGATTCGCGACGACGATCCGGTGGTCTTCATCGAAGCAGAGCTGCTGTACGGTGAAACCGGCGAAGTGCCCGAGGGTGAATACCTGATTCCGCTCGGCAAGGGTGACATCAAGCGGCCCGGAAAAGACTGCACCATCGTCGCGTACTCGAAGATGGTCGGGCTGGCGCTGCAAGCGGCCAAAGAGCTGGAAAAAGAAGGCATCGACGTCGAAGTGGTCGATCCGCGCACGCTGCGTCCGCTCGATGAAGACCTGATCTTTTCGTCGGTGCGCAAGACCAATCGCTTGGTCATTGTGCAGGAAGCGACGCCGCACTCGAGCTTCGGCGGCGAGATTGCGTATCGCGTGCAGAAGCACTGCTTTGACGATCTGGACGCACCGATCGAGCGTGTGGCGAGCGAGGACGTGCCTGTTCCGTACGCGCTGAACCTGGAAGCCATCGTGCTGCCCGACGTGGCGCGCGTGGTGGCAGCCGTCAAGCGAACGCTCGAATAACCCGGTTTGGACAAACCGCAGCCGACGCGGAGAACATTACAGCATGGCAACTCTTATCTCGATGCCGCGCCTGTCCCCGACGATGGAAGAGGGCGTGGTAGCCAAGTGGCTCAAGCAAGAAGGCGACAAAGTCAGCCCCGGCGACATCGTCGCTGAGGTCGAAACTGACAAAGCCAACATGGACTTTCCCCTCGAAGACGAGGGCTACCTGCTGAAGCTCCTCGCGACGCCCGGTCAGACGGTGAAGCTGGGTGCGCCGGTGGCTGTTCTGGGCAAAAAAGGGGAAGACATCTCGGCGCTGCTCAAGGAACTGACGACGGGCCCAGGTGAAGCCAAGCCTGCGGCGGCTCCGGTCAAAGCGCCTGAGCCTGCGCCCGCCCCGGCGGCACCTGTGGCTCCCCCGAAGGCAGCGGCTCCCGTGGCTCAGGCCGCGCCGGCTGTGCAGGCTGCTCCAGCTTCGTCGGCAACGGGACGCATCTTCGCTTCACCGCTGGCACGTCGTCTGGCATCCGAAGCAGGCATCGACCTGCGCGCGATCAAAGGCTCTGGTCCCGGCGGTCGCATCGTCAAGCGCGATGTCGAGTCGGCCCCGAAGCAGTCGATCGTTGTGGCGCAGCCGAGTGTGACCCACGCGACGGCACCGACGCTGCTGCCTGGTGATGAGCTACAGCCGCTGTCGATGATTCGTCGCACCGCAGCCAAGCGGCTCGTCGAAGCCAAGCAGACCGTTCCGCACTTCTATCTGACCAGCGAGGTCGATATGGAAGCGGCGATGGCGTTCCGCGAGCAGCTCAACCGCGCAAGCCAAGCGGCGGGCGGCGAAAAAGTGTCGGTCAACGACATGATCCTCAAGGCGCTGGCGCGCGCGCTGCGGCTTGTGCCCAAGGCCAATATGTCGATTGCGCCGGATGGACAGAACGCGGTTGCGCATCATCGCGTCGATCTCAGCGTCGCGGTTGCGCTGGATGACGGACTGATCACGCCGGTGGTACGTGGCGCCGATCAAAAGTCGCTCGGTGCGCTGGCCAAGGAAGTCCGTGATCTGGCGGCGCGCGGTCGTGACAAAAAGCTCCGTCCCGAGGAATACACCGGCGGAACCTTCAGCCTGACCAACCTGGGCATGTACGGCATTCGCGAGTTCTACGCCATCATCAACCCGCCTGAGAGTGGCATCCTCGCTGTCGGGCAGGTGGAAAAGCGCGCGGTCGTCGTCGAAAAAGACGGTCAGGATCACATCGAAGTCCGTCGCCGGATGACGCTGACCTTGTCGTGCGATCATCGCATCGTCGATGGAGCACTCGGTGCGCAGCTGCTCGCCAAAGTCGTCGAAGGCCTGCGCGAGCCGATGCTGCTGGTGCTGTGATGCAAAAACCCGTCGCACAGACCAGTGCCGGAGCCGGTCCCGATGTCGTGGTCGTCGGTGGCGGACCCGGTGGCTACGTCGCAGCCATTCGCGCAGCCCAGCTTGGCAAAAAGGTTGTCGTCGTCGAGCGTGCGCACCTCGGCGGAATCTGCGCCAACTGGGGCTGCATTCCAACCAAGGCGCTGCTTCACTCGGCAGAGCTGTTCGCCAGCCTAAAAAAAGGCGCACACCTTGGCATCGTCACCGACGGTCTGCGCTTTGACTACGGTGCCGCCGTCGCCAACAGCCGCAAGGTCGCCGAAGGACAGAAGCGCGGCGTCGGTCTGCTGTTCAAAAAGAACCAGATCGAGCACCTCGACAAGACCGCGACGCTGCGCCGAGAAGGCGGCAAGCTGAAGCTATTTGTCGACGGAAAAGAGCTGAGCGCGCCGCACATCATCCTGGCGGTTGGTGCCAAGCCAAAGACGATTCCCAGCCTGGTTCCCGACGGAAAAGATGTCCTGACCTACTTCGAAGCGATGAACTTGCCGAGCCAGCCGAAGTCGCTGCTCGTCGTCGGTGCAGGCGCAATCGGCATCGAGTTTGCGTACTTCTATAACGCGATTGGAACGCAGGTGACGGTGCTGGAAGCGCTGCCGCAGATTCTTCCCGTCGAAGACAGCGAGATTGCCGAGCAGCTTCGGCGCGAGCTGACCAAGCAAGGCATCCGCATTCACGTCGGTGCGCGCTTCGCAGGCTGTGAAAAGGTCGGCAGCGAGCAAAAAGTCCGCTTCACCGATGCAAACGGTCAAAGCCAAGAAGTCGTCGTCGAAAAGGTCCTGTCTGCCGTTGGTGTGACCGGAAACCTCGACACGATCGCGGCGGCCAGCGCAGGGGTGAAGATCGATCGCGGCTTCTTGGCCGTCGATGAGTGGTATCGGCTCCTGGATGCCAGCGGCAAGCCTGAGCCCGGCTTTTACGCCATCGGGGACTGCATCGGCGGACCGCTGCTCGCGCACAAAGCGTCGGCGGAAGGCATCGCCTGCGTCGAAAAGCTGGCTGGCATCAATGATCGCGAGATCCGCCGCGTCGACCTCAGCAGCATGCCCGGCGCTACGTTCTGTCGTCCCGAGGTCGGCTCGATGGGACTCACCGAGCAGAAAGCCCGCGCGGAAGGCAAGCAGATCAAGGTCGGCAAGTTCCCGTTCAAAGCGTCAGGCAAAGCCCAAGCGACCGGCGAGACCGAAGGCATGGTCAAGGTTGTGCTCGACGAACAGAGCGGCGAAATCCTGGGCGCGCACATCTTGGGCGGCACCGCCAGCGACATGATCTCGGCCTTGTGCATCGCGCGCAGCGGCGAGCTGACCGCCACCGAGGTGCTTCACACCGTGCTGCCGCATCCAACCTATGGCGAGATCACAAAGGGTGCCTTTGAAGCAGCCTTCGGAGAGGCCATCGACCTGTAATGGATCAGACACCGCACACCGCGCGACACCTTCCCGTCCTTGGCAACAGCGAGCCCGAGCCACGCCCGCGTCATCCCGCTTGGATCAAAGCGCGCTTACCGTCGGGAAAGACCTTCTTCGAGGTGCGCGATCTGGTCCACAGCCAGCGCCTTCACACCGTCTGTGAATCGGCCAGCTGCCCAAACATCGGTGAGTGCTGGAGCCGTCGCGCCATCACCATCATGATCCTTGGCAACATCTGCACGCGCTCGTGTCAGTTCTGCGATGTGCCGACGGGACGACCGCTGCCGCCCGATCCCGATGAGCCGCGACGTGTGGCGCTGGCGCTCAAAGAGCTGGGTCTGCGTCACACCGTCATCACCTGCGTCGATCGCGACGATCTGAAAGACGGTGGCGCAGCGCACTGGGCCGAGACGATTCGTCAGGTTCGCGCGCACTGCGACGGCATGACGCTGGAAGTGCTGACCGGCGACTTCAAGGGAAACACCGACGATGTGGACACCGTGCTCGCCGCCGGTCCCGATGTCTTTGCCCACAACCTAGAGACGGTGCCGAGGCTGTCTCGTCAGGTTCGCGTGCAGGCCAGCTATCCACGCAGCTACAAGATCCTGGCGCATGCCAAGTCGCGCGGCGCAGTGACCAAGACCGGACTGATGCTCGGGCTTGGTGAGTCGATCGATGAAGTAAGGCAGGTGCTACGAGAGCTGGCCAGCCTGGGCATCGACATCGTGACGATGGGTCAGTACCTGCGCCCGTCGAAGAACCACCTGCCGATTGCCCGCTACGTCACGCCCGACGAGTTTGCCGAGCTTGCCCAAGAAGCGCGCTCGCTCGGGATTCCCCACGTCGAGTCCGGCCCGCTCGTTCGTTCGTCCTATCACGCCGATGGACAAGCCGAGCTGGTGCGCAGCCTCCGCAAGTAGAACCCCGCCCGCCTCGCAAGTTAGCGCAGCGCTTCGACCGGACGCAGCCGCGCCGCCTGCCACGCCGGATACAGCGTCGCCAACAGCGTCAGCACCAACGAAGCCAGCAGCACCGACGACAGCTCTGCCGGACTGACCTTCACCGGCAGCTTGGTGATGTAGTACACGTCGGTATCGAGCGGCAGCCCAAAGCGGTCAAACACCCAGCAGGTAAACACGCCCGTCAGCACGCCCGCCGTCGTTCCCACCGTTCCCATGTACGCCCCGAGCAGCACGAAGATCCGCAGCACCGCTCGGTCCGACGCGCCCATCGACTTGAGGATCGCGACCTCTTTGCCCTTTTCCATCACCAGCATGATGCCGTTGGACACAATCGAAAACGCCGCGACGAGGATGATGAAGCACAGCGCGATAAACATCGCGATCTTCTCCAGCTTCAGCGCCGCAAACAGACTGCGGTTTAGCTCTTTCCAGTCCTGAACCAAAAAGCCCGGCCCGAGCGCCCCACGCAGCTCCGCCATCACCGACTCCGTCTCTTCCGGGTTTTGCAGCTTCAGCTCGACGCCCGTCACTTCGTCATCGAGCCCCAGGAACTTCTGCGCCGCTGGCAGGTTCATGTACGCGTACTTGCTGTCGTATTCGTACATTCCCGAAAAGAAGATCGCGGCGATGCGATGCGGCTTGCTCTTCGGAATCGGCCCAGTCGGACCGACATCGCCCATCGGAGACACCAGGCTGACATCCTCACCGACGAAAACCCGCAGGTTACGCGCCAGCTCGCGACCAATCGCCAGGCCCGGCAGCACCTTGCGCGGCGGCTGAATCTTGGGCTTTTTGCTCGCAACCGGATCAAACGCCGCGATGCTGCCCGCGTCGGCCAGCACACCGCCATCGACCGCACCGCCATCAACTGCTTTTGCGACGACTTGCTCCGACGCGCTGCCATCGGACCGCCCAGGCCCTGACGACGCATCGACCTGACCGCCATCGACCGCACCGCCATCGACGCTGGCTGACCGAGGAACCACCGTCACCGACGATCCCGACGCTGGCTTTACCAGCAGCTCAGGATGCAGCAAGTGGTCGAGCGAGCCCGCCTCGGTGTTTTTTACAAGCTCTGTGACCTTGCCGACGCTATCGGGATCGATGCCTTTGATGATCACGCCCGCCAGGTTCGACTGGCTCGCGATCATCACTTCGCTCGAAAGGTACGGCGACGCCGCTTGCACGCCTTTGACCTTGGCAATCTTGCCGAGCGCCTCGCGATAGTCGGTGAAGCTACGGTCCGGCGTCGACACCACCATGTGCGCATGCGTCCCGAGGATCTTGGTCTTCAGATCCTGCTCAAACCCCGACATCACCGACAGCACCGTCACCAGCGCGCCCGTGCCCAGAAACAGCCCGAACGTCGAGATCGTCGTAAAGATCGTCAGCCGCCGAATCAGCTCAATGAAGAACCCGACGAGCAGCGTCACAAGCACCGTAATGTACTTGGCCGCCCGCAGCGGTCCACGCAGGTTCCACAGCGTCTCCGACAGGTGATCGCGCAGCAGGTATTCGACGAGCTCGCCGCCCGCGAACACCGCCACCGTCAGGATCACAAGCACAAGCGTCGCCCAGCGCAGGTGATCGAGCGCTCCTTTGGGCCGATCCGCTCGCAGGTAACGCGCCGCAACCAGCAGCTCGAACGACAGCTTCACTTGGACTCGTTCTCCGCCGGGGAAGTCGTCTCGGGACGAAGCTGCGGGAACGGAATCACGTCGCGAATCGACGCGCTGTTGGTCAGAAGCATCACCAGCCGATCGATGCCGATGCCCTCACCCGCCGTCGGAGGCATTCCGTATTCCAGCGCGCGACAGAAGTCTTCGTCGTAGTCCATCGCTTCTTGGTCGCCGCTGGCCTTCTGGCTCACCTGCTGCTCGAAGCGCGCCCGCTGGTCGTCGGGATCGTTGAGCTCCGAAAAGGCATTGGCCAGCTCTTTGCCAATCACGAACAGCTCGAAGCGGTCCACAAAGCGCGGGTCGCGGTCGTTGCGGCGCGACAGCGGCGACACTTCCGTTGGGAACTCACAGACAAACGTCGGCTGCACCAGCGACTTTTCGACAAACTCTTCAAACAGCGCCACCAGCGCGTGACCGTAGCCGCTCGGCGCTTTGTCCCCGAGCACCGACCGCGCATAGCCCGGCAGTGCCGCGTATTCAGCATCGGTGCAAGCCCCGTCCGCAATCGGCGCATCGGGACGCGCTTCCTTGACGAGCTGTCGCATCGTCGCCCGCCGGAAAGGCCGCTGCAGCCGCACGCCCTGGTGCTCTTGATAGTCGATCGTCGTCGTGCCATTTACCGCCACGCACGCACGCTCGAGCAGCTCTTCAGTCAGATCCATCAGGTTTTCATACGTCGCGTACGCTTCGTAAAACTCGATGGTCGTAAACTCTGGGTTGTGGAAGCGCGACAGGCCCTCGTTGCGGAAGATGCGGCCAATCTCATAGACGCGATCCAGGCCGCCGACGACCAGCCGCTTTAGATCCAGCTCCGTCGCAATCCGCAGCGACAGGTCCAGATCGAGCGCGTTGTGATGCGTACGGAACGGACGAGCCGCCGCGCCGCCGTTTGTCGACAGCAGCATCCGGGTATCGCACTCGACGTAGCCGCGCTCATCGAAGAAGCGCCGAATCTCTCGCACGATCGTCGCCCGCTTGCGAAACACATCCGCCACCTCGGGATGCACGATCATGTCGGCGTAGCGCTGACGGTAGCGCCAGTCTTCGTCGGTCACTTTCGGTCCGTCTTGCAGCGCCTTGCCCGGCAGCGGACGCACCGCCTTGCTGAGCAGTCGCAGCGACTCGATCCGCAGCGCCCGCTTGTCTTTGCGCGTCCGAAACAGCGGACCCTGCGCCAGCACAAAGTCCCCCAGGCCCAGCTGGTTCGACAGCGCAAACGCCTCGACCACGTCCGCCTTCAAGTACAGCTGGAGCATCGCGCCCCGGTCGCCTCGGATGAACAGGAACTTGGCCTTGCCCATCTCGTTGACTTGCAGAAGTCGCCCGGCCACCGCATAGCGCGGCGCGTCGGCAGCCAGCTCATTTTCGAGCGGCAGGCTCGCGACTTCTTCCTGCCGAGACGCGGGCAGCGCGTAGATCTGGTGCGTCGGACGGGCGTCGTTGGCAAACGGGTTCTGACCGCTCTGCCGCAGCGACTCGATGATGCGGCGACGATCGCGCATCTGACCTTCGAGGTCGCTCTTGTCGGCTTGGGTAGAGTCGTTCGGAGAGTGGGGCGACGAGGTAGGCACGGTGCTCATGAGGGTGCCTACTCTACCTCATCTGTGCGCAGACGGGAATACAGCAGCACATCGAGCCGCTGACCGTCTTTGTAGACCTGCTTGCGCAGCCGACCCTCCAGCGAATAGCCCGCCTTTTCCAGCACCCGCGCCGACGACACGTTCCAGCCAAACACCCCCGCTTCCAGCCGAAACAGTCCCAGCTCATCGAAGGCGTAGCGTGTCACCGCTTTGACCGCCTGGGTCATCAGCCCGCGTCCCCAGTACGGCTCGGCCAGCCAGTAGCCAAGCTCGGCGGTGTCGCGATAGACCGGGTCTTTGTCCAGCCGATGCACACCAATGCCGCCGATGACCAGCTCGTCTTTGACAATCGCAAAGACGCTCTGCGGGTCCGGCTGCCCGGCGGCGTGCGTCACCCAGCGCCGCGCATCGTCTTCGGTGTACGGATGCGGAAAGCCATCGCGGAGGTTCTGCCAGACCCTCCGGTTGTTGGCATGACGAGCCAGCGACTCCACATCGCCTGGCAGAAACGGCCTCAGCGTCAGGTTGGGAAGGTGCAGGATCATGGTAAGGCCAGTCTAGCAGTCTCCGCACTACGGTCCGCAAGCCACGAAGTCGTCCCCCAAGCGCATCCCACTACCCACCAAGCGGCGCGGGCGTGGGCAAAGACTCGCGTGGGGGCGGCGGGACAGGTAGAGTGCGGGCAATGCCGGACACGATCTCGACTGAGACTGGGCCGAGGGAGGACACGACGGTGCTTGTGCCGACTCGGCCTGCTCACGACGAGCCCCCCCCTGCGGCGGAGGGTGGCTCGATGGGCAAGACGGCGCTGTGGCTGTCGCTGGCGACGTTTGTGTCGCGCATCTTGGGCCTTTTGCGCGAGCAGGTGTTTGCGGCGCTGCTCGGTGCGGGGTTCTTTGGCGATGCGTTCACGATTGCCTTTCGCCTGCCCAACCTGCTGCGCGATCTGTTTGCGGAAGGAGCGCTGTCGGCGGCGTTTCAGCCCGCGTTTCAGGACGCTCGCAAGCAGCAAGGACAGGCCGCCGCGCAGCACCTGGCGAACCTGGTGGCAACCTGTCTGCTTTTCGTGGTGGGGCTTCTGACGGTGCTGGGGATCGTGTTTGCGCCGCAGATGGTGGACGGCTGGGCGGCGGGCTTTGCGCAGGTGCCGGGCAAGGCCGAGCTGACGGTGCAGCTTACCCGCATCATGATGCCGTTTCTTCTGCTCGTGTCGCTGGCGGCGCTGGCGATGGGGATGCTCAACGCAGAGCGACGCTTTGCCCCGCCGGCCCTGGCTCCGGCCCTGTTCAACCTGGCAACGGTGGTGACGGGCCTGTCGCTGTGGGTCGTCGGCATCGGCAAGACGCAGGGGGCAGCGGTGGCATGGGCGGTGGCGACGCTGTGTGGGGGAGCGCTCCAGCTTGGGCTTCAGCTTGTGCCGCTGTGGAAGAGTGGCTATCGCTTTCGACCGGCGATCGATCTGAGCCATCCTCGGCTGCGGACGGTGCTGCTCGCGATGGCTCCGGCGACGGTGGGGCTGGCGGCGACGCAGGTGAACATCTACGTCAGCTCGCGCTTTGCGTCGACCGAGCCGGGCGCGGCCAGCTGGCTGTACTACGCGTTTCGGCTGCTCCAGCTTCCGATCGGGATGTTTGGCGTGGCGGTCGGGACGGTGGCGCTGCAGCGGGCAGCCGATGCGGCCAGTGAAGCGGACTTGCAGGTCGCACTCGATGGCGTGCGCGACACCCTGCGCCGAGGTCTGCGCCTGGTGACGTTTTACTCGCTGCCATCAGCGGTGATCTTGTTTGTGCTGGCCGAGCCGGTGATTGGCCTTATCTATCAGCGCGGGGCGTTTTCGGCGGCAGACACGCGGGCCACGGCAGAGGCGCTGCGGTTCTATTCGCTGGGGCTTTTGTGCTACGCGGCGGTGAAGGTGGTGGTGCCGGTGTTCTATTCGCTGAAGCTGTCGCGGGTGGCGGTGCTGTCTACGGTGACGACGGTGCTGCTGAGCGTGTTGTGCAACCTGCTTCTGCATCCGCTGTACGGCTACCGGGCGCTGGCGTTTTCAACGAGCCTGGGAGCGACGTGGAACCTTGTGAGCCTGCTCGTGGTGTTCCGGCGCAGGTATGGGCGGCTCATCGGGCCAGAGATGGGGTTTGCGCTGCTCCAGATGGTGGCGGCGTCGGCTGTGCTGGGGCTGATTCTGTCGGTGCTATCGCCGCTGTGCCTGGGTCAGGCGGCGACGGCGGAAGGGCTTGCGCAAGGAAGCGGGCAGACGCTGCGGGCGGTGGTCGGGCTGGGGCTGCTCGGTGGAGCGGGCGGCGTCGGCTATCTGCTGCTCGGCGGGCTGTTTCGGCTCGAAGAAGTGACGCACGTTACGGCGATGCTGCGGCGGAAGCTGCTGCGCAAGAAGGCGGGCAGCTAGCGAACGAACGCGAGCGGGCGGGCGGGCGGCGCTATTCTTCGATGAGCGCGTCGATGCAGGAGCGGACTTCCTGGGTGTGCCAGAGCTGGCGCTCGCTGACGACGAAGTAGCGGATGTTGCCTTCGCGGTCGATCAGAAACGACTCGGGGAACTTTTCGGTGCCGTAGGCCTGGGGAACCTTCTTGTCCTTGTCGAGCAGCACGGTCATCGCCGAGCCCTTGGGAAAGTGCTGGCGCACCAGATCCCAGTTTTCATCGACGCTCACGGCGAGCAGCGAAAACGGCTTGTTCTTCATCTGGGTGGCCAAGCGCTCTAGCGAGGGCTCTTCGACGACACAGGTCGGACACCAGGTCGCCCAGAAGTTGACCAGCACCACCCGACCGCGCAGAGACGACAGCTTTACTTCCTGTCCGTCGTGGGTCTTGAGCGCAAAGTCGGGCGCGGGCTGCGGCAGCCGTCCCAGCACGGCATTCTGAGCGGTCGGACGCAGAACCTGGCACGGCGCTTCGCGGGTGCGGCGAACGCCTTCGCGGCCTCGCGACAGGGCATCGGGCAGGGCCCACGCGAAGTATCCGACAAGCGCGCAGGTGACGAGCCCCGAAACCCCGTAGGCCGCAAGCTGGTTCGGCGTAATCGACGTCGTGGGGGTGGGCATGCTGGTTCTTTGTGACCTCCGGCTGCCGAGCGTACTTGAGTTTGCGGCACGCGGCAACGCACGGCGGCGGAAAACCTGCGGGCGGACGTGATAGGCTAAAGGGAGTGTCTAAGCCAGACCTCGCACAAAACGCACCCGGCACGGTGCCCAGCCGCAAAGACCCACGGGCGGCTGGCGATGCGAGTTCGGGTGCAGAGCCTCAAGACGCCATCGCGCTGTCACCGGAGCTTGCGCAGAGCCTGGCGCCGCAGAAGATGCCGGTCGAGCTGCTCTCGGCGGTGGATCAGGCGCTGGATCGTCCGCTCAAAGAAGTGCCGCAGATGCAGCTGGCGCGCTCGCTGGAGGAAGCAGGGCCGAAGACCTTCGTCTACATCGACAGCCAAGGGAAGGTGCGGCCCCCGACGCAGTATCGGATGATGCAAGCGGCGTCCTACGCGATGCTGACGACGATCTTGGTGGGCGGCAGCGTGCTGTATACGTATCTGTGGGGCGTGATGGGTCTTTTGTTCCCGCTGGTGTTCGGGTCGCTGGTGGGACGAAACCTGCTGGTGACGCGAAGGATCAACCAAGCGGCGCTGCTGTCGTCTCACGATCGGCTGGATGAAGCGGAAGCGATCTTGCGGCGGCTGCTCAAGCGACGAGGGCTCGGTCGACGGCTGCGCGCGCTGTGTCATCACAACCTGGGAGCGGTGGCGACTCGTCGTGGCGATCATGCGGAAGCGCTCGTGCAGCTTCGGCAGGCGATCTCGCTGTATCAGGAGTCGTGGCGCAAGAGCCCGCACCTGCGGTCGTGTCAGTACGGAGAAGTGATCGCGCTGTGTAACCTCGGCCAGATGGAAGAAGCCCGCGAGCGGCTCCTGTCGGTTCACAAGGCCGAGCAAGGCGACTACCTACAGCTGAAGTACTGGACGACGGAGCTGTATCTGCGCTTTTGCGCGGGGGAAGAGCCGCCGCCACCGTCAGAGCTGTGGGAACGAGCCGAGCGGGCGCTGAAGATCACGGCTTCGTCGGCGCTGCTGGCGCTGTGTGCGTGGGCCTACACCAAGGGACGGACGCCGGATCAAGACATGGCCTGGCACCTTCTGCGCGAAGCGATTGATCGACTGGACAACGAGCCACTCGGACGGATCATGCCGCCTTTGTGGAAGTGGATGGCTCAAAACCGCAGCGCAGCGGAATCCGCGGCGTAAGGGCAAAGCGAAAGATGGCGGCCACTTTTCAGCTCGCACGCAAGCTGACAGCACCAGACGACACCACCGAGCGCGCGCTGGTGGCAATCGATACCCAAGGCGCGGTGATCTCGCCGCTGCGTCGCTATGCGGGACGGGCAGCGGTCTATGGAGCGCTGTCGATTTTGTCGGGCATCGGTGTCTGTTCGATCCTGTCGGGCGATCCGCTGGTGCTGGCGCTGAGCCTGGTTGGAACGGCGGCGTGGGGACATGGACTGCTGGTGACGCGCTGGCTGGAACAAGCGTCGCAGCTGATTCATGTGTCGCGGCTCGATGAAGCGGAGTCGCTGCTACAGCGCTGTCTGCGTCCACCGTGGGGATCGGAAGCGGTGCGCGGTCATGCTCACTTGCGGCTTTCGACGGTCGCGAGTCATCGCGGTGATCATGAAACGGCGCTCGAGCAAGCGCGGCTCGCGGCGGCGCTGTTTTCAGGGGAATACCCGCCCCAGCCGCAGTTTCTATCGCTGGCCCGCTATCAAGAAGTCCGTGCGCTGGTGTCGCTGGGCAAGCAAGCCGATGCGCGTCGTCACTTTGCGGCGATCTCGCATCCGCCTGCGGGTGACTATCTGCGCGCGCACTTCTACGTCACCGAGCTGTATCTGGCGCTCGGCGATGGACAGATTCCGTTTCTGGACGGACCGCTGTGGGATCGGGCACAGCTTGCGCTGGATACAGATCATGCGCCGCCGCTGCTCGGGCTGTGCGCGTGGGGCTTTGATCGACTGGGAGAAGAAGACGCCGCGCATCACTTCCGAGTGCTGTGTCAGCGTCGCTGCGGAGAGCGGGTACAGAGCACACTGCCGCTGCTCGGTCGCTATCTGGAACAAGCCCAGCCGACGTAGTGCAGCACGCGTGCCGCTGCGCTATTCGTCCATCATCGGCGCTTCAATGAAGCGACGACACGACGGACAGGTGAAGACGGGACCGTAGTCTCCCATCGCCTTCTTGAGCTTGTCCTTTTGACAAAACGGACAGGTCAGGTTGGACGTACGACCTGCGGCAATCAGCTCCATCGTGTGACGGACATCATCGTTTACACCCATCGCGGACGCTCCTTTACGTAGCCTGTTTTAGTGAACGAGTTCTTGTCATCGTAGCGCGCTTTTTGGGGCCGGCTCAATCCCTTCATCGGCAGAAGACAGCACGTTCAGCGACGAAGACCGCTTGCCACGCGGCTGCGCCGGTTCGATGTGGGAATCGCCTTGCGCGGAAGCCGTCTTTCCGTTTTCAGCGGACTCCGAAAGGGGCGCAAACAGATAGCGGCTCCCATCTGCGCTTACGGTGTACGCAAAGTCGGTCCCAGACTCGGACAGAAAGAGACGAACTCGGTCTGGATCGGCACCGATGGGAATCCCAACCCGGACGATCTCACTGCGAATCGCAGGCAGCACTTGTCTTTGCAGCGACGCAGACAGGCGGACCTTTCCGCGATATCCCTTGTGACCGCGAGCGTACGGACAGTCTTGCGCCAAAAATCCAGCGTGAAGCGCGCTCTCTGCACTGTGACACCACGGCGCGACGGAATAGCGCGATTCATAGACCGAGCAGTGATAGCGACCGGGCTCCCCTTCAATCTGCGAAAGGAACTTACAGCGCAGCGCATCGATCACCACCGCCAGACCGTTCACCGGAATCGCAAAGTGACAAGACATCCCGCAGCGTCGACACAGTGCTTCATGGTCGGTGAAGTCCATCCGCTTACTATCCCATGTTTTTTGGGTCACCAAAAGCCGCTAGCGCAGCGGTCTGTGCGTGTAGTCTGTCTGCATGAGAGTCGATCCCAGTGAGATCTCTGCACGCAAGATCTATCGCTTGATGACGTTTGCGATCGCGCCGCGTCCGATTGCGTGGGTAGGAACGGTGTCGCAAGCGGGTGTCACGAACCTGGCTCCGTTTTCCTTTTTCAACGGAGTGTGCGCAAGTCCACCGACGGTGATCTTCTCTTGTTCGGTGCGCCGAGATGGCTCTGTAAAAGACACGCTGCGCAACTTGGAACAGGTTCCTGAGTTTACGATCAGCACCGTTTCCTTTTCGCAAGGGGACGAGATGAACCAGACCTCGACCGAGCTTGCGTACGGAGAGAGTGAGTTTGACACGTACCAGATTGCGGCGCAGCCTTCGGAGCGAATTGCACCCCCGCGCGTGCAGCAGGCCAAGCTGGCATTTGAGTGTACGTTACAGCAGCTAATTCCCGTCGGAGAAGGTCCACTTTCCGCAACGCTGGTGCTGGGCCGCGTGGTCCTTGTACACATCGATGACAGCGTGATCGATCCACAAGG